>NZ_JBHVYO010000002.1:0-376755 GCF_042880655.1 Streptomyces sp. NPDC058295
GTGGCCGGCGTCCGTCCTTGCCCCCGGTGTCAGCCGTGCGCCGAACGCTCGCTCAGTGCGCGCCCACCAGCTCCTGATCGGCGCCGCGCGGAGTCTGCTTCGAGCTGCGCAGCGCGGCGATACCGATGAAGACCATGGACGACAGGCCGGCGATCGCGAACGAGGTGAAGCCCCAGTCGCCGTTGTTCGAGGCGAGCAGCTGGCCGCCCAGCCACGGGCCGAAGACGGCGCCGAAGCGGCCCATGCCGGAGGTCCAGCCGACGGCGGTGGCCCGGTTGTCCGCGTGGGAGCGGATGGAGACCGTCGCGTAGATCATCGTCTGGGCGCTGTTGAGGAAGACGCCCGTGAAAAAGACGACGATCATCGTCACGCTCATCGGCATGTGGACGCTGAGCAGGAACACGCCGGCGGCGGTCAGCGCGAACCAGATCGCGGAGATGCGCGGGGCGCCGAACCGGTCGGCGGCGCGCCCGGCGACCAGCATGCCCACGATGCCGCCGAGGTTGAAGACGACCACGAAGGACAGGGCCGAGCCCAGCTCGTAGCCCTCGGCGCGCATCAGGGTGGGCAGCCAGGTGGCGACACCGTAGACGAGGAGGAGGCCGCCGAAGGAGGCCAGCCAGTACAGCAGGGTCTGGGTCCACTCGCCGCCGCGGAAGAGGTCCTTGAGCGCGTTCCAGCGGTCGGCCGCGCCCTGCTTGCCGGACTTGTCGGCGGGCAGTTCGACGTCGTAGCGGGTGGCCAGCTCGCGGGCCTCGTCGGCGCGGCCCTTGGCGACGAGGAAGCTCAGCGACTCGGGCAGCAGCTTGGCGAGCACGGGTGCGAAGAGCAGCGGGAGCACGCAGACCCAGAAGGCGGCGCGCCAGCCGACCGGGTCGATGAGCCACTTGGCGACGTAGGCGGAGAGGATGCCGCCGGCGTGGTGGGCGGTCATCAGCAGGCCGATGACGATGGCGCCGCGGCCGCGCGGGGCGTAGTCGGAGACCATGCTGATCGCGGTGGGCAGCAGGCCGCCGAGGCCGACGCCCGCCAGGGTCCGGCCGAGGCCGAAGACCTCGACGCTGCCCGCCATCGCGCACACGCCGGAGGCGAGCGAGAAGAGGATCACGCAGCCGACCATCAGCTTCTTGCGCCCGATCCGGTCGGCGACGGTGCCCGCCGTCAGGGCGCCGATCAGCATGCCGAAGGTGGCGTAGCTGCCGAGGTCGCCGGCCGTGTCCGGGGTGAGGCCGAAGGTCTTCGTCTCCAGCAGGTGCGGCAGCACCGAGCCGTAGATGAACATGTCGAGGCCGTCGAAGAGCACCGCCAGCCAGCACAGACCGACGACCAGGAGGGCCAGTCTGCTGCCGCGGGCGGACAGCGCGGGGGAGGAGGACATCGTTGTTTTCCTCTCGTCCAGGAGACGTTCCCTGGAGGGGACGAGTGAAGAGGGCCGGCGCGGCTCGTGCGGCTGACCCGGTGTGCGCAAGACGCTAAGGATCAGCCCGGAGAGAGTCAACACTTTTGTCAACAATCTCATCGACAATCAGTCGATCCGCTGGTCCGACGCCCTGCGCACCCGAAAAACAGACTCAGCTCACGGGCGGTGTGCCGTGCGTGTGGAACGACTCGATGGTCCGCAGACCCCAGGCCTGCCCCTTCTGGCGCTCCTCCTCGGTCCAGGTGATCAGCGGCCAGTCCGGGGCCAGCACGAGGCGCGTGAGCGGGTTGCACAGCTCGATGCGGTTGCCGCCGGGCTCGTAGACGTACAGGAAGAACGTCTGCTGGATGGCGTGCTTGTGCGGGCCCGTCTCGATGAACACGCCCGAGTCGATCGCGAGATCGGCGGCGCGCAGGATGTCCTCACGGGTGTCCGTCGCGAACGCGATGTGGTGCAACCGCCCGGAACTGCCGGTCCAGTCCGAGGTGTAGACGACGTCGTACGACTTGTTCGTGTAGGTCAGCCAGCGCGCCGCGATCCTCCCCGTGTCGAGCCTGATCTGCTCGGTGGGGCGGGCGCCCAGCAGGTTCTGCTGGAACTCGGAGTTGGCGAGCACGTCGGCGGCGAGGAAGTTGATGTGGTCCAGGCGCCTTACGCCCACACCCCGGTTGGGCTTGGCCTGCGGCTGGTTCTTCAGCGCCGGCTTCAGCTCGTCGGGCGCCCGGTAGTGCTCGCTCTCCCAGTACAGGGCGTGCTCGTGGCCGTCCGGGTCGGTGGTGACGTACAGCTTGCCCAGACCGGGCTCGTCCTCGGCCCACTGGCCGGTGCCACCCGCCGCCTCGACCGCCTCGACCCGGCGCCGCAGGGCCTCCTCGCTGGAGGTGCGCAGGGCCAGCCGGCCGAGACCGGGCTGCTCGCGGGCGGTGAGCACCAGGCTGTGGTGCTCGTAGTCGTCGAAGGTCCGCAGATAGACCGTGTCGCCGTCCTGTCCGTTGACGGTGAGCCCCAGGTAGTCCGTGAAGAAGCCGACGCTGGCGTCCAGGTCCGGGGTGAAGAGCTGGGCATGGCCGATGTGGGCGATGTCGCCGAGCGGCGGAGTCATCGTTGACCTCCAAGGGAGCGGGGGGAGAGGGGGGCCGTCTCGGCGGACCTGGGGAAGACGGTGCCGTCGAAGATCTTTCGGGCCGTGCGCACCACGGCGGTGCGGCGGGCGGCGGGCAGACCGTCGGGGGTTGCCCCGAGGCTACTTTCGATATCCAGGAATCCGGTGGGATGTTCTATGCGGATTCGGTCACTGCCGGCGTCGATCCTCGCCAGGTCCGCCCCCACACTGCCTTCGATCCGCAGGCCGGCCGCGACGCTGGCCGCGCCGAGCACCCCGATCGAGGGGTGACAGCGCACAGGAATGAAGGTGCGGGTGGTGACAGCGCCGTCGCCGCGGGGCGCGGCGAGCAGCGTGAGCTTGGGCACGGTGGTGTCCGAGACGTCGCCGAGGCCCATCAGCCGGCCCGCCGCCAGACGGATCTTCCGCAGGCGGTCGGCGAGCGCGACGTCCTCCTCCAGGTCCCGGGGCAGTTCGTAGCCGGTGACCTTGAGGGAGGTGGCCGCGATGAGCACCGTCGGCATCCCGTTGTCCACGCAGGTCACCGCGACGCCGTCGATCTCGTCACGGACGTTGCCGGTGGGCAGCAGCGTGCCGGTGCCCGGCGGGAACTCGATCACCACGGGCGCGGCCGTCCCCGGCACTCCGGAGATCTCGGCGGCGCCGGTGTAGTCCACGCGGCCGCCCGGCGTCGGGAAGGTCGCCGTCGCGTGGTCGCCGGAGTTCACCATGCGGATGCGGACGGCGGTCTCCTCCTCCCCCGCGGCGACGAGCCCGCGCTCCACGGCGAACGGGCCGACACCGGCGAGGATGTTGCCGCAGTTCTGACGGTCACTCACCTCCGGTCGGTCCACGCCGACCTGGAGGAAGAGGTAGTCGACGTCGGCGTGCGGGTCGGCCGACGGCGACACCACGGCCACCTTGCTGGTGAGCGGGTGCGCGCCACCCAGGCCGTCGATCTGGCGTGCGTCCGGACTGCCCATGACACGCAGCAACAGCTCGTCGCGCAAGGCCGGTTCGGCGGGGAGATCGTCGGCGAGAAAGTACGCGCCCCTGGAGGTGCCGCCCCGCATCAGCAGACAGGGCAGCTCCTCGGGCACGAAGGTCACGACGACTCCCCCGTGTACGCGTCGTACGTCTTGTACTCGACGCCGAGCCGCTTCAGGGTCTCCCTCAACCCGTAGCGGTCCAGGCCGAGTTCGCCGTCGAGGAAGGCGGCACGGGAGCGGGCCTCCTTGGCCTCGCGGGCCTCGGACGCCGCCACGGTGGCGCGGGCACGCTCGCGCGGGACGACCACCACGCCGTCGTCGTCGGCGAGGATCACGTCGCCCGGACGGATCACCTGGCCGTCGATCGCGATCGGTACGTTGACCGAGCCGCCGGTGGCCTTCACGGTGCCCTGCGAGGAGACGGCCCGCGACCAGGCCGCGAACCCCATGTCCCGCAGCTCCTGGGTGTCGCGGATGCCCGCGTTGGTGATCACGCCGCGCACCCCGCGCCGCTGGAGGGCGGTCGCGAAGAGCTCGCCGAACATGCCGTCGGTGGACGGGGAGGTGGTGGTGACGACCAGGATGTCGCCCTCGCCGCACTGCTCGACGGCCGCGTGGATCATGAGGTTGTCGCCGGGCCAGCTGAGCACGGTCACGGCGGTGCCGGCGACCCGTACGCCCTGCTGGATGGGGCGGATCTCCGGGCTCAGCAGGCCGGTCCGGCCCAGCGCCTCGCCGACCGTGGCCACGCCGAAGCCGGCCAGCGCGTCGACGTCCTTCAGCTCCGCCTTCGGCGGATCGGTGACGATCACGCCGCTCATGACAGCTCCTTGGCGATCTGCGGGTAGGGACGCATGTACGCCTCGGCCATGGTCTTGTGCGCCAGCCCCAGGTTCGGTCCCGCGTTGCGCTTGAGCTGGACGCCCCGGCGCACGGCGAGGTCGGTGTAGTAGTCCCACAGATGCTGCTGGGCGCCGAGGCACTCCATGGCCTCGCGCTTGGTGTCCCACACCTCGGTGATGTCGAGCAGCACCTCGGGCTTGAAGCCGCTCATCTCCGGCTGGTGCGGCTCGAAGTAGAAGACCGGCGGCGCGCCGATGATCTCGCCCTCGCCCGGGTAGCCGATGGCCTGGGCGAGGACCCTGGCCTCCAGCGCCATGCGGTTGGCGGCCGGGTGGTCGCCGTTGTACGGGTCCTCGGTGGGGTGGGTCAGCACCACGTCCGGCTGGGTTTCCCGGTAGACGGCGACGAGCCGGTCGGTCAGCTCGGCGGTGGCCACGAGCGGGTAGTCGCCGGCGTCGAAGAAGCGGACCTCGGCGCCCAGGGTGGCGGCGGCTCGCTCGGCCTCGTCCCGGCGTATCGCCTTGATCTCGTCGAGCTTCCTGCCCTCGCGCCACGCCTTGGCGGACTCACCGCGCTCGCCGAAGGTCAGGCACGCGATGGTGACCTTCTCCCCGCGGGAGGCGGCCAGGGCGATGGCACCGCCCGCCCGCCACACGAAGTCGCCGGCGTGCGCGGTGACGACGAGGGTCGATCGTGGTGGGCTGGCGGGCGCGTTGGCCTGGGTCATTCTCAGATCTCCTTGGTGACAGGTGGGCGCCCGCCCCGCGCAGCCGTGATCAGTCGCGCAGCGCCTCGATCACGCTGGTGAGGTGGGCGCGGACGGCCGTCTCGGCCGCCTGGGGGTCCCTGGCCCGGATCGCTTCGATCATGGTCAGGTGCTCGTTCAGGGATTGCTGCGGCCTCCCCGGCCTGAGCGCCAACTGGAAGCGGTGGCGCACCAGTTGGGCGTTCAGCCGCTCCAGCAGCTGCTGCGCGGTCTGCTGGCCGGAGAACTCCCGGATGCGGACGTGCAGTTCGTGGTTCAGGTCGGAGTAGGTGACCGGCTCGCCGTCGGCGACGGCCTTGGTCATGGCCGTGCCGAGGTCGGTCAGCTCGATCAGCTGGTCGTCGCTGGCCGCGACGGCCGCCTTCGAAGCGCAGAGCCCTTCGAGAACCATGCGACACTCGGTGATGGCGACCGCTTCGTCCACGGTCACCACCCGCACCCGCGAGCCGCGGTTGCGGATCCGTTCGACGAGCCCCTGGGACTCCAGATCGATGAGCGCCGCGCGGATGCTGGCCCGCGTCACACCGAACTGCTCGGCGAGCTCGTTCTCCACCAGCCGCTGGGCCGGTGCCATCTCGCCGTGCAGGATCGCCTGCCGCAGCTGCGCGAGCGCATGCTGTTTGGCCTGCTCCCCGGTGCTCGGACGGGCTTCTTTCGGCATGGTTGCCCTCCCTGAGTGAGTGCCTGTCGAACCTAAATCTAGCGAAACAAGATTGTCAACAATTTTGTCCGCCGTATTGCGCGCGTGCTTCCGCCGCGCCATGTTCCCACTGGACGGACACGGCGTGGGACTGCGCGGGCCACTGGGTTACTTGATCAACGCGTTCGCCACGACCACGATCACACCGAGCAGCGCGTCGACCGCCCCGATCAGCACCGCGACGGGCCAACGGCGGCGCGACCAGCGGGCGGTGACCAGGCCGAGGGCGAACAGCAGGGCGATGTTCAGGGTGAACGCGGCGTACTCCACCCCGCTCGCCGGCCACCAGCCCCAGCCGGCGCCCGCCAGGATCAGGACGGTGGGCACCACGGCCGCGACAAGGGGCCACTCCTCGACGAGGGTGCGCAGCGCGTCCCCTCGTCGGTGCGCACCCCGCTCGGCGATGTAGTGGGCGTAGCCGTGCGCGAGCGCCGAGGCGAAGGCGGTCACCAGCAACCAGATGGCGTCGTACCGGCGGCTGCCGCGCGAGGTGTGCCCGTACTGGCTGAGCGCGGCGACCATCGAACTCGCGAGCACCGCGCCGTAGACACCGCCGAAGAGGAGAGCCTCACGCGTGTCGTGCCGGTGCGGCTCGCGCGCCGGCACGGTGTCGTCCGCCATGGGCACCACGATCACCCCGCCCCGCACGGGCCGCCAGTCGTGACGAAGTGTCCTCCCACCTGGGCCGACAGCCCACACAGTGTCCACGCCCGGCGGACGTACGGCCTCGCTAGGGTCGCCTCATGAGCACCGACAGCGGTCCCGACAGCCCTCCGCGCCACAGCTTCGTCGTCCACATCCCCGACGCCGGCCTCGAACCCGAGCCGCTCGACCCGGGGCAGATCGTCGCCGGGACCCCCGAGGTGACCGGCAAGGTGGTGTGGGAGTCGGCGGACGGCCGGCAGATCAGGGGGATCTGGCAGATCACCCCGGGCGTCGTCACCGACACCGAGGCGGACGAGCTGTTCGTGGTGATCAGCGGGTCGGCGACCATCGAGGTCGAGGGCGGTCCCACCCTGACGGTCGGTCCGGGCGACATGGCGGTGCTGCGCGAGGGCGACCGGACGACCTGGACGGTCCACGAGACGCTGCGGAAGGCCTACGCGATCACGCTGTGACCTCGGGCGGGCGCGCCGTCGTCCCCCGGACCTCCAGGACCGGCGGGGTCAGCTGCAACCGTCCCTCCCCGCCCGGCCGTTCGAGGCGGTCGAGCAGACAGCGGGCGGCACGGCGGCCGACCTCGTGGCCGGCGCCGTCGACGGTCGTGAGCCACACATGGCGCAGCCGGGAGATGCCGGTGTTGTCGTAGCCGACCACGGACAGGTCGCGCGGCACGCGCAGCCCCAGTTCCTCGGCCGCCGACAGCACCCCCACCGCCGTCATGTCGTTGACGGCGAACACGGCCGTGGGCCGGTCGGCGCGGGCGAGCAGCCGCACCGTGGCCCGGTAGCCGCCCTCCTCGGTCATGTCCCCCGCCTCGACCAGCGCCGCACGGTCCGGCCCCGCCGCCCGCATGGTGGCCTCGAAGCCGCGCCGGCGCAGGTCGGCGACGGCACCGTAGCCCGCCAGGTGGGCGATGCGGCGGTGGCCGAGCCCTACGAGGTGCTCGGTGACCAGGCGGGCGCCGCGCTCGTCGTCGTTCGCCACCAGGTCCACCCCGGCCGGCACCGGCTCCCGGGCCGCCGCGACCACGACCGGCATCCGGGCGGCGACGGTCTCCAGGGCCGCCGGGTCGGGCAGCGTGCCGACCACGACGAGACCGTCCGCTCCCAGGTCCAGGAAGGGCCCGGCCGGGTCCTGGCCGACGCGCCGGTGCAGCCGCGCGTCGGCCAGCAGCATGTGCAGGCCGCTCGCGTGCAGCAGGGAGTTGAGGCCGTCCAGGAGGTCGACGTACCAGGGGTTGCGCAGATCGTGCAGCAGGACGCCGACCATGGGGTTCCCCCCGGCCGAGCGGGGGCGGGGGTCGGGCACGGTGCGCTGCTCACCGAGACTGCGGGCCGCCTCGTTGGGCCGGTAGCCCAGCTCTCGCACGGCCCGCAGGACGGCCTCCCGCTTCTCGGCACGCACCTGGTCGGAGCCGCGCAGCACCAGCGAGACCAGTGACTTGGACACCCCGGCCCGGTCGGCGACATCACGGATGGTCGGTGGCCTCATGATTGGACCGTTCCATGTGGCGCACCGGTTGTCAAAGGGCCTGGGAACCCTTGACACCCTGGGCAGAAGGCCCACAGGGTGGCCTGGTCAGTGGATGGAGCGGTCCAAGGAAGGGCTGTGGTGACTGCCATGGTGGATGCGCTGGGAGTGGCCGTCGTCGGGTTCGGCTGGATGGGCCGCGTGCACACCCAGGCGTACGCGCGCGTACGGCACCACTACCCGCGGCTGGCGCTGCGGCCGGAGCTGGTGAGCGTCGCCGAGGAGGTGCCCGGCCGGGCCGACCAGGCCGCGGAGCAGTTCGGCTTCGCCTCCGCCACCCGGGACTGGCGCGAGGTGGCGGCCGACCCACGGGTGCGGGCCGTCAGCATCACCGCGCCGAACTTCCTGCACCGCGAGATCGGGGTCGCGATGGCGGAGGCCGGCAAACACATCTGGATCGAGAAGCCGGTGGGCCTCGCTCCCCCGGACGCCCGGGCGGTGGCGGACGCGGTGGCCCAGGCGGGCGTACAGGGCGCGGTCGGCTTCAACTACCGCAACGCGCCCGCCGTGGAAGCCGCCCGCGACCTGATCGCCTCCGGTGAGCTCGGCACGGTCACCCACGTCCGCGTCCGCCTCTTCAGCGACTACGCGGCCCACCCCGACGGCGCCCTGACCTGGCGGTACGAGCGGGAGCGGGGCGGCAGCGGAGTGCTGGGCGACCTGGCCTCGCACGGCGTGGACCTGGCCCGATTCCTGCTCGGCGACATCACGTCCCTGACGGCCGACACGGCGGTCTTCGTCCCCGAGCGGGCCCGCCCGACGGGAGCGACGGCGGGCCACAGTCTCGCCGTCGGCGGCGAACTCGGCCCGGTCGAGAACGAGGACTACGTCAACTGCCTGCTGCGCTTCGCCTCGGGCGCCCGGGGCGTGCTGGAGGCCTGCCGGGTCTCGGTCGGCGAGCAGAACAACTACGGCTTCGAGGTGCATGGCACCAGGGGCGGCGTGTTCTGGGACTTCCGGCGGATGAACGAGCTCGGCGTCAGCCGCGGCACCACGTACCAGGACCAGCCCGTCAGCACGGTGTACGTAGGCCCGGGCGACGGCGAGTTCGGCGCCTTCCAGCCGGGCGCGGCGAACGCCATGGGGTACGACGACCTCAAGGTGGTGGAGGCCTACCGCTTCCTGCGCTCGGTCGCCGAAGGCACCCCCTACGGGGCGACGCTCGCGGACGCGGTGCACAGCGCGACCGTGCTGGAGGCGATGACACGCTCCGCGGAGAGCGGTTCCTGGGTGGACGTGCACCCGTAGGGGTGGCGACAGGACCACCCCCGATCCGGTTCTCAAGGCCAGGGACGGCGCGCCCCGGGAACGGCAGGCTTCAGGGGTCGGCGCACACGTGCACGAGCACATGGCCGCCGGCACCGAACCCGCCACACGGAGCACCCGGGGGATCCCCATGTCCGAAGCCGTCGCCCGTCGTCTGACCGGCCTCGCCGCCGTCGTCGCCGCGCTCGCCCTCATCGTCCAAGTGCCGCTGTACTTCCTCTACTCGGGCCCGCCGCCGGACGCCAACGTGCTGTCCCGGCTGCTCGTCGGGATCGTCGCGCTGGCCTCCCTGGTGGTGTTCGTGACGGCGTTCCGGGAGCTGGTCGCCCGGGTGGCCCCGGACCGTGCGTGGGCCGGCTCGCTCGCCTTCGCCGCAGGCCTCGTCTACACCACGGTCACCCTGGTCTCGATGGGGCTCGAGGCCGGCGCGGTCATCGCCGTCGACCACCCCATCGACCCGACCATCGACGTCAGTGGCACCTACATCCTCTACGGGTCGATCTCCCGGCTCATGCTGGCGCTCTTCCTGACCGCGCTCGGCCTCGCCGTCGGCCGCACCCGTCTGCTGCCGCGCTGGACCGGCCGTTCGGCGTACGTCCTGGCCGGGATCAACCTGGCCTTCGTGCCGTCGCTGTTCTTCGGCAACGATCCCGCGTTCTTCTACGCGGCGAACGGCTGGGGCACCACCGCCCTGATGGGTGCCGTCCTCAGCTACTGGCTGCTGGCCCTGGGCGTGTGCATGTACCGCGGCGCGGCGCGCCTCGCCCCGGCGGCCGGGACGCCGGCACCGCGGCACTGAGCAAGCACCGGGCGTGCCCCGAGAGGCCCGTGGAGCCCGCGTCCCGTCCCACCCCCGCCCGCGCCCGCGCCCGGTGTCAGCCGGCCGCGGGCGGGGGCGGCATGTTGTACGGGGTGACCACCTGGATCGCCGACGGCAGCGGGGGCCCGGCCGGCGGCAGCGCGCCGTGCGCCCGCATCACGGTGTGGCAGGCCTCGCGCACGTCTCGGCGCAGGTCGTGGTGGAGGACGGCGGACAGCCGGTGGCCGCGCAGCAGCCGGGTGTTGTCGTGGTCGAGGTCGTGCGCGACGAACACGTCGCACTCACGGCCGAGGTCGGCGAAGGCGCGCAGGGTGGCGTCATTGCCCCCGCCGATGGAGTAGACGGCACGGATGTCCGGATCGCGTTCCAGCGCGGCCCGGACGAGCTCGTACTGCGTGGCGTCCAGCCCCTGCCCCTCGGCGATCTCGACCAGCGTGCGCTCGGGATCGCGGGCCCGCATCACACTGCGGAAACCCATCTCGCGCTCCTCCTCGTTGCGGAAGAAGCCGCTGCTCAGGCTGGTGAGCACATTGCCGGGGCGGTCACCGAGCCACTGGCCCATGAGGTAGGCGGCGGTGGCGCCGGCGGCCCGGTCGTCGATGCCGACGTAGGCGAGACGGGCGCTGGCCGGCAGATCCGTGACCAGGGTGACGACCGGGATCCCGGCGGCGACCAGCCGGCCCACGGCGGCATTGGTCTCGGGTACGTCCGGCGCCTTGAGGATGACCCCCTGCGAGCCGCGCCGGGCTATCCGGTCGAGGGTGGCGACCTGCTCCTGGACCGGTCCGGTCTCCCGGAAGTGGAAGCGGGAGCGCAGCACGGCCGGGTGCAGGGACGGCAGCTCGGCCTCCAGGGCGGCCCGGACGGCGGTGCTGAACCGTTCCGGCGCCTGCATGACGATGTCGACCATGAAGGTGCGCCCGACGAGCCTGACCTGGGTGCGCTGCCGGTCCAGGTCGGCGATGGCGCGCTGGACCTCCTGCACGGTGGAGTCCCGCACCCCTCCCCTGCCGTTCAGCACCCGGTCGACGGTCGCCTCGCTCAGACCCGCCTGACGTGCGATCTCCCGGATGGGGAAGGGGTGGCCCACGGAAAGCTCCTCCGGGATCTGCTTGAGGGGTTTTTGATGGCCGCCTGCTGGTTGTTCGACGGGTTTGTCATGACAAGAATGGCAGCACTGAGCCGCCATTGCCATCGAAGGGACGACGATGTCCTTCACCTCCGTGCGAGGTCACGCCTGGCTGACCGAGCAGGACTGCGACCTCGACACCTTCCGCCCGCTCGTCGAGCGCACCACCGACCTCGCCGACTTCCCGCACGCCTCGGCGGTGCAGGGGAACGTCCTCGTCTACGACAGTGAACGGCTGCGCGCCCCCGGAACGGACCGCGCGGTCCGCGCCGAGCTGGTGCGGGCCCTGAGCGACGGCCCCGGAGTCGTCGTCTTCCGCGACGCCTTCCCCGATCCGGCGGTCGTCGACCGGGCCACCGCCGTCTTCGACGCGCTCATCGCCGAGCAGCGTGCCTCGGGCGCGACCGCCGGCGACCACTTCGCGAGGCCCGGCGCCAACGACCGCGTCTGGAACGCCCTGGAGAAGGCCGCCCTGCGTGACCCGCAGGCGTTCGCCGACTACTACGCCAACGACATCCTGGCGCTGGTCTCGCGGGCCTGGCTCGGCCCGGGCTACCAGATGACGTCCCAGGTCAACGTGGTCAACCCGGGCGGCCAGGCGCAGAGCGTGCACCGCGACTACCACCTCGGCTTCCTCTCCGACGCGAGGGCCGCCGCCTACCCGGCGCACGTCCACCGGCTCTCCCCCGTGCTCACCCTCCAGGGCGCGGTCGCGCACGGCGACATGCCCGTGGAGTCCGGGCCCACGCTGTACCTGCCGTACTCACAGACGTACGAGCCCGGCTACCTGGCGTGGCGACGGCCCGAGTTCCAGGAGTACTTCGAGAAGAACCGGGTCCAACTGCCGCTGGCGAAGGGCGACGCCGCCTTCTTCAACCCGGCCGTCTTCCACGCCGCCGGCACCAACCGCACCACCGACGTACGCCGGATGGCCAACCTGCTCCAGGTGTCCTCGGCCTTCGGACGCGCGATGGAGACGGTGGACCGGGAGGCGGTGGCGAACGCGGTCTACCCCGTGCTGCTGGAGCGCCGGGCGCAGGGCGTGGGCGAGGAGTGGCTGGAGCATGTCGTCGCCGCGAGCGCCGAGGGCTATCCCTTCCCCACCAACCTCGACGGCGACCCGCCGGTCGACGGCCTCGCCCCGCCCGCGCAGGCGGACCTCGTACGGCGGGCGCTGCACGAGGAGTGGACCCCGCAGGCACTCCGGAACGAGCTGCGGGCCTACGCCCTGCGGCGCGCGAGCTGAAAGGACCTCCCCTCCATGGGACTTCTCGACGACAAGGTCGTCCTCGTCAACGGCGGCAGCCAGGGCGTCGGCGCGGCCATCGCCCGGGCCGCCGTCCGCGAGGGCGCCCTGGTCGCCGTCACCGGACGGCGGCCGGAGCCGGGCGAGGCGCTGGTGGCGGAGCTGACCGCCGCCGGCGGCAAGGCGCTCTTCGTCCGGGCCGACCTCTCCGACGCCGGGCAGGCGAAGGGGGCGGTGGCCGACACGGTGGCCTCCTACGGCCGCGTCGACTGCCTGGTGAACTCGGCGGGGCTGACCTCCCGGGGCACGCTGCTCGACACCACGCCCGAGCTGTTCGACCAGCACATCGCGATCAACCTGAAGGCGCCGTTCTTCGCCATGCAGGCGGCCGTCGCGGACATGCTGGCCCGCGAGGCGTCCGGCACGGTCGTCAACATCATCACCTCTTCGGCCCACGGCGGTCAGCCGTTTCTCGCGCCGTACGTCGCCGCGAAGGCCGGCCTGATCGGCCTGACCCGCAACGCGGCGCACGCGCACCGCTTCGACCGGGTCCGGATCAACGGCCTCAACATCGGCTGGACGGCCACCGAGGGCGAGGACGCGACACAGAAGGCCTTCCACGGCGCCGGGGACGACTGGCGCGAGCAGGCCGCCGCACGACTGCCGATGGGCAAGCTGGGCCAGCCGGACGAGATCGCCGACTTCGTGGTGTTCCTGCTGTCCGAGCGGTCGGGCGTGGTCACCGGATCAGTGATCGACTGGGACCAGAACGTCCTGGGCGGCCTGGACTGAACCCCCCGAGCCCGCCTGATCCCTCCGACCCCGCCCAGCCACTCTGAGCCAGACAAATGGAATCCCGCCCAGCCACTCTGAGCCAGCCGGACAAATTGAATCCCGTCCAGGCGCTCAGAGCCAGCCAGGCACTGAGCCCACCCGGGCATTTGGGCCCGGCCCAGGCATTCTGAGCCCGTCCGGCGATTGAGGACGAGCCCGAAGGGCGACGGGGCCTGGGGCAGAGCCCCAGCAACCGACAGCAACCAAAATCACGGAAAGCAGCGGAGCGCATGCGCATCGGAATCCTCGGCCTCGGCCGCATCGGCGCCTTCCACGCCGAGACCCTCTCCGGACTCGACGCCGTCGGGTCGCTCGTCGTGGCCGACCCCTTCGCGGAAGCCGCCAAGAAGGCCGCCGAGCGGTTCGGCGCCGAGGTCGCGGACTCCCCCGAGGCCGTGCTGGCCGCCGGGGTGGACGGCGTCGTGGTCGCGGCGGCGACGGACGCCCACCCGGGCCTGATCCTGGCCGCCGTCGAGGCGGGCATCCCGGTCTTCTGCGAGAAGCCCGTCGCGAAGACCATGAGCGAGGGCGTGGAGGTGCTCAAGGCCGTCCGGGGCAGTGCCGTCCCCATCCAGATCGGCTACAACCGCCGCTTCGACGCGGGCTTCGTCGCCGCGCGGGCGGCGGTGACGGCCGGCGAGCTGGGCAAACTGCACACGGTCCGCTCGACCACGCTCGACCCGGCCCCGCCGCCGGCCGCGTACGTCGCCGCCTCCGGGGGCATCTTCCGGGACTGCTCCGTGCACGACTTCGACATCATCCGCTGGGTCACCGGCCGTGAGGTGACGGAGGTGTACGCGGTCGGCGGCAACCGGGGCGCCGACTACATCAAGGCGGCGGGTGACGCCGACACCACCGGAGCGATCCTCACCCTCGACGACGGCACGATCGCGGTGGTCTCCAACTCCCGTCACAACGCCCGGGGTTACGACGTCCGCATGGAGATCCACGGCTTCACGGACTCGATCGCCGTCGGCCTGGAGGACAAGCTGCCGCTGCGTTCGGTGGAGCCCGGCGTGACCTTCCCGGCCGGTACCCCGCACGACTTCTTCATGGACCGCTTCACCGCCGCCTACCGCGCCGAACTCACCGCGTTCACCGAGGTCGTGGCCGGCACCCGGACCTCGCCCTGCACGATCGAGGACGCCCTGGAGGCGGGCTGGATCGCGGAGGCGTGCACGCTGTCCCTGCACGAGCACCGGCCGGTGACGATCGCGGAGGTCCGCGCCTCCTGAGCCCGGCACATCCGCGCGCGAGGGCGACCGGGGAGAGGTGTTCCCCGGTCGCCCTCAGCGGCTCACAGGCCGTAGCGGACCGCGAACTCGTCCGGGTCGTAGGCGTCCCGGGCCGGGTCACGCGGGGTGGCCGGCCGCTCCTCGACCATGTCCTGCGGGCGTACTCGCTCGGGCAGCGCGCCGAACCGGGCCCGGCGCCGGCCCTCCGCGGTGCCGGCCTGCTCTTCCTCCTGCATCTCACCCTCCCCGTCCCCGACCGCACATACCTGGTACCTGTCTGAACGTCCTCACCTCGCCGCTGGTTCCGCGGGCAGGTTGAAGATGTGGTCCGGGGAGATGATCGTGGTGATCGCGTCGCCGAACAGGGTGCTGGGTTCCTCGTTCTTGTAGTTGATATCGGTGTTGAGCACGACGACGAGGGTCGCCCGTGCCGACGGCAGGTAGATGGTCAGGGACTCGTAGCCGGGCAGCGAGCCGTTGTGGCCGATCCAGCCCTGCACGTTGAAGATGCCGAGACCGTAGCCGGCGCCCGGAATGGGCGTCGGCGGGGTGATCAGGCGCTGCTTCTGGGTGGCCGGGCTGACCATCCGCTCGCCGTCGGGCAGCACACCCGTGGCCACGGTACGCGCCCAGATCCGCAGGTCGTCCAGCCGGGAGATCATCGCGCCGGCCGCCCAGCCCCAGGACGGGTCCCAGTCGGCGCTGTCCTCGACCTTCCCGGTCGCGGTCTGGTTCGTGTAGCCCTGGGAGTGCGGGGCCGGGAACTCGTTGCCGGTCGGGAACAGCGTGTGGTCGAGGCCCGCCGGGTCCAGGATGTGGTCCTGGATGTAGTCGTTGAGATGCTGACCGCTCATCTGCTCGACGACCAGGCCGAGCAGGATCAGGTTGGTGTTGCAGTAGTAGAACTTCTCGCCCGGCGGGAACAGCACGGGGTGCTTGAACGAGTAGTCGAGCAGCTGCTGCGGGGTGAACGGCCGCTGCGGGTCGGAGGTCAGCGCCTTGAAGAAGTCCTCGTCCGCCGAGTAGTTGAACAGTCCGCTGCGCATGCCGGCCAGCTGACGCAGGGTGATCTTGTCGCCGTTCGGTACGCCGTCGATGTACTCGCCGATGGTGTCGTCGAGGCCGATCTTCCCCTCGTCGACCAGCTGGAGGATCGAGGTGACGGTGAACGTCTTGGTCTCGCTGCCGATGCGCATGTAGAGACCGGGGTCCATCTCCCGCCCGGTGCTCTTGTCGGCGACACCGAAGGACTTCACGTACTCGCCCTTGCCGGGCGTCCAGATGCCGACGGACACGCCGGGGATGCTCGCCTGCTTCATCACCCGTTGCACTGCGTCGTCGACCTGCTTCTGCACGGCCGGGGTGAGTTCGACGACGCCGTCCCCGGACGAGGACGGCGAGGGCGGCTCGGTGCCGGTGACCGCCGTGGCGGCCGAGGCGGGCACGGCCATCACCCCGCCCGCGGCCGGCACCACCAGCGCCCCCACGGCGGCGGCGACGACGATCCCCCTGCGCAGTCGGATACACGAGTGTGTCATGGGCTCGCTCCCGTATGAGGAGGTTCCGCCGCAGGCCACAGCCGCACCAGGGGGCACGGGCCGCATGCGGCCCATCACCACCACGATACGAGCGCGGGCGCGCCGCCGCCTGTCGGCGACGGCGCGACGCGCCTGGTGATCCGGTCCCCCGGTCAGGCTCCGCAGGAGCGCAGGAACTTCCGGGTGCGCACCGCGACGGGCAGCGGCCGGTCCGGCTCGCACGGGTACATGTCCTGTTCCACGATCGCGAACAGCTCGACGCCGAGGCGCTGCGCCGCGATCAGGATCGGCTCCAACTCCGGTACACCGGAGGGCGGTTCGCACATCACTCCGCGCTGCACGGCCGGACCGAACGGCACCCCGTCCCGGACCACGTCGGCGAGGACCGCCGGGTCGACCTGCTTGAGGTGGAGGTAGCCGATGCGTTCGCCGTAGTTCTCGATCAGCTCGAGGCTGTCCCCGCCGCAGTAGGCGTAGTGACCGGTGTCCAGGCAGAGGTTGACCAGTTCGCCGTCGGTGGAGTCCAGGAAGCGCTCGACGTGGTCCTCGGTGTCGATGTGTGTGTCGGCGTGCGGATGGACGACGAGGTCCAGCCCGTACGTCTCCTTCACCTCGTGGCCCAGCCGCTCCATGCCCTTGGTGAGGTGGGCCCACTGTTCGCCCGTCAGCTCCGGCGGTTCCAGGATCTCGGCCGTCTTGTCGTCCCGCCAGAAGGACGGGATGACGACGAGGTGCCGCGCGCCCATCGCCCGGGTGAGCGCGGCCACTTGACTCACATGCGCCCAGGTGGACTCCCAGACGGACGGGCCGCGGTGCATGCCGGTGAAGACCGTCCCGGCCGAGACGCGCAGTCCCCGCCGGGCCACCTCGTCGGTGAGACGGGCCGGGTCGGTCGGCAGATAGCCGTAGGGGCCGAGTTCGATCCAGGAGTAGCCGGCCTCGGCGACCTCGTCCAGGAACCGTTCCCAGGGCACCTGCCGGGGGTCGTCCGGGAACCACACGCCCCAGGAGTCGGGGGCCGAGCCGACCCGGATGCGGTCGAGAACGTTCGCCATGTCAGGGCATCCTCTCCCCAGGACTCGCCACGGGCGCGGTGAGGTCCTTCTCCTCCGGGAGCTCCTCGACGTCGACTCCCCGCACCTGGGCCAACTCGTGCTTGAGGGCGGCGAGTTCGGTACCGCCGGCCATGTGGTTGGTGAGTTCCTCGAGGCTGACCTGGTCGCGGGAGGCGGAGAGTTCCATGGTGCCCAGGCGCAGGACGCTGAAGTGGTCGCCGACCATGTAGGCGTGGTGGGGGTTGTGGGTGATGAAGATGACGCCGAGGCCGCGGTCGCGGGCGGCGGCGATGTACTTGAGCACGACCCCGGACTGCTTGACGCCGAGGGCGGCGGTGGGCTCGTCCAGGATGAGGACGCGGGCGCCGAAGTGGACGGCGCGGGCGATGGCCACGCACTGGCGCTGGCCGCCCGACAGCGTGCCGATGGGCTGTTCGAGGTCGTCGAGGACGATGCCCATGTTGCGCAGTTCCTCGTCGGCGGTCTGCTTCATCCTCTCGATGTCGAGACGGCGCACCGGCCAGGGGCCCTTGGTGAGTTCGGAGCCGAGGAAGAAGTTGCGCCAGACCGGCATCAGCGGGACCGTCGCCAGGTCCTGATAGACGGTGGCGATGCCCTTGTCGAGGGCCTCGCGCGGGGTCGAGAAGCGCACGGGGTGGCCGTCGACGAGGAACTCGCCCTCGGTGTGCTGGTGCAGCCCCGAGACGATCTTGATGAGGGTGGACTTGCCGGCGCCGTTGTCGCCGAGGACACAGGTCACCTGGCCCGGGCGGACGGCGAGGTCGACGCCGTGCAGGGCACGGATGTTGCCGTAGGACTTGCCCGCGTTACGCAGTTCGACGAGCGGACTGTCACCGCCCTCGGGGGCCGTGTCCGCGAGGATGGCGCCGTGCGTGCCGGTTCCGTCGGTGGTCATTCGGGTCACCTCCGGGTGGCCGTGCGCTGGACCCACAGATTGATCAGGACGGCGCCCAGGAGCATGACGCCGAGGAAGGCCTTGAACCAGTCGGGGTTCCAGCCCGCGTAGACGATGCCCTGCTGCACCATCCCGAACATGAACGCCCCGAAGACCGGGCCGATCGCCGAGCCGGCACCGCCGGTCAGCAGACAGCCGCCGATGACGGCCGCGGAGATGTAGATCAGCTCCTGGCCGACGCCCTCGCCGGACTGCACGGTGTTGAACGTGAACAGCTGGTGCATCCCGACGAACCAGGCACCGAAACCGACCAGCATGAACAGCGAGATCTTGGTGAACGTCACGGGCACACCGACCGCCCGCGCCGACTCCTTGTTGCCGCCGACCGCGAAGATCCAGTTGCCGTACTTGGTGCGCAGCAGGACCCAGGTGGCAATGGCCGCGAAGACCAGCCAGTACACGATGGTGATCTTGACCTGTACGCCGCCGACGTCGAAGGACGAGGCGAAGACCTTCTTGGCCTGGCCGAAGCCGTCCATGTCACTGATGTCGTCGGTGGCCACGTTGGTGGTGACCAGCTTGGTCACCGCGAGGTTCACGCCCTGCAGGATCAGGAACGTGCCCAGCGTGATCAGAAAGCTCGGCAGCCCGGTCTTGACGACCATCCAGCCGTTGAGGAAGCCGATCCCGAGGGACACCAGCAGGGCGACCACCACACCGACCCACACGTTCATGGTGAGTTGGTAGCTGAGCATGGACGCGGTGAGCGCCGAGGTGATGACGGCGACACCGGCCGACAGGTCGAACTCGCCGCCGATCATCAGCAGCGCCACGGGCAGCGCCATGATCCCGATCGTCGACGACTGGTACAGGATGTTGGCCATCGAACTGCCGTCACGCACCGGCGGAGCCGAGATCAGGAAGAACACGTACACCGCGACCGCGCCCAGGAACACCCCCACCTCGGGGCGGGCCAACAGCCGCAGGGCCAGCGGGCGTTGCTTGGTCCGGCCGTCGCTCTCCTTGCGGCCGGGGGCCGGCGGTGTGGTCACCGCCGGCTCGGCATGGTGGGTCATGCTCATCACCGGGTGCCCTTCGCGGCGAACGAGGCGACCGCGTCGACGTTGGTCTTGTCCACGAAGGCCGGACCGGTCAGCACCGGCTGCTCGCCGCCGCCCATGTAGTTGCCGTTGTTCTTGTAGAGCCACAGCGAGTCGACCGCCAGGTAGCCCTGGAGGTAGGGCTGCTGGTCGACGGCGAACTCGATCGTGCCCTTGTCGATGGCGCTCGTGAGGTCCTTGTTGAGGTCGAAGGTGGCGATCTTGGCCTTGCTGCCCGCGTCGGCCTTCGACTGCACCGCCGTCAGCGCGAACGGGGCGCCGAGGGTGACGACGTAGTCGATGGCCTTGTCCTGGCTCAGCTTGGCGGTGATCGTCGACTTCACGGACGGCATGTCGGTGCCGTTGACGTACAGGGTCTCCGTCGTGCCCGAGAACGTCTTCTTCACACCGGCACAGCGCTGGGTGAGGCCGATGTTGCCCTGTTCCTGGATGACACAGACGGCCTTCTTCGCGCCCTCGGAGTTGAGCCTGTTGCCGAGCGCCTCGCCGGCCACGGTCTCGTCCTGGCCGAAGAACTCCATCAGGCCGAGGTTCTTCCACTCGCTGACACCGGAGTTGAGGCCGACCACGGGTATCTTCGCGGCCTTCGCCTTGGCTATGACGTCCTTCAGCGCGTCCGGCTTGGCGAGGGTGACCGCGATGCCGTCGACCTTCTGGTCGATCGCGTTCTGGATCAGGTTGGCCTGGTTCCCGGCGTTCGGGTCGGCGGAGTAGACCAGCTTGACGTTGTCCTTGGCGGCGGCCGCCTCGGCGCCCTTGCGGACGATGTCCCAGAAGGTGTCGCCGGGCGACTGG
Source organism: Streptomyces sp. NPDC058295 (assembly GCF_042880655.1). Taxonomy (NCBI): domain Bacteria; kingdom Bacillati; phylum Actinomycetota; class Actinomycetes; order Kitasatosporales; family Streptomycetaceae; genus Streptomyces; species Streptomyces sp. NPDC058295. The sequence goes on from NZ_JBHVYO010000002.1 coordinate 19,969, forward strand.
TGGGTCACCAGGGCGACCGTCATCTGCGGAGTGCTCGCCTTGCCCGCGGAAGCGCCGTCCGCGCTCTCATCGGACTTCTTGCCGCCGGAACTGCTGGAGCAGCCTGCGAGGGTCAGGGCCACCGCCGCGGCCATGGCCACGACCGGGGCGATTCTGCTCGAACGGGAGGAAGAAGAGCTGTCCATCTTTCCTGCACCTCACTGTGCGACGGAGAAAACGACGGGAAAAGGGGAGACGATCGCGAAGATCCGGGGCCCGTTTCTACTCAGATTGGGGCCATGGGGCCGGGTCCGCGACTGTTCAGGTGTCTCGGACCCGGCGTGCGCTGCTGATGCCGGATCCAATCCCTTGCCGAGCTCACTGTCAATACTTTGTTAAGACATCATTTCACAAGCAGGTCCGAATGTAAGTACAAAGTCTTGACAGTGCGGGTCCCCTGGACCTACACCTGGGAGACGCAGGCCCACGATCACCGTGAGGAGCGTCGCACATGGCCGAGCCGGCTCCGCCACGGGACGTGATCACGATGGGTCGTACCGGGATCGATCTCTACCCCTTGCGACCGGACGTACCCCTCGCCCGCACGGAGACGTTCACTAAGGACCGTGTCGCCCTCGCCCGGCGGGAGTTGACCCTGAGGGCCGGGACCGGGACCGGGGCCGGAACGGGGCCCGGGACCGGCAGACGAACCGGGGGACTCCCCGTCACCGGCAGACCCGGCCCACCCGGCTGATCCGGTCCACCCGCCCGTCCGCCCCCAACCGTTCTCCCACCCGACCCCACCGACCCGAGGAGGTGCCCCGATGGCGAAGACCGGCGACCGATCACGTGCCGTGCCCGGCTCCGCGCTCGACCTGCTGCACTTCGCCCTGGACCGCACCAGCCCCGTGCCGCTCTACTACCAGCTCGCCCAGCAGCTGGAGGCGGCGATCGAACAGGGAGCGCTCGCCCCGGGCAACCTCCTCGGCAACGAGATCGACCTGTCGACCCGCCTCGGCCTGTCCCGCCCGACGGTCCGCCAGGCCATCCAGTCCCTGGTCGACAAGGGACTCCTGGTGCGCCGGCGGGGAGTCGGCACCCAGGTCGTGCACAGCCAGGTGAAACGGCCGCTGGAACTGAGCAGCCTCTACGACGACCTGGAGGCCGCCGGACAAGGACCCACCACCCATGTCGTCCGCAACGAGCACGTGCCGGCGACCGCCGCCGTGGCCGCCGCGCTCGGCGTCCCGGAGGGCAGTGAGGTCACCCTTCTGGAGCGGCTGCGCGCCACGCACGGACAGCCGGTGGCCTTCCTGTGCAACTACCTGCCCCCGGCGCTCCTGGACCTCGCCACGGAACGCCTGGAGTCGACCGGCCTGTACCGGCTGCTGCGTTCGGCCGGCATCACCCTGCACAGCGCCCGCCAGACCATCGGCGCCCGCTCCGCCACCGCCGAGGAGGCCGAGCTGCTGGCCGAGAAGAAGGGGGCGGCCCTGCTGACCATGCAGCGCACGGCGTACGACGACACCGGCCGGCCGGTCGAGTACGGGACGCACATCTACCGTGCGTCCCGGTACGCGTTCGACTTCCAGTTGCTGGTCAGACCCTGAGGACCGCCGGGAACGGCCCGGGAGCTACCTCGGGGCCATCCGCAGCGCGCCGTCCATGCGGATGGTCTCGCCGTTGAGGTAGTCGTGGTCGACGATCGCCAGGGCCAGCCGGGCGTACTCCTCGGGCCGGGCCAGGCGGCGCGGGAAGGGCACCCCCTCGGCGAGCGAGGCGCGGAACTCCTCCGACACCGTCGCCAGCATCGGCGTCTCCACGATGCCCGGGGCGATGGTGCACACCCGGATCCCGTACTGGGCGAGGTCGCGGGCGGCGGGCAGGGTCAGGCCGACGACTCCGCCCTTGGAGGAGGCGTAGGCGGCCTGGCCGATCTGTCCGTCGTACGCGGCGATGGAGGCGGTGTTGACGATGACACCCCGCTGCCCGTTCTCGTCGGCCTCGGTCGCGGCGATGGCCTCCGAGGCGAGCGCGAGCACGTTGAAGGTGCCGACCAGGTTGATCTGGATCACCTTGGCGTACAGGCCCAGGTCGTGGACGCCCTTCTTGCCGAGGATCCGCGCGGACGGGCCGATACCGGCACAGTTGACGACCGTGCGCAGCGGGACACCGGAGCCCGCCGCGGTGGCGACGGCGGCGCCGACCTGCTCGGGGTCGGTGACGTCGGCGGGCACATAGGTCACGCCGGGCACCTCGGGTGCCTTGTCGATGCCGTCCTTGAGGTCGAGGGCGAAGACCCGGGCGCCGCCCTCGGCGAGGGCCTTCGCGGTGGCCGCGCCGAGGCCGGACGCACCGCCGGTGACAAGGGCGGCGGTGTTCTCGAGCTGCATCATCACTCCTTGCCGAGGACGGTGAGCACACCGCCCTCGTCACGGTCCAGCGCACGGGAGATGATCATGCGCTGGATCTGGTTGGTTCCTTCGAAGATCTGCATGACCTTGGCTTCGCGCATATAGCGCTCCACCGGGAAGTCGCGGGTGTATCCGTACCCCCCGAGGACCTGCACGGCGTCCGTGGTCACCTTCATGGCGTTGTCCGTGGCCACGAGTTTGGCGATCGACGCCTCCCGTGTGAAGGGCAGGCCGAGATCCTTCAACCGGGCGGCGGACAGCGCGGTGGCCCGCGCCGACTCGATCGCGGCGCCCATGTCGGCGAGCACGAACGCCAGTCCCTGGTGCTCGATGATCGGCTTGCCGAAGGTCTCCCGGTCCCGCGCGTAACGCACCGCGTGGTCGAGGGCCCCCTGGGCGAGGCCGGTGGCGACGGCCGAGATACCCAGCCGGCCGCAGTCGAGGGAGGCGAGCGCGATCTTCAGCCCCTGCCCCTCCTGCCCGATCCGGCGCTCGACGGGCACCCGGACGTCTTCCAGCCGCATGGTCGCGGTCGCCGAGCCCGTCAGGCCCATCTTCCGCTCCGGCGGGTCGGCGCTGAGTCCCGGGGTGCCGGCCGGGATCAGGAAGCAGGAGATGCCGTGCGCCCGGTCGTCGGAGGTGCGGGCCATGACCGTGTAGAAGTCGGCGTAACCGCCGTGCGTGGTCCAGGCCTTGGTGCCGTTGAGCACGTACTCGTCGCCCTCGCGCACCGCGCGGGTGAGCATGGCCGCCGGGTCGGATCCGGCGTGCGGCTCGGACAGGCAGTACGCGCCGAGCAGCTCACCGCCCAGCATGTCCGGCAGCCACCTGCGCCGCTGCTCCTCGGTGCCGAAACGGGCCAGCGGGAAGCAGGACAGAGCGTGCACGGAGATGCCCACGGCGACGCTCGACCAGACCGCGGCGACCTCCTCCAGCACCTGGAGGTAGACCTCGTACGGCTGGTCCGCCCCGCCGTCCTCCTCGGCGAAGGGCAGCCCGAGCAGGCCGCTGCGCCCGAGGGTGCGGAAGACGTCCCGGGGGAACGCCCCGTCCGCCTCCGCGTCGGCGACCCGGGGTGCGAGTTCCTTGGCGGCGAGGGTGCGCGTGAGCTGGATGAGCTCGACGGCTTCCTCGGTCGGCAGGGCACGAGTGGCAGGCATGGTGACCTCCACGTAGGAGTACCGGTGAGTACTGGAAGTGATACTGGAGTGCGTACGAACGTATCATTCACAGTACGGCAATGGCGCGGTGACCGGCACCCGACCGCGGCCGGAACGCGTCCGCTCCGGCCCGCTTCGGTCCGCTCCGGTCCCCTACGGTCCGCTTCGGCCCGCGTCAGGAGGAGATCCGCTTCAGGAGGAGACGGCGTGCACGATGAGCGACGCGAGCTGTTCGTAGGCCTCCGCGTCGGTCAGCCCGGTGCGGCTCTTGAGCTCGCCCTGCTGGATCTGGCGCATGGTCGCGGCGGCGACCTCGCCGACGAACGCCGTGTGCACCTCGCGGAAGGCGCCGTCCGAGACGCCTTCCGCGATCAGCCGGCGCACCCGCTCCGCGGCCATCCGCGTGTTGGCCTCGTACACCTCGCGGGCCGGCGGGAAGTCCGCCACGTCGTCGAGGAACCGGCGTGAGAGCGGGCGCAGCTGTTCGGCCACGGCGGTCAGGTAGACGCGGACACGGTCCGAGGGGTCGACGGTCTGCGCCACCCGCTTCTCGACCGCCTCGGTGGCCCCGCGGAAGTAGTGCTTGACGGCCTCCACGACCAGCCCCTGCTTGCTGCGGGCGAGCTGGTACAGGGTCGTCTTGGAGCAGCGCAGCCGTTCGGCGAGGTCGTCCAGGGTGAGGTCCGAGAACCCCTCCGCCGTCAGTAGCGCGACGAGGCGTTCCAGCAGGTCGGCCTGTCTGGCGGTGCGGCGGTTGGGCGGCATGATCTCAGCGTAGCCTCCCCCCTTGCCCCCGGGGTGACCGCCGCGGGGCGCCCCGGCCGGCGCCCGCCTCGTCAGTGCGCGGCCCCCAGCCGGGAGCGCTGGTCCACGGTCAGCTCCAGGTCGACGGCGGCCAGGTTCTCCTCCCACTGCGCCACCGACGACGCCCCGGCCAGCGGGACGGTCGGCAGCTCCCCGCCCAACTGCCAGGCCAGCACTACCTGGTTGACGCTCGCGCCGGTCTGGCGGGCGACCTCGCGCAGCACGGTGAGCCGGGCCGGGGTGCCCGGGTGGTCGTAGTCCGGCGGCAGGGGCTTGTCCTGCCGTACGTAGGCGCCGGTGAGCAGCGGCGAGTAGGCGACCAGGGTGAGATCGGGCTCGGCCCGCAGACAGCCGAGGAGTTCGGCGCCGGCGTGACCGAGGCCGCCGTCCGGGAAGGGCTCGCTGGGGACGTCGGACCGTGGGCGCAGATGACTGTGCCGGTACTGGAGCACCTCGTAGCCGGGCAGTCCCGCCGCGGCGGCGAGGGCGCGGGCCCGCTCCACCCGCCACACGGCCTGGTTGCTCACCCCGAGCATGCCCGCCGTGCCCTCGGTCACGAGTTCCGCGAACCCCTCGACGGACTGACCTCGCGCCGGGTGGCCGGGTCGGTGCCTATGGTGCGGTACTTCATGCGGGATCCTCCCGTTCGGCCGGTGTCCTCCGGCTCGCACGGGAGTCCTGCGCTTGAAGTGCGCTTCAGGGCAAGGGCGTTTTCCGGACGGCGAAGGCGGCCGACGGGACCGGCGACGGTCCCCGAACGCACCGAAGCCGCCTTCTCGATGACGAGAAAGCGGCTTCCGACCTGCCGTGAAGCTGGTCGGGACGACAGGATTTGAACCTGCGACCCCTTGACCCCCAGTCAAGTGCGCTACCAAGCTGCGCCACGTCCCGGTGCGCCGCGCACGGTGTTCGCCGTGCGATCGCGCGAACAGCACTTTACCCCACACCGGGCGGTGCGCCGTAAAGGGTCCGGGCGCGGGACAATCGCCGTATGGACGGTGTGGACAGCGCAGGAGGCACGAGCGGCGGCCGGTCCGCCGGTCCCCGGGACCGGGACGGCGAGGGGCGGGCGCGCAACGCCCGGCCGCGGGACGGGCTCGGCCGGCCCCTGCCGTACGGCACGCCCGGTGTGGAGCGGCAGCCCGAGGGCGTCGTCCGCACCCCGGAGGCGACCGTCGCCGAGGCGCAGGCCCTGCTGGACGCCGGGAAGCCGTTCCACGCGCACGAGGTGTTCGAGGACGCCTGGAAGGCGGGTCCCGAGTCGGAGCGTGCCCTGTGGCGCGGGCTCGCGCAGCTCGCGGTGGGTCTGACGCACGCCGCCCGGGGAAACCTCACGGGCGGGGCCCGGCTGCTGCGGCGCGGGGCCGGGGCGGTGCGGGAGTGGGCGGCCGGCGCGGGGCAGGACCGGCCGTACGGGATGGATCTCGCCGGCCTGGCCCGCTGGGCGCGGGAGCTGGCGGACGCCGTGGAGCGGACCGGCGCCGCCGTGGACGCGAGGACCCGGGCGCCCCGGCTGCGCTGACCCGGCCCGGTCACTGTCAGTGGCGTACGGCAGACTCGTGGCGTGCGAAAGATTCATGTCATCGGTATCGGCGCGGGCGACCCCGACCAGCTGACCCTGCAGGCGGTCCGGGCGCTGCGGAGCACGGACGTGTTCTTCGTCCTGGACAAGGGCGAGGTGAAGAGCGACCTGACGCGGTTGCGCCACGACATGCTCGACACGCACCTGCCGGACGGTGCGTACCGGGTGGTCGAGGCCCAGGACCCGGAGCGGGACCGCCGGGCCGGCGGCGCGGCCTACTCCCCCGCCGTCGGCGACTGGCGCAGCGCCCGCGCCGGGATCTACGAGCGGCTGATCACCGAGGAACTCGGCGAGGACCAGAGCGGCGCGTTCCTGGTCTGGGGCGACCCGGCGCTCTACGACAGCACGCTGGCCATCCTCCAGGAGGTACTGGCCCGCGGCGCGGTGGCCTTCGAGTACGACGTCGTGCCCGGCATCAGCAGCGTCTCGGCGCTCGTCGCCCGGCACCGCACGGGCCTGAACCGGGTGGCGCGTCCGGTGCAGATCACGACGGGCCGGCGGCTCGCCGAGGGCTTTCCGGAGGGGGTGGACGACGTGGTGGTGATGCTGGACGCCCACCAGACCTTCCGGCAGTACGCCGATCAGGACGTCGACATCTACTGGGGCGCCTACATCGGCACCCCGGACGAGATCCTCGTCTCCGGTCCGATCGCCGAGGCAGGACCCCGCATCGAGCGGCTGCGCGCCGAGGCACGCGCACGCAAGGGCTGGATCATGGACACCTATCTGCTGCGCCGCGACCCGGGGCAGGAGTAACCTCCCCCGGGCGGCCTTTCCCCGCGTGCGCGGCGGGGGTGCCGGTGTGATCGTGACCTCGTGACCGTCTCCGAGGAAGTCGCTCCGGCCGCCGCCCAGCCGCCCGTCCTGGACCCGCGCCGACGGAACATCGTCTTCGGGACGATCGTGCTGGGGATGCTCCTCGCGGCGCTGGACCAGACGATCGTGGGCACGGCGCTGCCGACGATCGTGTCGGACCTCGGCGGGGCCGCGCACATGTCCTGGGTGGTCACCTCGTACCTTCTCGCCGAGACCGTCGCGACCGTGCTGGTCGGCAAGTTCGGTGACCTGTTCGGCCGCAAGGTCGTCTTCCAGGTCTCGGCGATCGTGTTCATCACGGGCTCGTTCCTGTGCGGCCTGGCGACCGACATGACGCTGCTGATCGCCTGGCGGGCCATGCAGGGGGTCGGCGCGGGCGGCCTGATGGTGACGGCGATGGCGCTGATCGCCGACGTCATCCCGCTGCGGGAGCGGGGCAAGTACCAGGGCGCGATCGGGGCCGTGTTCGGCGTGGCCACCGTCATCGGACCGCTGCTGGGCGGGCTGTTCACCGACCATCTGTCCTGGCGGTGGGCGTTCTACGTCAACGTGCCCCTCGCGATCCTCGTCGTCTTCGCGGCCGCCCGCACCATCCCGGTGGTGAAGTCGGCGGTCCGGCCGGTCATCGACTACCTGGGCATCGCGCTGGTCGCGGTCGGCGCGAGCGCGCTGATCCTGGCGACGAGCTGGGGCGGCAACGAGTACGCGTGGGGTTCGGGCGTCATCATCGGCCTGTTCGCGGGCGGTGCCGTCGCCCTCGCCCTCTTCTGCCTGGTCGAGACGCGGGCGCAGCAACCCATGCTTCCCATGCGGCTGTTCGCCAACCCGGTCTTCTCCGTGTGCTCGATCCTCAGCTTCATCGTCGGCTTCGCGATGCTCGGCGCGCTGACCTATCTGCCGACCTACCTCCAGTACGTCGACGGCGACTCGGCCACCGTCTCCGGTGTGCGCACGCTGCCCATGGTGCTCGGTCTGCTCATCGCGTCGGTCTTCAGCGGCAACGTGGTCAGCAAGACCGGGCAGTACCGCCTCTTCCCGATCGTCGGATCCCTGGTGATGGGCGTCGGGCTGTATCTGATGTCCGGCATGGGTCCCGGCACGGGCGCGTGGCTGGAGTCGCTGTACATGTTCGTGCTCGGCACCGGCATCGGCCTGTCCATGCAGGTGCTCACGATCGCCGTGCAGAACACCGTCGAGTACGCCGACCTGGGCACCGCCACCTCCGGTGTCACCTTCTTCCGCACGCTCGGCAGCTCCTTCGGCACGGCCGTCTTCGGCACCCTCTACACCAACTCCCTCACCCCGAACCTGAAGGAGGGCATCGGGGCCGCCACGTCGGCGGCGGCCGGCAGCGTCGACACGGCGACCATCGCCGAGGCGGCGACCAGCCCGGAGGGCCTGCACCGACTGCCTTCCGACATCGCCGACCCGATCGTGCACGCCTACGCCGACACCATCCAGACGGTGTTCCTGTGGACGGTGCCGGTCGCGGCCGTCGGTTTCGTCGTCGCCCTGTTCCTGAAGCAGGTCGAGCTGCGCGACAGCGCGCGGATGAGCTCCACCGACATGGGAGAGGGGTTCGGCCAGCCGTCCGGCGCGGACTCCCGGCGGGTGCTGGAGGCCTCCGTCGCGAAGATCATCGGCGGTACGGACGCGGACACCGCGCGCCGGATCGTCGAGAGCTCCGACACCCGCCTCGACATGGCCGGGGCCTGGGCGGTGATGCAGGTCGAGCTGTTCACCCGGATGGTCGGGCACACGAGCCTCGGGCTCGTCGCCGCCCGTCGGCAGCTGCCGCCCGAGGTGCTGCTGCCGGTGTTCGACCGCATGGTCGACGAGGGCTATCTGACCCGCCACGGTTCCCTGCTGTCCCACACGGAGGCGGGCACGCGCGAGGCCGGGGTGATCACCCACGCGTGGGGCGAGTGGCTGGAGGAGCGGGTGGCGCAGGACATCGGCCGTCCGGCGGGCGGCGACCTGCGGGCGGCGGTCGACACCATCGCCAAGCGGCTCCTGGTCGAGGATCTCAACGAGGGCCTGCCCAGGCGCCGTCCGGAGCCGGAGCCGGCGGCCGTCGCGGCGCCCTGAGGACCGGCGGTCCGGGCCGTACGGCTAGCGCAGCAGGAGTTGGAGGCCGCCCACCACGGTCGCCGCGATCACCAGCCGCTCGAAGAGCCGCTGGTCGATGCGGGGGACGGCCCACTTGCCGAGCAGGGCGCCGGGGACGACGAACGCGACGAGTGCCGCGTCCAGGAGGAGGGAGTCCCCGTCGATGAGTCCGAGGCTCGCGCTGAACGGCACCTTCGAGACGTTGACGATCAGGAAGAAGAAGGCGGAGGTGCCGAGGAAGCCGAGTTTGCGGAAGCCGGCCGAGAGCAGGTACATCGACATCACCGGCCCGCCGGCGTTGGCGACCATGGTGGTGAAGCCGCCGAGGACGCCGTAGGAGCGGGCCTTGACGCGGCTGGACCGGGTGGCCACGGCGTCGGGTTCGCCGTCCGCTTCGGCCGTGCGGCGGCGCCACACCGTGACACCCGCCATCAGCAGCAGGATCGCGCCGATCGAGGTGCGCACCATGCCGTCGTCGGCCCACACCAGGAACACCGTCCCGAAGACCACGCCGGCCGCGACCGCCGGGAACAGCCGCCACAGGGTGGGCCAGTGGGCGTGCCGCCGGTAGGTGAGCACGGCGAGGACGTCGCCGGCGATCAGGATCGGCAGCAGGACGCCCGTGGAGGCGCGGGCGGGCAGGATCGCCGCGAAGATCGCGAGGCTGACCGTGTTGGCCCCGCTGACGGCGGTCTTGGAGAAGCCGACGAGCAGGGCCGCGAGGGCCAGCGCCGCGAACTCCCAGCCGGTGATGTGCCACAAGTTCATCGTGTTCATGCGGAGACCGATGCTACGCACACCTACCGGGCGGTCCGAAGCCGTCTCGCCTGGTGGCTGTTCCCGCCCCACCGGCCTCTCACCCGGCGGTCCCGGCCGACGGCGTCAGCGCCGTTCGGTGCCTCCCGGTGCCGCTCAGCGCCGTTCGGTGCCTCCCGGTGCCGCTCAGCGCCGTTCGGTGCCTCCCGGTGCCGCTCAGTGCCGCCCGGTGCCCTCAGTGCCGTTCCACCAGCACCGCGCTGCCCTGTCCGACGCCCACGCACATGGTGGCCAGCCCGCGCTCCGCTCCCGTGCGGCGCATGCGGTGCAGGAGGGTGGTGAGGATGCGGGCGCCCGAGCAGCCGAGCGGGTGGCCGAGGGCGATCGCGCCGCCACTGGGGTTGACCCGGCCGGGGTCGATGCCGAGCTGGTCGACGCAGGCGAGCACCTGGGCGGCGAACGCCTCGTTGAACTCGGCCTCCTGGACGTCGTCGACGCTCCAGCCGGCCCGGGCGAGCACCTTGCGGGTGGCGGGGACCGGGCCGATGCCCATCACGTCGGGGTGGACGCCGGCGGAGGCGCCGGCGACATACCGGCCCAGGGACTCCAGCCCCAGTTCGTCGAGTGCCTCCTCGCTGACGAGGAGGAGCCCGGCCGCGCCGTCGTTCATGGGTGAGGCATTGCCCGCGGTGACCGTGCCGCCCTCCCGGAACACGGGCTTCAGCCGCGCGAGCTTCTCCGGCGAGGTGTCCTCGCGGATGCCCTCGTCGGCGTCGACGACCACGCCGTCCGGGCGCCGTACGGGCAGGAGTTCGTCGTCGAAGTGGCCGTCCCCCCGGGCCAGCGCCGCCAGTCGGTGGCTGCGCAGGGCGAAGGCGTCCTGGCGCTCGCGCGTGATGCCGTACCGGGTGGCGACCTCCTCGGCGGTCTCTCCCATGGCGAGCAGGCCGTGCAGCTCCTTCATGGCGGGGTTGACCAGGCGCCAGCCGAGCCGGGTGTCGACGGTCTCGACGCGGTGCGGGAGGGCCTCGTCGGGGCGGGCCAGGACGAAGGGGGCGCGGCTCATCGACTCGGAGCCGCCGGCCAGCACGATGTCGGCCTCGCCCGCGGCGATCGTGCGGGCCGCGGTCGTGACGGCCTCGAGACCGGAGGCGCACAGCCGGTTCACCGTGGCGCCGGGCACGGTCTCGGGGAGGCCGGCGAGCAGGGCGGCCATCCGGGCGACGTTGCGGTTGTCCTCGCCCGCCTGGTTGGCGGCGCCCCAGTAGACGTCGTCGATCCGGGCCGGGTCGAGCGCGGGCACCTCGGCGACCAGGCCGCGGATGACGGTCGCGGCGAGGTCGTCGGGCCGTACGCCGGACAGGGCTCCGCGCAGTCTGCCGACGGGGGTGCGGCGGGCGGCCGCGAAGTGGACGGGACGCACGTCAGGACTCCTTGATTAGCACTGCTAGTTTTCTGACTGTAGACCCCGGTCCGACCCCCTGGGAAGATCCCCGGAAGCCTTCGCCGACGCAGCTGGAGGAGCGATGACCGAACACGTCCTCACCGGGACCCGCGGCACGATCGTCGTGCACGAGTGGTCCCCCGCGCGGCCCCGCCGGCTCGTCCTCGTGGTGCACGGCTACGGCGAGCACGCCGGCCGCTACGGGGAACTCGCCGACGTCCTGACCGGCCACGGCGCGGCCGTCTTCGCCCCCGACCACATGGGACACGGAAGGTCGGCGGGCGAGCGCGTGGTGATCGAGGACTTCGAGGACGTCGTCACCGATGTGCACACCGTGGCGCGGCTCGCCCGGGCCGCGCACCCGGACCTGCCCCTGATCGTGGTCGGGCACTCCATGGGCGGCCTCATCGCGGCCCGGTACGCGCAGCGGTACGGCGGCACACTCGCCGCCCTCGTGCTGTCCGGCCCGGTGATCGGCGGCTGGGAGCTGCCCGGCCGGCTGCTGGCGCACGAGCGGATCCCCGACCTCCCCGTCTCGCCCGCCGCCCTGTCCCGCGACCCCGCGGTGGGCGCGGCCTACGCGGCGGACGAGCTGGTCTGGCACGGGCCGATGAAGCGGCCGACGCTGGAGGCGTTCGTACGGACCCTGGAGACCGTGGCCGAGGGCGGCGACATCGGCCCGCTGCCCCTGCTGTGGCTGCACGGGGACGACGACCGGCTGGTCCCGCTGCCCGGCAGCCGGGCCGGCGTCGAGCGGCTGAGCGGCGGCGCGCCGACCGAGCGGATCTACCCGGGGGCCCGGCACGAGGTCTTCAACGAGACGAACCGCGCCGAGGTGTTCGCGGACGTGACGCGCTTCCTCGACAGTGTGCCCGCGTCCTGAGACGGAACGGAGATGCGCCTGTTTGCGGTGGTGTGACCGGGGCACCCGCGCCAGCATGGAGTGGTTGCGCAGTGCCGCCTGTGTGGGCGAGGACCCCGAGCTGTTCTTCCCCGTGGGCACGAGCGGACCCGCCCTGCGCGACACCGCGGCGGCCAAACGCGTCTGCGCCCGCTGCACGGTGCGTGCCGAGTGCCTGTCGTACGCGTTCACGATCGGACGGACGTCGGGTGTGTGGGGCGGGACCGGCGAGGAGGAACGCGCGGAACTGCTCCGTACCGCCAGACACGACGCGACGACGAGGAGTACCGCATGACTGTCGTGAAGAGCCCCCTGCCCGAACCGGCCCGCCAGGTCACCTTCGACGCGTTGCAGACCACCCTCGTGGATCTTCTGGGCCTCTCCCTGATCGGGAAGCAGGCGCACTGGAACATCGTGGGGCCCCGGTTCCGCTCGATCCACCTCCAGCTCGACGAGGTGGTCTCGACGGCCCGTACGTTCTCCGACACGGTCGCGGAGCGCGCGGCGGCGCTGGGCCTGCCGCCCGACGGCCGCCCGGAGACGATCGCCTCGGCGTTCACCCTGCCGTCGCCGAAGGACGGCTGGCTGCGCGACGAAGACGTCGTCCAGCTGATCGCGGAGACGCTGGGCGCGGCCATCGCACGGCTGCGGGAGCGGATCACGGCGACCGAGGAAGCCGATCCGGTCACCCAGGACCTGCTCATCGGCATCACCGCCGAGCTGGAGAAGCAGCGGTGGATGTTCGAGGCGGAGAACTGGCCGCGCGAGAGCTGATCCGGGAAAGGAGCGAGAGACCGTCATGACCGACGCGCTCGAACTCGACGCGCTGTGGGAGGACTTCCACCGCGTGGTGAACATGACCTCGCAGGAACTGGCCGCCTGGCTGCGGGTGCGGGACGCCGACGAGAACGCCGAGCCCCTGCCCGAGGAGGCGGGAAGCCCCACCGGGCGGCATGTGCTGGCGATCCTCCAGAAGCGGCGCATCGACCTGACCGACGACGACGTCCGGGTGATGTACCGGGTCGTGGACACGGTCACCGCACAGACGGACCTGGAGAACGAGCCCAGGGCCGAGGACACCCGCGGACGCCACCGTCTGATGACGATCGGCCACGATCCGCTCAAGCCCTGAGACCCCACGCGGGCCGCCCGCGCCTCAGCCGGTGAGCCGGGAGAGCGCCGCCGACACCAGCGTGCGCACTCCCGGCACCAGCACGGACGGGTCCGGCGCGAACAACGGGCTGTGGTTGCCCGGCACGCCCGCGAACTTCTCCCGCAGCTCCTCCCCCGGCGCCGCCTCCCACACGGGCGCCGGGGTCGAGGTCACGTACCAGAAGTCGTACGGCACGCCCGCCGGGGCGAGCAGGGAGAAATCCTCACTGCCCAGCGCCTGGCCGAAGTCGAACACCGTGTGCCCGCCGAAGAGTTCACGGTGCACGGCGGCGATCTCCCCGTCCAGGGCGGCGTCGTTGACGGTGGTCGGGCAGCCGGCGTGGACCGTGACCTCGGGCGGGACCGGGCACCCCGCGGCGGCGCACTCCCCCTCGACGACCCGCCGGATCGCCGCGAGGACCCGCTCGCGCGCCCGGGTGTCCTGGGTGCGCACGTTCAGCGCGAGCCGGGCCTCGGCGGGGATGATGTTGGCGTTCGTACCGGCGTGGAAACTCCCCACCGTCAGCACCACCGACTCGCTCGCCGCCACCTCGCGCGCGACCACGGTCTGGAGCCTGGTGACGATGTACGCGGCCGTGACGACCGGGTCGACCGTCGACTCCGGCCGCGAACCGTGCCCGCCCACACCGTGCACGACGACGTCGACGTCGTCCGAGGCCGACAGCGTCAGGCCGGGGGTGTGCGGGTAGAACCCGGCGAGCCCCGGCGCCACGTGCTGGCCGAACAGCACGTCCGGGCGCGGGAAGCGGGCGTGGATCCCGTCGGCGACCATCGCCCGAGCGCCGCCCCCGGCCTCCTCCGCGGGCTGCCCGACCACGACGAGCGTCCCGGACCAGGCCTCGCGGGCGGCGGCGAGCGCCTCGGCGGCGGCCGCAAGCCAGGTGACGTGCAGGTCGTGGCCGCAGGCGTGCATCACCCCGTCGACGGTCGAGGCGTACGGCAGCCCGGTCGCCTCCCGCACGGGCAGCGCGTCCATGTCGCCGCGCAGCCACACCACCGGCCCGTCGCCGTTCGCGAGCACCCCGACGACACCGGTGCGGGCCACCCCCTCCGTCACCTCGTACCCGGCCTCGCGCAGCCGCAGGGCCAGCTTCCCGGCGGTGCGGTGTTCCTGGAAGGACAGTTCGGGGTGCCGGTGCAGATCCTGGTAGAAGCCCGCCAGCCGGCCGGGTTCGAGTCCCGAGGTGATCTCGCGGGTCAGGCGGGCGACAACGGCCGGTTCGGTCATACCGCGCAGCCTAGGAGAGTGGTCCCGCCGGCCGCAGCCGACGGGCGTGATCGGCCGAACGGTCGAGGAACCGGCGTGTGAAGCCCGGCCGTTCGGCCGAGGCCGGCCTCGGCGGCTTCCCCCGGCCGGGTGAGGTCCACGTGCCGGCCGGACCGGATGTCCGGAACCCGCTGCGGGTGGTCGTGGTCACCACCTTCGAAGCCGAAGCCGGGTGCGCGCAACCGCGTCGAGATCGCTGCCTGGGCCTGGCAGCACGGGCACGCGCGGCCGTGACCGGGACCGGGACCGCCGGAGCGTCAGAGGTCCAGCAGGCGGGTGACCGTGCGCAGCACCCCGTTGTCGTTGTTGGAGGGCGCGAGGTGGCGGGCCCGGCGGACGACCTCCGGGTGGGCGTTGGCCATGGCGAACGACCAGTCGGCGGCGTCCAGCATCTCCAGGTCGTTGAGATAGTCGCCGAACACCATGGTCTGCGCGGGTGTGATGCCGAGCTCGCGCTGGAGGGCGCGCAGCGCGGCGCCCTTGTTGGCGGTGCGGTTCATGACGTCGACCCAGTGCTCGCCGGAGACGACGACCTGGTGGGTGGCCGCGAAGGGGGCGAGGGCCGGCGCGGTGGTCCGCTCGGCGGACCCGAAGTCGAAGAGGGCGACCTTGATGATGTCGTCGTCGACGGCGGTGACGTCCTCGACGACCCGGTGCCGCAGGTAGTACCGGCCCACCTCGGCCAGGAACGCCTCGTCGGCCCGCTCGACGTAGGCGGACCGCTTCCCGCAGACGACGGCGCCCAGGTCGACGCCGTCGGACGTGAGCCCGCGCACGGTCTCCATCACCCGCGCGACCACTCCCGGGGCGAGCGGGTCGGAGCTCAGCTCCTCCCCGTCGCGCACCACGTAGGTGCCGTTCTCCGCTATGAACACCATGCCGTCGGCGACCTCGGCGAACTCCGCGGCCAGGGTGGCGTACTGGCGCCCGCTCGCCGGGGTGAACAGCACCCCGCGCTCCCGCAGCCGCGCCAGTGTCTCCCACAGGCCCTCGGGCACCTTCTTGTCGTCGTCGAGCAGCGTGCCGTCCATGTCGGTGACGACCAGCCGGATGTCGACGGGACCCGCCGGGGAGGCGGACGCGGTCGGGCGGGGGGCGTGCGAGTAGGGCATGGCCTGCTTCCTGTACGGGATCACCGGATTTTCACCCTACCGGGGACAACGGTGATCATCCGGCGGCACAATGGCGGACGGAGGCCCGTGACACGGGCAGGACCTGAGAAGGAGCGGTCGGGTGAGCGGGTCGGCACGGCTGGACACCAGCGTCGCGCACAACGCGCGGGTGTGGAACTACTGGATCGGCGGCAAGGACAACTACGAGGTCGACCAGCGGGTCGGCGAGCATGTCGCCGGGATGTTCCCGCTCATCCGGGAGATCGCGCGCGCCGACCGCTGGTTCCTGGGACAGGCGGTGCGGTTCCTCGCCGACGAGCGCGGGGTGCGGCAGTTCCTCGACGTCGGCACCGGGCTGCCGACGGCCGACAACACCCACGAGATCGCGCAGCGCGTCGCGCCCGAGTCGCGGATCGTGTACGTCGACAACGACCCCATCGTGCTGGCGCACGCCCGTACGCTGCTGACCGGGACCGCCGAGGGCGTCACCGACTACATCGACGCCGATGTGCACGACCCGGCCCAGATCCTCGAACGCGCGGCGGGCACCCTGGACTTCACCCGCCCGGTCGCGGTGATGATGCTGGGCATCCTGAACTTCGTCCTGGACTTCGAGGCGGCCCGGGACATCGTCCGCAAGATGATGGCCGACGTCCCCTCCGGCAGCTTCCTGGTGCTGACGCACCCCACCCACGACAGCGAGGTGGGCGGTGAGGGCCAGATCCCGGCGATGAAGTTCTGGAACGAGAACGCCACCCCGCCGATCACCGCACGCGGCGGCGAGGAGATCGCCGCGTTCTTCGAGGGCCTGGAGCTGCTGGAGCCGGGCCTGGTGTCCTGCTCGCGCTGGCGCGGCGAGGCCGACTCCCTCGCGGTGGTGCCGCAGTACGGCGCGGTGGCCGTGAAACCCTGACGGACGTACGGCACGCACCGGACGTACCGACCGTGGAGGACGTATGACCACCCTTGCCGATCCCGTCCCCGGCGGGCGTCCCGGAGAGGTCGATCGGGCCGGCGCGCTCGCGGGCGAGCTGTCGGCGAGAGGCGTGCACGGGATCGTCCTGGCCTATGTCGACACGGCGGGCATCGGCCGGGTGAAGACGATCCCCACGGCCGGGCTGGCCTCGGCGGCAGCCTGGGGCGTCGGGATGTCGCCGGTGTTCGACACGTTCCTGGCGAACGACCACATCGTCGCGACCGATGTGCTGGGCTCCCCGGACGGCGACCTGCGTCTGTACCCGGACCTCGACCGGCTCGTGGCCCTGGCCGGGCAGCCCGGCTGGGCCTGGGCGCCGGTCGACCGGATCACCCAGGACGGGGAGCGGCACCCCGGCTGCTCCCGCACCTTTCTGCGCCGCGTCGTCGCGGAGGCGGCCCGCGAGCACGGGCTCGCCTTCAGGGCGGGCATCGAGATCGAGTGGGCGGTCGGCCTGGACTCGGCGCCCGCGGGGGAGTTCGTCCCGGCGGCCACGGGACCGGCGTACGGCGCGACCCGGCAGATCGAGCTGAGTGAGTACACCGTCGAGCTGCTGGCCGCGTGCGCGGCGCAGGGCGTGGACGTCGACCAGATCCATCCGGAGTACGCGCCCGGCCAGTTCGAGATCTCGGTGGGCGCGCTCGACCCGGTGGCGGCGGCCGACCGCAGCGTCCTCGTCCGTCAGACGATCCGCGCGCTGGCCCGGCGCCACGGCCTGCGGGTGTCCTTCTCCCCCGCCGTCGTGGCGGAAGGCGTCGGCAACGGCGGGCACGTTCATCTCTCCGCCTGGCGGGACGGCAGGAACCTGCACGCGGGCGGAGCGCGGCGGCACGGCATGACGGCCGACGCGGAGGCGTTCGCGGCCGGGGTGCTGGCCCGGCTCCCGGCCCTCACGGCGGTGACCGCGCCCAGCCCGGCGAGCCATCTGCGCCTCAAACCGTCCCAGTGGGCCGGGGTGTTCACCGCCTGGGGCCTGGAGACCCGCGAGTGCGCGCTGCGTCTGGTGCGCGGTACGGCGGGCCGCCGCGCGGAGCAGGCGAATCTGGAGGTGAAGCCGGTCGACCTGGCCGCCAACCCGTACCTCGCCCTCGGCTGTCTGATCGCCGCCGGGCTGGCCGGGCTCGCGTCGGGCGCCGTCCTGCCCGAGGAGAGCGACGGGGACCCGGCCCTGCTCGACGCCGGGGAGGCCGCGGCCCGGGGCGTGCGCCGGCTGCCGACCTCGCTCGCCGGGGCGCTCGCCGAGTTCCGGGGGGACGAGGTGCTGCGGACCGCGCTCGGCCCGGTCCTCGCCGACGCGGTGAGCGCCGTACGGCAGGGCGAGATCGACGCCGTCGAAGGGCTCGACGACGAGCGGGTGGCCGCGGCCTACCGCTGGAAGTACTGACATGACCGGCGGACCGGTCCACGAGGCCCTCGCCGAGCTGGAGCTGGTGGACCACCACTGCCACGGTGTCGTCATCGACCCCCTGGACCGGCCCGGCTTCGAGGCGTTGCTCACCGAGGGCGACCGGTGGCCCGGCGTCTCGGCCTTCGACACCCCCGCCGGGGTGGCCGTACGCCGTCACTGCGCGCCGCTGCTCGACCTGGAGCGGCACGCCCCGGCCGACGTCTACCTGGCCCGGCGCGCCGAACTGGGTCCGCGGGAGGTGAACCGGCGGTTCCTCGCCGCCGCCCGGACCGGCGTGTTCTGCGTCGACACGGGGTTCGCCCCGGACCGCATCACCACGCCCGCCGAGCTGGCCGCGGCGGCCGCGGCCGGCGCTCCGGCGGTCGCCCACGAGGTCGTCCGGCTGGAGTCCGTCGCGGAGGCCGTGGCCGCCCGGGGTGTCGAGGCCGACGGGTACGCCGACGCGTTCCGGGCGGCCGCCCTGGACGCGGTGCGGCGGCCGGGGGTGGTGGCGGTCAAGTCGGTGGCCGCCTACCGGACCGGCTTCGACCTCGACCCGGCCCGGCCCCCGGACGCCGAGGTCACCCGGGCCGCCCGGCGCTGGCTGGCGGGCGGCGGACGGCTGGCGGACCCGGTGCTGGTCCGGCACCTGCTGTGGACGGCCGTCGACCTGGGACTCCCCCTCCAGTTGCACACCGGCTTCGGCGACAACGACATCCGGCTGCACCGGGTGGACCCGAGCCTTCTCACGGACTGGCTGCACCTGACGGCGGGCACCATCCCGGTACTGCTGCTGCACTGCTGGCCCTACCAGCGGCAGGCCGCCTATCTGGCCGCGGTGTTCGAGCAGGTCTACCTGGATGTGGGGCTCACCCTGCATCATGTGGGTCCCCCACGAGCGCGGGCGGTCCTGGAGGAGGCGTTGGAGATCACACCGTTCCGCAAACTGCTGTACAGCTCCGACGCCTATGGTGTTTCGGAGTTCTACCGGCTCGGCGCGCTCGCGTTCCGCCGGGGCCTCGGGGATCTGCTCCAGGACCGGGTGGACGCCGACGAACTGAGCCTTCCCGACGCGCTGCGCCTGGCACGCTGGGCCGGAGCGGACAACGCCCGCCGGGTCTACCGGCTTCCCGACGGACACTGAAAGTATGATCAAACAATGTCTGACTTGACCGATACCACGCCGGGTTGGCTGACCTCCGACGAACTGGAGATGGCACGCGCCCGTATGCCGATCCTGTACGTCGAGGCCGTGCCCGTGCGCGTCGACGACAGCGGCGAAGTCACCAGCGTCGGCCTGCTGCTGCGGATGGGACCGGACGGCAACGTCAGCCGGAACCTGGTCTCCGGGCGGGTCCTGCACCACGAGCGCGTCCGGGACGCCCTGTTGCGCCACCTGGAGAAGGACCTCGGTCCGGTGGCGCTGCCCCGGGTGCCGACCTCGCTCCAGCCGTTCACGGTGGCCGAGTACTTCCCCACGCAGGGCGTCACGCCGTACCACGACCCCCGTCAGCACGCGGTGTCGCTGGCCTACATCGTGCCGGTGACCGGCGACTGCCGTCCCCGACAGGACGCGCTGGACCTGGTGTGGTTCAGCCCGCAGGAGGCCGCCTCGCTCGCGGTGCAGAGCGAGATGTCGGGCGGGCACGGGTTCCTGCTGCGGCAGGCCCTGGCCCACGTCGGCCTCTCGGCCTCCTGAGCGTGATCCCCGCGCCGGCCGGCCGTCGCGCCCTGGTGGGCGCCGCCCGCAGTCGCCCCTGCACCCTCGTGGTGTGCAGGGGCTGCTGCTGCGGCGACGCCCGCAAACACCCCGGCTACGACCACGCCTGGCAGCTGGAGCGGCTGCGGGCGGCCGCCGCCGACTCCGCAGGCGCCTTCGAGGTCCGGACGACCGACTGCCTGGGCCCCTGCGACCAGGCCAACGTGATCGTCGTCCAGCCCTCGGCCGGCGGACGCCGGGCCGGCGGCCGGGCCACCTGGGTCGGCTTCGCCATGGACGACGACTGCACGGACGAGATCCTGACCTGGGCGGCGGCGGGCGGCCCGGGGATCGCGGCGCCGCCCCTCACGCTGGAACTCCAGTTCATCAGCCCGCCGCGTGCCGAGCGGGTGCGCAGCCGCAGGTGACTCCCGCGCGCGCCAACCTCCCTTGCGCGCAAAGCGGTTGGGGCTCTCGGAGCCTTCTGGCGTAGGTTGGCCCGATGGGGGCGACAGCACAGCGGCAGTCCGCGGAACACGAGGTCCGCAAGGGCGGGGCGGCGCGCTCGTCGGTGCTGATGGCCCTGGGCACGATCGTGTCCCGGGCGACCGGGCTGATCCGCCAGGTCCTGCAGGCCGCCGCCCTGGGCACCGGCCTGCTGGCCAGTACGTACAACACCGCGAACACCGTGCCGACCAGCCTCTACACCCTGCTGATCGGCGGCGCGCTGAACGCCGTGCTGGTGCCGCAGCTGGTGCGGGCGCGGGCGACCCATCCGGACGGCGGGCGGGGCTACGAGCAGCGGCTCGTCACCCTGGTCATATCCGTCCTCGCCGTGGGGACGGCGCTGGCGGTGTGGGCGGCCCCGCAGATCGTCTCGCTGTACATGCGCGACACCCCGGACAACCACGAGGCGTACCGGCTCACCGTGGTCTTCGCCCGGTTCCTGCTCCCGCAGATCTTCTTCTACGGCCTGTTCAACATCTACGGACAGGTCCTCAACGCCCGCGAGCGGTTCGGCGCGATGATGTGGACGCCGGTCCTCAACAACGTCGTGCTGCTGGGCATGTTCGGCGCCTACCTCGGCCTGATGACCGTGCCGAAGGAGGTCGCGGACATCACCGACGCCCAGGTCCGGCTGCTGGGCGTCGGGACGACCGTCGGCATCGCGATGCAGGCCCTCGCGCTGGTCCCGTTCGCGCGGGCCGCCGGGTTCCGGTTCCGCCCGCGGTTCGACTGGCGCGGCTCCGGCCTGGGTTCCGGTGTGCACGCCGCCAAGTGGACCCTGCTGCTCGTCCTGACGAACCTCGTCTCACTGACCGTGGTGACCAACTACGCCACCACGGTCGACCAGAGGCTGCCGGCCGCCGGCGCGGGCTACACGGCCTACACGTACGCGCAGACCATCTGGATGCTGCCGCAGTCGGTGGTCACCGTCTCCCTGGTGACCGCGCTGCTGCCGCGCATGAGCCGCGCCGTGGCCCAGGGGCGGATCGCGGACGTCCGCGCCGATCTGTCGCGCGGGCTGCGGGTGAGCGGGGTCGTCATCGTCCCGGCCGCCTTCCTGTTCCTGGCCCTCGGCCCGCGGATCGCCACCCTGCTGTTCGCGCACGGCGCCGCCGACGCGGCCTCCGCGCAGCCGCTCGGCCACATGCTCCAGGCGTTCGGACTCGGCCTGATCCCGTTCTCCGCGCAGTACCTCCTGCTGCGCGGCTTCTACGCCTTCGAGGACACCCGCACGCCGTTCTTCCTGGCGCTCTGGATCGCGGCGGTGAACATCGCCCTGGCCACCGCCTGCCATCTGCTGCTGCCCGACCGCTGGGCGGTGACCGGTATGGCCGGGGCGTACGGTGTGTCCTGTCTGGCGGGGCTGGCCCTCACCGCGCGCCGGCTGCGCGGCCGGACGGGCGGCCGTCTGGACGACGGCGCGCTGCGGCGCACGTACACCAGGCTGCTGGTGGCGGCGGGCCTGGCCGCCGTCGCGGGCCGGGCGGCCGACGCCGCGTGCGCGGGCGCGCTGGGCGGCGGCACCGTGTCGACCGCGGCCGCCCTCGCGGCCGGCTCCCTCACCCTCGTCCTGGTCTATCTCGGGGTGGCCCGGCTGACGAAGGTCGACGAGCTGCGGGGGCTACGGGGGCTGCGGCGGCCGTAGGATCGCCCGCCTCGGTGAGCAGGCCGGCCAGCGTGGCGCGGGCGCGGGCCACCCGCGAGCGGACGGTGCCGACCGGGCAGCCGCTCGCCTCGGCCGCCTCCGCGTAGGGCAGCCCCAGCAGCTGGGTCAGCACGAACGCCTCCCGCCGGTCCTCCGGCAGCGCGGCCAGCAGATCCAGCAGGACGACACCGTCGTCGAAGCCGGGCAGTCCGCGCGGCTGGGCCAGTTCGACGGCCGCCTGCCAGTCGGCCCGGTCCGACAGGCGCGGCCGGGCGGCGGCCGACCGGAAGCTGTCCATCACCGCCCGGCGCGCGATGGACAGCAGCCACGCCCGCGCCGAGGAACGTCCCTCGAACCGGTGCAGGCCGCTCAGCGCCCGCAGGAACGTGTCCTGCACCAGATCGTCCGCCACCTGCGGGTCGGCGCTCAGATGGGCCACGTACCGCAGGACGTCGTGGTGCAGGGCGCGCACGAACCCCTCGACGGCCGCCACGTCCCCGCCCCGCGCGGCCAGCGCCAGCGCGGTCGTCGACTCGTCGGCCGGTGCCGCCTTGCCGGCCCGCTTCGCGCGTTCCGCGCCGTGCGGTGTGCGGTGCTTCCCGGCCTTGACGGTGTCGTGGAGCCTGCGGTGCTTGTCGGCCTTGCCGTGCCCTGCGGTCATGGCGCCTCATCCTGGCAGCGGGGCCGCGGGGCGTCACCCGGGGTCGGGCGAATTCACAGCCGGCCCGGCAGACTCACAGCAGGGGACGGCGCGGACACATCATCGCGGCCCGGGAAAAACAACGAAGGCCGCTTCCACACTTTCGTGGAAACGACCTTCCGACCTGCGATGAAGCTGGTCGGGACGACAGGATTTGAACCTGCGACCCCTTGACCCCCAGTCAAGTGCGCTACCAAGCTGCGCCACGTCCCGTTGCCCGCCTGACCTGGGGTTTCCCCTGGCCGAACACGCATGGAAACCATACCGCACTCGGGTCGATGGTCGCGCACCCGTTTCCCGCGCCCCGGCCGTCGGGCACCGTCATTCCCCCGTGGTCGCCCCCAGTTCCGGGTACGCGTCGAGCAGTCGCGTCGGGGCCGCCTGGCGCCAGGAGTCGGCGAGGATGTCCCGCAGCTCGTCCTCGTCCTCCAGGGCGGCGAGGCGGGCCCGCACCCAGGCGAACTGGGCCTCGTGGTCGGCGATCCAGAACTTCCCGGGCTCGGCCAGCACCAGTTCGTCGCGCTCCTCCTTGGGGCAGCGCACGGCGAGGGAGGTCTCCTCCTCGGGCAGCGTGGCGAACATCTTCCCCGCGACCCGGAAGGTGGGCATGTTCCAGGAGATCTTCTCCGTGGTGTCCGGCAGGGACAGGGCGATACGGCGTACGTCTTCGGCGTCCGGCATGCTCCGCACCGTAGCCGCTGCCACTGACAGTCACCCGACGCCGACGTGCTTGTAGTACAGGGTGGTGGGGCGCAGGACCCCGGCCGGGCTCGCCGCGTAGTCCGGGATCATCCCGGCCCTGGTCCACCCGGCGGTGCGGTACAGGTGCTCGGCGGGGCTGTCGGTCTCGGTGTCCAGGTGCAGCAGGGTGACACCGACCGCGACGGCGCTCCGCTCGGCGGCGGTCAGGAGGGTGCGGCCGAGGCCCTTCCCGCGGGCGTCCCGGTGGACCACCAGCTTGACGAGCTCGGCGCGGTGGCGGCTGTTGGGCTTGTCGGGGAAGGCCAGGCCGACGGTACCGACTACCCGGTCCCCGTCCTGGGCCGCCCAGACCGCGAGCTGCCCGGCGGCGACGCCCTCCGCGCGGCCCTTCCACCAGTCCTCGGCCGCCGCCCGGTCCAGCGGGGCCAGGAAGCCGAGCGAGGCGCCGTCGTCCACCGCGTCGATCAGCAGGTCGGCCAACTCCGCCACGCGGGCGCGCAGTCGGGGGGCGTCGAGCCGGGTCACGGTCATGGCAGCACCACCGCGAGCACGTACCGCACGTCCTCGTCGCCCGCGCACCGGAACCGGGTCGGGCCCCACACCCGCAGGCGCAGGCAGTCCCCGGCGCCGAGGTGATGCCCGGTGTGCTCGGCCGTCACCTCCAGGGCGCCCTCCAGCACCCAGATGTGCTGTTCCAGGCCCGCCACGGGCGGCCGGTCGTAGGCGATGTCGGCGCCCGCGGCGAGCCGGCCCTCGACCAGTTCGCCGCGCAGCGCGGGGTGCGGCGGCGACACGGAGCGCCGGACAAAACCGGAGGCCCGGTCCTCCCAGACGGACTGCTCGTCGGCGCGTACCAGCGGCGCGGGCTCCGCCTCCACCTCGCTGAGCAGCCGGGACATGGTCCGCCCGTAGACATGGCACAGCCGGTTGAGCAGCGCGGCGGTCGGACTGGTCTCCGCCCGCTCGGCCCGCGAGAGGGTGGACCGGCTGACCCCGCTGCGTTCCGCCAACTCCCCCAGCGACCAACCGCGTTCGGCCCGCAACTCGGCCAGCCGCCCGGCGATCCGCACATCGACGGGGTCCGGCCCCCCGGCCGTCTCCGCTCCGCCTGCCTCGTGTCTCATATCCGGGACGCTATCCCTGATATGAGACGCCCCTGTTACGGAAGGCTCACACCCGGGCGGCCTCGGTCAGCGCCTCCAGCACCGGCCGGATCAGCGGATGCCCCTCCGCTCCCCGGCGGACGGCCGCGAAGACCCTCCGGGTCGGCGCCACCCCGTCGACCGGCCGTACGACCACCCCTGTGAGGTCCATGCCGCGCAGCGCCGAACGCGGCACGAGCGCCACGCCCGCGTCGGCCGAGGCCAGTGCGACGACCGCGCGGAAGTCGTCCGAGGAGTGCTCCAGACGAGGCTGGAAGCCGGCGTTCTCGCAGGCCAGGACGACCACGTCATGGCACGGGTTGCCCGGGTAGGGGCCGATCCACGGGTCCTTGGCCAGTTCGGCGAGCGGAACCTCGGGGGCGTCGGCGAGACGGTGACTGACCGGGACGACCGCGTCGAAGGGCTCGGCGTAGAGCGGGACGTGCGCGAGCCTCGGATCGTCGGCGGCCGGGGCCCCGCGGTACTCGACGGCGACCGCGACATCGACCTGCCGGTCGAGCACCATCGGCAGACTGGCGTCGCCCTCGGCGTCCTGGACGCGGATCCGGATCCCCGGGGCGGTACCGGCCAGCCGGGCCACCGCGGGCGCCACGACCAGGGCGATCCCCGTCGCGAAGGCGGCGACCGTGACCGTGCCGGCGGCGCCGGAGCTGTAGGCGGCCAGTTCCGCCTCGGCCCGCTCCAGCTGGGCCAGTACGGCGTTGGTGTGGGTCAGCAGGATCTCGCCGGCCGGGGTGAGCCGTACGCCCTTGGCGCTCCGCTCGACCAGCCGGTGGCCGGTCTCCTGCTCCAGGGCCGTCAGCTGCTGGGAGACGGCGGACGGGGTGAGATACAACGCGGCGGCAGCCGCGGTCACCGTGCGGTGGTCGGCCACCGCACGGAGGATGTGGAGCCGCCGCGCTTCGATCATGGCTCGATTATCGCAATATGTCCGAGCCCCTCAGACCCTCTCCGTCCCGGACGGCCACCGGCCGGGACCGCCTCCGGCCCCAGCCCCGCCGCGTTCAGACCGTCTGCGGCTCGGACGCTTCCAGTTCCGACCGCGCCGCGACGAAGGCGTCGACGGCACGGTCGACGTCGTCCGTGGAATGCGCGGCGGACAGCTGGACCCGGATGCGGGCCCGGTCCTGCGGCACCACCGGGTAGGAGAAGCCGATCACGTACACCCCGCGCTCCAGCAGCAGTTCGGCCATCCGGCCCGCCTTCGCCGCGTCGCCGATCATCACCGGCGCGATGGCGTGGTCGCCGGGCAGGATGTCGAAACCCTCGTCCGTCATCCGGCGTCGGAACAGCGCGGTGTTCTCGGCGAGCCGCACCCGCAGGTCGTCGGCCGACTCCAGCAGGTCGAGGACCTTCAACGAGGCGGCGGCGATGACCGGGGCAAGGGTGTTGGAGAAGAGGTACGGACGGGAGCGCTGGCGCAGCAGCGCGACGATCTCCGCCCGGGCGGCCACATAGCCGCCGGACGCGCCGCCCAGCGCCTTGCCCAGGGTGCCGGTGATGATGTCGACACGGTCCATCACACCGTGCAGCTCGGGGGTGCCACGGCCGCCGGGACCGACGAAGCCCACCGCGTGCGAGTCGTCGACCATGACCATGGCGTCGTAGCTCTCGGCGAGGTCGCAGATCTCGGCGAGGGGCGCCACATAGCCGTCCATGGAGAAGACGCCGTCGGTGACGACCAGCCGGCGCCGCGCGTCGCAGGCGTCCTTCAACTGCCGCTCCAGGTCGGCCATGTCACGGTTGGCGTAGCGGAACCGGCGGGCCTTGGACAGCCGGATGCCGTCGATGATCGAGGCGTGGTTGAGGGCGTCGGAGATCACCGCGTCCTCGGGGCCGAGAAGCGTCTCGAAGACTCCTCCGTTGGCGTCGAAGCAGGAGGAGTACAGGATGGTGTCCTCCTGGCCGAGGAAGGCCGACAGCCGGGCCTCCAGCTCCTTGTGCACCTCCTGCGTTCCGCAGATGAAGCGCACCGACGCCATGCCGTAGCCCCAGCGGTCGAGGGCCTCGTGGGCGGCGGCGACGACCTCGGGGTGGTCGGCGAGGCCGAGGTAGTTGTTGGCGCAGAAGTTGAGGACCTCGCCGGGCCGGCCGCCCGAGGTCACCGCGACCGTCGCCGACTGCGGGCTGCCGATGACCCGCTCGGGCTTGTGCAGACCGGCGGCGCGGATCTCGTCGAGTGTGGCGCGCACGTCGTCACGCACGGAGTCGAACATCAGGAAGCTCCTAAGAAACGCAGGAAACGCAGGAACGTGAGAATCGCAAGTGCCGCAGGAAACGCAGGGGGCCTACGCGGTCCAGTCGAGGATGACCTTGCCGCCACGGCCGCTCGCCGCGTCGGCGAAGGCCGCCTCGAAGTCGCGGTAGCCGTACCGGCCGGTGATCACGGGGGCGAGGTCGAGGCCGCCCTCCAGCAGCACCGACATCGCGTACCAGGTCTCGAACATCTCGCGGCCGTAGATGCCCTTGATCGTGATCATCGAGGTGACGATCCGGGCCCAGTCGACGGGGAACTCCTCGGCGGGCAGCCCCAGCATGGCGATCCGGCCGCCGTGCGTCATGTTGGCGATCATGTCGCGCAGCGCCGCGGGCCGGCCGGACATCTCCAGACCGATGTCGAAGCCCTCGCGCAGCCCCAGCTCACGCTGCCCGTCGGCGATGGTCTCCTGCGACACGTTCAGCGCGAGGCTCGCACCGATCTTGCGGGCCAGCTCCAGCCGCTCCTCGCTGACGTCGGTGACGACGACGTTGCGGGCACCCGCGTGCCGGGCGACCGCGGCGGCCATCAGGCCGATCGGTCCGGCGCCGGTGATCAGGACGTCCTCGCCGACGAGCGGGAAGGACAGCGCGGTGTGCACGGCGTTGCCGAACGGGTCGAAGATCGCCGCGATGTCGAGGTCCACCGGCACCCGGTGCACCCACACGTTGGCCGCGGGCAGCGCGACGTACTCCGCGAAGGCGCCGTCACGGCCGACGCCGAGCCCGACGGTGGCCCGGCACAGATGACGGCGCCCGGCGAGACAGTTGCGGCACTTGCCGCAGACGAGGTGTCCCTCGCCGCTGACCCGGTCCCCCACCTGGATGTCGGCGACATCGCGGCCGGTGCCGACCACCTCGCCGACGAACTCGTGCCCGAGCACGAGCGGGGTGCTGATCGTCTGCTGCGCCCAGCCGTCCCAGGACCGGATGTGCAGGTCCGTGCCGCAGATACCGGTGCGCAGCACCCTGATCAGCACGTCGCCGGGCCCGACGACCGGCTCGGGAACGTCCGCGAGCCACAGTCCGGGCTCCGCCTTCTCCTTGACCAGCGCCTTCACGCTACGGCTCCTGTGGTGAGGGCCCGGCATGAGCAGCCCGAAGGGCCCCGCATCCGGGAAGACATGTGGATTCGCCCAGCAATCTGCCGCACTTCACCGGCCCGGTCCATCGAGCTTTTCTTAAGCGCCGCCACAGCTCCGCTTCACACGGGTGGCCCCGCTCGCCCGGACCGGCTTCCCGCACACCACGGTGGGGCGTGCCACCCTGGACCGCAACCCTCGCAAGGCCGGCCGACTGACCTGGAGCCCTCGATGACCACAGCACGGGACCTGTTGCTCGTCGCGATGGACGTGACGCCCGCGCGCCCCGCCGGGCAGGGCGAACTGTCCCTGGCCCTCGCGGGCGCCGAGGTGATCGATCTCGTCGGGACCGGGGCGGTGGCCCTCGACGGCGACCTTCTCGTGCCCGCACCGGCGCCCGCACCGGACGACCGCCTCCTGGCCGAGGCCGCGGCGTCACTCGTACGGACGACGCCGTACGAGTCGGTCGAGGACTGGCTGTGGCGGCGCGGCAGCGGCCTGGCCGCGGCCTATTCCGCCCGGTTCGAGGCGGACGGGCTGGTCGGCCGGGCGCGCCACGGCCGGCTCCCGTTCCGGTCCGCGGTGACGGAGCCGCTCGACTCACCGGCCCGTCGCCACGCCACCGGGCGCTGGGCGGCGGACGAGCCGGTCCTCGCCGCGCTGGGCGCCGCCGTGGGTCTGCGCGAGGAGCCCGACGACGGCTTCCCGGACCTTCCCGGCGACACGGTCGTGACGGTGCTGGCGGCGGTCGGCGACGCGGTGGCGGAACTCGAGGCCGTACGACAGCGTCGCTCCATCGAGGACGCGGCCTTCGACAACATCTGGCGGGCCCCCTGACCGGCGCGCATCACGGCTCCGGGAACCCGCCGCTCTCCCGCCGCTGAAGGTGTCCGGCGAGTTCGGCGGCCGTCGACTTGATGGTCTCCAGGCCGGCCTTCCCCCAGGGCCGGGGCGTGAGATCGGCGACGCACACCGTGCCCAGCACCATGCCGCTCGTGTCGATGAGCGGGGCGCCCAGGTAGGAGCGGATGCCGTACTCGTCGACGACCGGGTTGCCCGCGAAGCGCGGGTAGTCGCCCACGTCCTCGAGCACCAGCGCCTTGCGCCGCGCGACGACATGCGGGCAGTAGCCGTAGTCGCGGGGCAGTCGGCGGCCCACCTCGGGTTTGCCGCCGCGCGCGGCCCGGCCGCCTGCCGGGGTGTGCAGCCCGGCGAAGAACTGCCGTTGCTCGTCGAGGAAGTTGACCATGGCGTACGGCGCTCCGGCCACCTCGGCCAGGCGGTCCGCGAAGGCGTCCAGGGCGGGCTCCGGCTGTGCCCCGAGGCCGAGTCTGCGCAGCCTGCGGGCACGGGCGGGAGCTTCCCTGTCCTCCGGCGTGAGCAGCAGACGACCGGCCGGGCGCGGCGGGTCGTAGCTCATGTCCGGGTTCCGTCGCTGTGGACGTACGTCATATGCGGCTCCGGGGCGTTGGGTGCGGGGATCACATGTGGGCGCCGCGGCTCGGCTGGGGTGCGGCCGGTGCGTGGGCAATGAGGTGTTTGACGAGGGTGAGCAGGGTCTGGACACCGGACGCGGAGATCCGGGCGTCGCAGCGCACGACGGGGACGTCCGGGGCGAGGTCGATGGCGGCGCGCACCTCGTCGGGGTTGTAGCGGTGGGAGCCGTCGAACTCGTTGACGGCGATGATGAAGGCGAGGCCGCGTTCCTCGAAGAAGTCGACGGCCGCGAAGCACTCCTCGAGGCGGCGGGTGTCGGCGAGGATGACCGCGCCGAGGGCGCCCTCGGACAGTTCGTCCCACATGAACCAGAACCTCTGCTGGCCGGGTGTGCCGAACAGGTAGAGGACGTGGCTCGGGTCGAGGGTGATGCGGCCGAAGTCCATGGCGACGGTCGTCTCGACCTTGTTCTCGATGCCGTCGAGGTTGTCGGTGGCGGCACTGACCGTGGTGAGCAGTTCCTCGGTGCTGAGCGGCGCGATCTCGCTCACGGCGCCGACGAAGGTCGTCTTGCCGACCCCGAAACCGCCCGCGACCAGGATCTTCAGCGCCGTGGGAAAGGGGTCGGAGCCGCCGCCGTCACGGGCGCCGTACTCGCGGTGCTCGTCGTACTCGTCGTACTCAGAGCTGTCGTCGTAGTCCATCGAGCACTGCCTCCAGAAGGGCCCGGTCGGTGGGGATGTGGTGGTACTCGGGGGGCTTGGTGGTCAGCGCCCCGCAGTCGAGGAGGTCGGAGAGCAGCACCTTGGTGACCGCTGCCGGCAGCTTCAGATGGGCCGCGATCTCGGCCACCGACACGGGCGCGCGGGTCAGGTGGAGCGCGGTCGCGTGTTCGGGACCGAGGTAGCCGAGGGGGGTCGCCCCGGTGGCCATCACCTGCGACATGAGGTCGAGGGCGACGCTGGGCTTGGTCCGGCCCCCGCTGACCGTGAACGGGCGCACCAGCCGCCCGGCCGCGTCGTCGAGCCAGGGCCCGTCGCCGGCCGCCGCCACGCTCAAGGCCCCATCACCGACGGTTCGACGGCGTGCTGCCGGGGCGCGGTCATGAGATACGGCCGGACGCTCTTGACGAGCATCGACATCTCGTAACCGAGCACCGCCGCGTCGGCCTCCCGGCCGGCGAGCACCGCGAGACACGCGCCGGAACCCGCGGTGGTGACGAACAGCAGCGTCGAGTCGAGTTCGACGACGACCTGCCGCACGTCCCCGCCGTCGCCGAACCGGACGCCGGCGCTACGGCCGAGGGAGTACAGGCCGGAGGCCAGGGCGGCCATGTGGTCGGCGCTGTCCGGGTCGAGGCCGTGGACCGACTTCACCAGTCCGTCGCAGGAGAGCAGCACCGCGCTCGTGGTGTGCGGTACGCGCTGCACGAGGCCGCTCATCAGCCAGTCGAGATCGGATACCTGGCCGGTCGGCGCATCGCTCGCCATGGTGGATCGACTCCTTGGGGTACGAAGGTCTGCGGGAGCGCTGGGGGTGGGGGTGGGGGTGACAGTGCTCATCCGGCTGGTGCGCTCCCGTCGTGCCGGGCGGTGGATCGGTCGGGACCGGGCAGGTCCGGCCCGTCACCCGCGCCGTACGCCTCGGGCGGCGCGGCGGCGGGCGTGGGGGGCGCCTGCGGTATGCGGGACGGGTGCGGCGGTCGTACGTCGGCGTCGGCGTCGGCGGGGAGGGTCACCGGCCGGCCCTGTGCCGCGCTCCCGCCCGGGGCGTCCCCGACCGGGGCGCCGTCGCCCACGGCACCGTGGCTTCCGGCCCCGTGGCTTCCGGGCCGCCGGCCGTGGTCCGACGCCGGGTGGGCGGCCGGGTCGGGCAGGACTTCGAGGGGGGCCGGCGGGCGGAACGGCGCCGGGTCCGGGACGTCCGCCTCCAGGCTCTGCTGGGCCTCGGCCAGGCCGATGCCGCGCTGGAAGGCCGCCATCAGGCCGGGGTCGTGGCCGGCGGGCTGCTCGGAGTCCTGGCGCGGGGCCGGGCCGCCGCGCAGCTGGGGCACGATGTGCTCCTGGGCACGGCGGCGGGGCAGTTGGGGCTTGCCCATGGTGCCGCGCACCGCGCCGACGCGCGGGGTGGGCGCGATGCCCGCGTGTTCCTCGACGACGGGCCGGTCGCCGCGCCGGATGCCGGGCACGGCCTCGGCCGGGTTGGGCCGTGCCGTGCGGGCGCCCCGGACGGGCAGCGGCGCGGGTGCGCCCGGCCGCTGCGGCATCGGCTCGGCGGGCGCGGCACCGAGACGCGGGGGCGGCGCGGCGGCTCGGACCGGGCCGGAGCCGCTCGGGTGACCCTGCGGGGGCGGGGCAACCACGGGCACCCCGGACCCGGGCGTGTCCCGCGTCGGGGACGGCGCCGGCGCCTGGCTCTGCACCGCGCCCGGGGCGTTCCACGCCTCCGGCGCGCCGGCCGACGGGCCGGGGCGCGGTGCGCCGCCCTGCGCCCGCGCCGGGTCGAACGACCGCCCGGCGCCGTCGGTGTCCCGTCCCGGGGACGGCACCGAGGACCCACGCGTGCCCGGCGCGTCCTGCGGATGCGCGAAGCCCGTGGGACGGCCCCCGTCCGCGGTGCGCCGCGGGCCGTGCGGCTGTCCGGGATCGGGGGTCCGGGCGGCGCGGGACTGCGGGGCGGGCGGCAGGGGCGGCCGTGCCGGATCGGCCGCCGCGGGGGGTGCGGCGGGCACGAGGGGCAGGCCGGCGCCGTCGGTGTCCGGTCCGCTCTGTCCCGCCCCGAGCACGCCCGGCGCGGAGCCCAGCAGCGCCTGCGGCACGACGAGGACGGCCTGGACGCCGCCGTAGATGTTGCTCTGCAGACGGACCCGGATGCCGTGCCGCCGGGCGAGCTGGGAGACGACGAACAGGCCGATGCGGCCGTCGGCGAGCAGACGGCCGACGTTGACCTGGTCGGGGTCGGCGAGCAGGGCGTTCATCCTGCTCTGCTCCTCGACGGGCATACCGAGCCCGCGGTCCTCGACCTCGACGGCGAGTCCGGAGGTGACGAGGTTCGCGCGCAGCAGCACCTGGGTGTGCGGGGCGGAGAACACCGTGGCGTTCTCGACGAGTTCGGCGAGCAGGTGGATGACGTCGGCGACGGCGTGGCCGCGCAGTTCGCCGTCGATGGGCGGGACGAGTTTGACCCGTGCGTACTGCTCGACCTCGGCGATGGCGGAGCGCAGCACCTCGGTCATGGAGACCGGGTTGCTCCACTGCCGCCGGGAGACGGCCCCGCCGAGGACGGCGAGGTTCTCGGCGTGCCGGCGGATACGGGTGGCGAGGTGGTCGACGTGGAAGAGGCCCTTGAGGAGATCGGGGTCCTCGATCGCGTTCTCCAGCTCGTCGAGGATCGAGATCTCGCGGTGCACCAGGGACTGAAGGCGCCGCGCGAGATTGACGAAGACCTCCAGCTTCTGTTCGCTGCCGGCCTGGCTGGACAGCTGCGCGGCCTGGACGACGGCGGTGACGGCCCCTTCGTGGGCCCGGGCCAGGTCGGCGGCGAGCAGCTCGAAGTCGTCGGCGTCGCCGGGCGGTCCGCCGCGCGAGGTGCGCCGGGGCGGCACCTCGCCGCGGCGCAGCGCCTCGATGACGGCACGCAGCTCGGCCTCGCCGCGCGCGCTGCCGCGGCGCAGGGCCGCGACACGGTCGCTGACCGAGCGGGCGGCGCGGTCCGCGGCCACGGCGGCGATCACGATGCCGAGGCCGGTCACCGCGACGGCACCGGCGAGGACCGCCCACAGGGTCACGCCGGGGCGGACGTCGGTGGAGCGCACGGTGAACAGGACGACCGCGCAGGCGCTGAGGGCGACCGCGGTCGGCGGGAGCACGGCGAGCCGCAGCAACTGGGGCCGTATATGTGTCTCGGCCGACGCCGGTGCGGGGCGGGCGACCGGCCGCCCGTGCCGTCCGCCCTCACGGCGGTCGGCGCGTGTGGCGGGTGCGCGGAGGTGAGACATCGGTGTCCTCGTACTGGTCCGTCGAGCCTGGCTGTCGGTCGGGAGGGCCGAAGAATTCGGCCCGGTGTCGCCCGACGGCCACTCACAGTAGTCGGCAACGTGTCAGGTGCGGTGGGCAGTTGACAAAGTCACCCGGCGAGCGTCCCGCTCTGGTATGAGGCTTCGCACGACAGACCGATAAGGCCGCACCACCCGGAGGACAACACGGAAAGAGTGCGATCAGACCTGGTCAGAGATGGTCCGGAAACGACCGTGCGGGCCGGGGAGTTTTTCACTCCCCGGCCCGCACGGTCGAACGCCTCCGGCCCGGTCAGCCCGCCGGGACCACCTCCGGCGTATCGCCGCCCTCGACGACACCCCGGCTTTCGTCACTCTCGGTATCGGCTTTGGCCTTGGTTACCGTCGCGGTCAGGGGCTGCCATCCGGCGGCCGGCGCGAGTGCCGCATCCCGCCACCACGGCTCGCCCGGGACGGTCTCGGCGGCGGGCTCGAAGGGCTCGCCGGGCCGGGGCAGGGCGGCCCGCGCCCCGGCGGCCCGTGCGGCGGCCAGGGTGCCCTCCCCCGGGTCGGTCCACGCGTGGGTGGCGAGGTTGAACGTGCCCCAGTGGATCGGCAGCATCACTCCGCCGGGACCGCCCTGGAGGTCCAGGTGGGCACGCATGCCCTCCTCGGGGGTCATGTGGATGTCGGGCCAGAAGTCCGAGTAGGCCCCGATCTGGATCATGGTCGCGTCGAACGGGCCGTGATCGGCGCCGATCTCCTTGAAACCGTCGAAGTAACCGGTGTCACCGCTGTGGTAGATCCGGTGCTCCTCGCCCGCGACCACCCAGGAGGCCCACAGGCTGTGCTGGGTGTTGCGCAGCCCGCGGCCGCAGAAGTGCCGGGCCGGGGTGGCGGTCAGGGTGAGCCCGCCGACCTTCGTCGCCTCGTGCCAGTCCAGCTCGCGCAGCCGGTCGGCGGAGACGCCCCAGTGCTCGAGGTGGGCACCGACACCGAGCGGCACGGCGAACAGGGTGTCCGTGTCCGCGAGTGCCTTGATCGTGGGCAGGTCCAGATGGTCGTAGTGGTCGTGGGAGATGACGACGACGTCGACCGGACCCAGCGCGGCCAGCGACAGCGGGACCGGGTGCAGCCGCTTGGGCCCCGCGAAGGGGAAGGGGGAGCAGCGCTCGCCCCAGACGGGGTCGAACAGGACACGCTGCCCGTCGATCTCCGCGAGCACGCTGGAGTGCCCCATCCAGGTCAGCCGCAGACCCGTGGCCGGCGGCTTGGCGAGGTCGGCGAGCGTGGTGGGGTGCACCGGTACGGTGCCCGCGGGGGCGCGGCGGGGGCGCTGTTCCTTGTCGAAGAAGATCTTGGCGAAGTCGAGCGTGGAGCCCGAGGGACGGGTCCGCGCCGGGCCGCCCGGGTTCTGGAAGACCCCGTCCTTGAAGTGGGGCGATCTGCGGATGCGCGCCAGGCGCTCGCCGCTCGGATCCGCGCCGAAGGCCGCGGGCTGTAGAGCGCGGAGCCCGGAGCTCAGGGAACGGAAACCGGACACGGTACCTCCAGGGAAGTCGCTGAGGCATTCCATTATGGTTGCCCGCTCCGACAACGCCGGGGTCACCCCACTCATTCCGCCGGACGACGCCGGCGTATCCCGCTCATTCCGCCGCGACCTGCTTTGACATCTCGTCCCTGCGTTCTTTGACACCCCGTCCCCGCGTTCCGATACTGACCCACTGTTCAGTACCAGCCGTTTCAGCCGTACCGGCCCGCCGGTCGAGGAGTCCGTATGACCGCCCCCTTCCTGTCGCTCACCTGGACCGATCACGTCACCGGGCGCCAGGGCCACCTGGTCGTCGACCGGCTCGTGCGCGGCGTGTGCAGCGGCGGGCTGCGGATGCGGGCGGGCTGCACCCTGGAGGAGGTGACCGGGCTCGCCCGCGGCATGAGCCTCAAGGAGGCGCTGCACTACGACCCCGAGGCCCGCTACGTCCCGCTGGGCGGAGCCAAGGGCGGCATCGACTGCGATCCCCGGGACCCGGAGGCGTACGGACTGCTGGTGCGGTACCTGCGGGCGGTGCGGCCGTTCGTGGAGAGCTGCTGGACCACCGGCGAGGACCTGGGGCTGACCCAGGACCTGGTGGACCGGGCGGCCGCCGAAGCGGGGCTGGTGTCGTCCGTGCAGGCGGTCTACCCGCTGCTGGACGACGAGTCCGCCGCCCGCGACCGGCTCGCCGCCGCCTTCGCCGTCGAGGTGGACGGCATCGGCCTGGACGAGCTGGTCGGCGGCTGCGGGGTCGCCGAGTCCGTGCTCACCGCGCTGGACCGGGCCGGGGTGGCGTACGCCGGGACGCGGGTCGCCCTCCAGGGGTTCGGCACCATGGGCGGGGCCACGGCGCGGTTCCTCACCCGCGCGGGGCTGACCGTGGTGGCCGTCGCCGACGTGAAGGGCACGATCGCCTGCCCGGCCGGTCTCGACGTGGAGGCGCTGCTGGCCGCGCGGGACGCCCACGGCACGGTGGACCGCGCCGTGCTGCGCCCCGGAGACCTCGAGCTGCCGGGCGACGCCTGGCTGTCGGTGGAGGCGGAGGTGCTGGTACCGGCCGCGGTGTCGTACGCCATCGGGGTCGAGGAGCAGGAGCGGATCGGCGCCCGGTGGATCGCCGAGGCCGCCAACATGCCGGTCCTGCCGGAGGCGGAGAAGCTGCTGCACGCGCGCGGGGTGAGCGTGCTGCCGGACGTCGTCGTCAACTCCGGGACGAACGCCTGGTGGTGGTGGACGCTGTTCGGCGACATCGGCGCGGACGCGGCGGAGGCCTTCGCGTACACACGCCGCTCGATGCGCGCCCTGGTGGAACTGGTGCTGGCCCGCGCCGAGACGGACGGCACGACACCCCGGGCCGCCGCGCACACGATCGCCGAGCAGCGGCTGCCGGTGATCGCGGAACGCTTCGGGCGGTACCGGCCCGCTCCGTGAGCGTCCGCCGCCACGGACCGCCCCGTCATCGCTCGCGCCGACGGAATAGGGTGACGGCGTGGTGAGGGTCCGGTTGAGTGTGGCCGAGCGGCGCGAGGAGCTGCTGCGGGCGGCCATCGAGCAGATCGAGGCGCGGGGCGTGGCGGCGGTCAGGATCGCCGACGTGGCCGCGGCCCTCGGTGTGAGCAACGCCCTGGTGCTCTACCACTTCTCGACGAAGGAGAAGCTGGTCGCCGACGCGTTCGCCCACGCGGCCGAGGGCGACCTGGCGCGGCTGCGCAAGCTGGTCGGCCGCCGTACCACCGCACTGCGCCGGCTGCGGTCGGCGGTGCGCTGGTACGCGCCCACGGGCCAGGCCAAGGGCTGGCGGCTGTGGATCGAGGGCTGGGCGGTGTCGCTGCGCGAGCCCGCGCTGCGGGAGGTCGCCCGGGACCTCGACCGGGAGTGGAAGGCGGCGCTCGCCGAGGTGATCGCGGAGGGTGTGGCCGCGGGCGAGTTCCGGTGCCCCGACCCGGCCGGCACGGCCCTGCGCCTGACGGCCCTGCTCGACGGCCTCGCCGTACAGCTGACGTCCTACGCGGGCACGGTGTCCCGGGCCCGCGCCCAGGAGTGGGTCGACGAGGCACTGGCCCGTGAACTCGGTCTGAGCCCCGAAGCGTTGAGCACCCAGAAACCCTGAGAAACCGGCTCCCGCCACGTTCCCGGACCCCGGCAGGACCGCCGACCACCCCGTCCGTGGCACAGGGCCGACGCGCGCGGCAGGGCCGCGAGGACGGGACAGGCGACGCGGACGCGACCGGAACAGCGAGCACGGCCCGGAACGGCGGGCCGGCGCCGGCCCGACCCGTGACCGGCTCCGGCGGGCGGCTCAGTCCAGCTCGTACACCGCCGTCACCGTCGCCGTCGCGCGGATCTCACCGGGCGCGACGGGCACACCGCCCAGGCCGGCACCCGGGGTGTCCGCGGCCACCGGCACCGGGCGCGGGGAGCTGGACGCGTCCTCGCTGAGCGAGACGAGCCGGCCCAGCCGGCGGCCGCTGAGGAGGGCGTACTGCTCGGCCTTGGCGTGGGCGTCGGCGTGCGCGGCCTCGCGCGCTCCGGCCCGCAGCGGGGCGGGGTCGGAGACGTCGAAGGCCACGAAGCCGATCCGCCCGGCGTCACCCGCGGCGTCGGTGACCGCCTGCACGACCGCGCCGACCTTCGTCACCTCACGCACCTTCACCGAGAAGGACTGCGCGGCCTGGTAGCCCGTCAGGCGGGCGGTGCCGCCCGTGTGGTCGTAGACGGCGTCGAGGGAGATGCTCTCCGTACGGATGTCCCGGTCGGCGACACCCTGGGCGCGGACGGCGGCCAGCAGCGCCGCGGCCGCCTTGTTCTGCGCGTCCAACGCGGACTGCGAGGTCTTGGCGGAGGCCTCGACGCCGGCGCCGACGACCGCGAGGTCGGGCGGTGCGCTCGCGCTGCCCTCGCCGGTCACCGTGAGGGTGGCGGGACTGTCCGGTGCGAACGGACGGGCCGCCGCCGCGGGGTGGGCGGGCAGCGCGGCGGCCGCGGGCGCGACCAGTGCGGGGACGCCCAGGGCGAGCAGGGAGACGAGGGCCGCGGCGACGGACGTGCGGGGAAAGGACGTAAGGGGAAAGGGCATGCGGGACCGGTCCTTGAGGTGTCGGGCGGTGCCAGGTGCGGGTGCGGTCATCCCAGCACCCGTGCCCGGCCCCGCCCGGACACCACTCCCGTGCGATCACCTCACTGGTGGAGCGGCCGGCCGTGAGTCGTCCGCGGCCGGCCGCGCCCACCCGGTCGGCGGTTCAGGCCACGGCCGCTATCCGCATCCTGATGTCGTCCGGCGACAGGGTGCCCTTGGCGATCACATGGTCGCCGGAGGACTCCCCGCGCAGCCGTCGTCCGATCCACGGCACCAGGTACTCGCGCGCCCACTGGACGTCGTCGCGCCGCACGTCCAGGGTGCCGCGCGGCGGGAGCAGCGGCCAGGGCTGCTCCGGGTCGGCCGGTACCTCGAGGCCGAGGGCCTGCCCACCGCGCAGCGCCACGCGCGTGTGCCCCTCCGGGGAGAGGTGGAGCCGGTCGCCGTCCCAGGCCCTGCGGTCCTGAATGGACTTCAGGGACCACAGGTCGAGGACCGGACAGCCGTAGCGGTCGGCCACGGCACGGACGTGTCCGTTGTAGGTGGCGATCTTGCCGCGCAGATGCTTGAGCACGGGGACGCCACGGGTGTCGAAGCCGGTGGTCACCATGACCGTGCCGGCTGCGGCGGTCAGGGCCGAGATCGCGCGTTCGAAACGCTCGGCGACCTCGTCCGGGTCGGTACCGGGACGGAGGATGTCGTTGCCGCCCGCACAGAAGGAGACCAGGTCCGGGGCGAGTTCCACCGCCCTGGGGAGCTGGTCCTCCATGATCTGGTCGAGCAGCTTTCCGCGGACCGCGAGGTTGGTGTAGTTGAAGTCGCCCTCGGGACGCCGGTCGGCGAGGAGGACCGCGAAGCGGTCCGCCCAGCCGACGAACGCCCCGTCGGGGCCTGGGTCGCCGACGCCCTCGGTGAAGCTGTCCCCCACCGCCACGTACGACCTGATCACTGATCTGTCGTCACTCTTCGAATCGTCTGCCACAGCAGTTCATCATTCACCTTCGAATGTGACCTACGCGATCGTAGGAAGGGGTTGACGGGCGGTGAGATAAGACACCCTTAAAGAGTTTGCCAATCAGGGAATAAGGGACCAGGCCCGGAAGTCGTTGATGCGGAAATGGCTCCAGGTGGTGCGGAAGGCGAAGTGCCCGCCCGTGTAGGGCTCCGGGTCGGTGAGGTCGAAGACGAGCCGGCCGTTGTTCCACCAGCGGACGACCGAACCGTCGGAGACGATGCGGACGTGGTTCGGCTCGTTCGCGACGAGCAGCGGCTCGGTGTAGTCGTAGATCAGCGGACGTACACTCGCCTCGCCGACGTAGCGGCGCAGCCGGGTCGTGGTGTTGGTGTTGGCGCCGTAACCGACGTAGTACGTCTTGAGGTAGTCGTACTCGGCGAGGGCGCCGCCGCGCGGGGTGGCGAAGAGATCCTCCGGGGAGCGGACGTCGAGGGCGTTCCAGAAGTTGTTGAGGTCGGAGACGCGGTCGTTGACCCCGCCCGCGGAGACCGGCGTGGCGACGTACTCGAGGACGTACGGCCCTTCGAGCGGCCGCTTGAACCAGATCGTCGCGCCGGCGGGCACGTCGACCTCCAGGGTCCCGCGGGAGGCGGTGACCGTCCCGCCCTTCTCCAGTTCGACGGCCCACTGGCGCAGGCCGTGCCGGAAGTCGTCGTGGGCGATCAGGCGGCGGTGGCGGGACCGGGGGCTCGCGGCGGCCGCCGGGGCGAGGGCGGCCAGCGCGGTGCCTGCGGCGAGGGCTCCGAACGCCCTGCGGGTGGTCGTCATGATGGTCGGCTCCTTCAGCGGGCGGGGGTGGTGAGGTGCGGCTCGGGGACACGGCGGGTCTCGGTGCCGAGGTAGTAGTCGGTGTACGTGGACTGGAGGTAACCGCGGACGGTCCAGCCGAGGCGGTACGCGGGGTTCTGGGCGAGCGTGTACACGCGGGTGTCGGTCGGCACGGTGCTGGTGTAGAGGCGCAGGGCGGTGTGGTCGGCGGTCTCGGCGAGGATCTCCTCGCGCCAGTCCCCGACGAGGTCGCCGTAGAACGGGGTGGCGTTGCGGGCGCCGGAGACGACGCCGGCCGGATCGAAGAGCGTCGTGCTGCTCTCGGTCGCCGGGTCCCACTTCTCGACGCGGGTGAAGTCGAGCAGTTCCGACGCCTTGTCACCGTCCCACCAGATACGGAAGTTGACGCTGGGGGTGGTGGTGGAGACCTTGCCGTCCTGGACGTTGAAGACGCCCGCGCCGGGCCGGGTCACGTCGGCGGTGGACGTCCAGTACTCGTAGCCGCGGTGGCCGGGGTCGATGTCCGCGGCGTTCCCGCGGCCGGTGTCGAGGTCCGCGTCGCTCACCGGGCTCGCCGGGTGCGAGCCGGTGACCAGCCGCTCGCCGGTGGCGGCGTCGTAGTAGTACCAGGGGAAGGCGGAGACGATGCCCAGTTCGGACTGCTGGATGGCGAAGCCCTCCAGGCCGGGCCGGTCGGGGTCGAGGTCGGCGATGTCGAAGCGGTCGCCGTGGATGGCGCCGTCGACGACGTAGCGCAGCGTGCCGTCGCTGTTCACGACGTAGTTGCCGTCGGCGATCTCGTCCCTGCCGTCCCCGTCGACGTCGACGGTGCGGATCTGGTGGAAGCTGCTCGCGCCGGTCGTCGGGTCCACCACGTACTTCCAACGGCGGGTGAGTTCCGTGCCGTTGAAGTCCCAGGTCTGGAACAGGACCCGGAACGCGCCGCGCTTGGCTCCGACGCGGGTGACCGACTTGGTGACCAGGCTGGGGTGTTCGCCGTCGAGGTAGGCGATACCGAAGTGGCCGCCGGAGGGACCGTCGGCCACGAAGTCGTCGGGGACGGGCTGCCGGGTCCGCTCGGTGCCGGTCGCTCCGTCGATCACCGACACGAACTGGTTCGCGGGCGAGGCGGCGGTGACCTGCGAGCCGTCGGCGAAGGTGGTCCCGGCGGCGGTGTGCGCCAGCACCTCGGCGCGGCCGTCGGCGTCGAGGTCGTAGACGGTGACGTTGTCGTCGTTGCGGTAGCCGCCGATCGCCGTGGAACCGCTGATCGCGGCGGGCGCCGGGTCGTTGGCGCCGTTCCCGCCGACCTGGGTGTAGGAGCCGGGGCCTAGGTCGACCCGCCACAGGCGCTCACCGGTGAGCGTGTAGGCCTCCAGCAGGTCGGGCCTGTCACGGGTCCCGGACAACCGGCTGACGACGAGCTCGTAGCGTCCGTCGCCGTCGAGGTCACCCGGCCAGGCGTGCTGCACGGTGTAGCCGTCGGCACCGGCCAGCGGGATCTCGGCGTAGCCGTCGGTGAAGCGCAGGGCCGCCGGACTCGGCTTCTGCACCCGCCCGTCGACGACGGCGCGGACGGTGTACGTGCCCGTCCCCGGGCTGTCGTCCTGATAGGTCGTCGACTTGCGCAGCGGCTCCCGGTTGAGCCGGCGTCCGTTCTTGTAGACGTTGAAGGCGATGGCGTTCGCGTACCGCGCGTACTCGGTGCCGAGCAGCCGCCAGCTGAGGAAGGTCCCTTCGCCGGACGGGGTGGCGGCCAGGCCGCGGTCGAGGTTCTCGACGATCCGGCGCGGGATCCCGGTGGCGTGCCCGGCGGGCGCGGAGACGAGTCCGGCCAGCAGGGTGACGGCGGTGACGGCGGCCGCGGCCGCGGCGCCCTTGATGACGATGCGTCGGTCGACGCCGGACACAGGACCTCCGAAGAGCGTGAGAAAGCGCTTGCTCGCTGACGGAGATCACTGTGTCCCCACTCTCTCCCGCCTGTCGATGGGGCACCGAGGGCTGCCATGAGAACGCAATAGAACGATCATGAACGCGCAAACTCCGACGCCGCCCCTCCTCCCCTCCCCGGACATGCCGAAGGCCGGACCCGGGGATCGGGGTCCGGCCTTCGGCCGCGTGTCAGGCGAGAGGTCGTCGGAGTCGGAGGGGGTCAGCCGACGGAGACGCCGTGCGAGCGGAGGTAGGCGATCGGATCCACGTCGGAGCCGTAGTCCGGCGTGGTACGGATCTCGAAGTGCAGGTGCGGGCCGGTCACGTTGCCGGTGGCACCGGAGAGGCCGACCTGCTGACCCGCGGTCACGGTCTGGCCGGCCGAGACGGAGAGCTGGGAGAGGTGGGCGTACTGGGCGTAGTAGCCGTCGGCCAGCTTGATGACGACCTGGTTGCCGTACGCGCCGCCCCAGCCCGCGGAGACGACGGTGCCCGCGCCCACGGCCTTGAGGGAGGTGCCGGTCGGGACGACGAAGTCGGTCCCGGTGTGGTAGCCACTGGACCACATGCTGCCGGCCGTGTGGTACGCGGTGCCGACGGTGGCGCCCGCCACCGGCAGCGTGTAACCGCTGGAGGTGCCGGTGCCGTTCTCGGCGGCCTGGGTGACCGCCTTCGAAGCGGACGAACCGGACGACGAGGACGACGACTTGGTTCCGGACGCCTTCGACTTCGACGGGGCGGACGAGGAGGAACCGGACGACGAGCCGGACGACGAACCGGTGCTCGCCGCCTTCTTGCCGATCGAGAGCTTCAGTCCGGGGTGGATCAGCGACGGGTCGCTGCCGACGGCCTGACGGTTGTCCTGGTACAGCTTCTGCCAGCCGCCGCTGACGTTCTGCTCGTCGGCGATCTTCGACAGATAGTCGCCGGACCGCACGGTGTAGGACTTGGCCGTCGTGGCGGTGGCCGCCTTCTGCGCCACCGGCACGGACTGCACGGCCTTTTCCGGAACGGCCTGGAAAGCCGACTGTGCGACGGACTGCGCGGGGGCCGCGTGAGCGCCGGCGGCACCTATGAGCGGAAGGGCGAGCGCGGCGCCGCCCGTTCCGGCGACGGCTATGGAACGAGTGAAGCGCTGGGTCTTCGGACGGCGGTGCTTACCCTTCGCGGGCATGGCGAATTCCTCTCCGGCGCCTGCGAGGTGAGCTGTCGGGTGCGGACTGGAGATGCCCGGCCGCGCCGAGGCGCGGCTTTACCCCAAAGCCTGTTCCGGAGACCGGAACAGGCGGTTGTACCTGTGGGTCCCCCGCTCCTGCCAGATACGGGTGAGTGTGCGGACTCCGGGCGGTGGCAGGATTCGGCGTCCGTCCGGATTGGTGTGGAACGTAAGCGACCAGGACGCACAGGGACAAGCAGAGGTCGCGCCGCTAACGCCTTTCTCTTGATCCGCTGTGAGAATCCCCGGTCACACTCCGTGAGACAGGGGGCCCGTTTACCGCCAAGCACCCTGGAAAAGCATGCGAATTACGTGAACATGACGGGCGACGCACGGTCACGGATATGACGCTGCTCACGTGACAGCTCTCCAGGTTCCTTTATTCCAGAGCGAGTTGGAATTAAGGCTTCAATTCGGACAGAAACCTCAGATGCGACGCAGCCGGATAACCGTCGCATCAAGGTCGCCCCGCAGACCGGTGCGCAGCCCGTGATGGAGCAGCACCGCTCCCCGGTGGACTTCGCCCGTTTCACGGCATTCGTACGACGCTGTCGGGTCGAGTCCACGCAGCCGCAGCGCCGGGACGGGCTCGCCGAACCGCTGCGCCTGGAGCCAGGCGAGGACGACACTCTCGTCACCGCGCACGTACTGCACGGCGCTCAGGCCGCCCGCCGGGGGCCGCAGCCGGTAGAGGTCGCCCTGCTGCACGAGCGGCCGGATCTCCTTGTAGAGGTCCACCCATCGGCGCGCCTCGGCGAGCTCCTCCTCGCTCCACTCGGAGAGGTCCCCGCCGACGCCGAGCACGCCGGCCATGGCACTGACGAAGCGGAAGCGCAGCGAGCTGACCCGGCCGTTGAGCTGGGTGTTGGGGCTGTCGGTGACCCAGGCCGCCATGACCCGGGCGGGGTGGATCTGACTGAAGCCGTGCTGGATGTCGAGCCGGTCGAGCGGATCGGTGTTGTCGGAGGTCCACACCTGGTCGGTACGGCTCATGATCCCGAGGTCGATGCGCCCGCCACCGCCGGAGCAGGACTCGAAGGCGACCCCGGGGTGGGCCGCCCGCAGCCGGTCCAGGAGCGCGTACAGGGCCCGTACGTGGTCGACCCAGAGGCGCTGCGGGTAGGGGTCGTCCGGCCAGCCGGCGTCGGTGAAGCAGCGGTTGAAGTCCCACTTCACATAGTCGACGGGCGCGCTGGACAGGAGCCCGTGGAGCTGCTCCCAGAGGTACTCCTGGACATCCTCGCGCGCGAGGTTCAGCACGAGCTGATTGCGGAACTCCGTCCGCTTTCGTCCGGATTGGAACTGCACCCAGTCGGGGTGCGCCCGGTACAGCTCGCTGTCCGGGTTGACCATCTCGGGCTCGACCCAGATGCCGAACTGCATGCCGAGGTCGTGCACCTGGTCGGCGAGGGGCTTCAGCCCGTTCGGGAAGCGGTCGCGGTTGGGCTGCCAGTCGCCGAGCCCGGCGTGGTCGCCGGTACGTGCCCCGAACCAGCCGTCGTCGACGACGAAGAGCTCCACGCCCATCGCGGCGGCCCGCCGGGCGAGCGTGCCCTGCTGCTCCTCGGAGATGTCGAAGTAGGTGGCCTCCCAGGAGTTGAACAGCACCGGCCGGTCCCGTTCGGCGTCCGGGACGACGTACGCGCGCTGGTAGGCGTGCCAGGTGCGACTCGCCCCGCCGAAGCCGCCGTCGCTCCACAGGCCGGCGAAGACGGGTGTGGTGAAGGACTCCCCCGGGGCCAGCCGCAGCAGCCCCGAGTCGTCGTACCCGACGCCTCCGGTGATCTGCACGCGCGCGTCCGGGAGTTGGGCGACGGCGATCCGCCAGGTGCCCGACCAGCCGAGGGCACAGCCGTAGACCTCGCCGCGCTCCTCGGTCGCGTCGGTGTCCAGGGCGACCCAGGGCAGGTGCTGGTGCCCGGTGTGGCCGCGCCGGCTGCCGATGACCTGCTCGCCGTAGGTGAGGGGCGACCGGGTGAGCCGGGACTCGGCGGCCCAGCGGCCGTGCAGCTGCGACAGCCGCCAGTCGTCGCGCTCGGGCAGGGTCCAGGTGGCGGAGTCGGCGCGCAGC
The DNA here is from genome assembly GCF_042880655.1 of Streptomyces sp. NPDC058295. Taxonomy (NCBI): domain Bacteria; kingdom Bacillati; phylum Actinomycetota; class Actinomycetes; order Kitasatosporales; family Streptomycetaceae; genus Streptomyces; species Streptomyces sp. NPDC058295. The sequence goes on from NZ_JBHVYO010000002.1 coordinate 64,646, forward strand.
AGCTCCAGCGGCCCCTCACCGTCGTTGCGCAGGGTCGTCCAGCGCTCGACGACATCGCCGCGCATCCGGTAGTGCAGGGTGACGGCCAGCCCGGCGTCCCGGAACCGCAGCCGCAGCCCGTCGTCGTCGGCCTCGAAGTCCCGGTAGGACCACTCGGTGCCGCGGCGCTCGTCGGTGCGCACGGACAGGGCGGGCCGGACGAAGCGGGGGCCGCCCTCGACCGGGTACTCCTCCCGGCCGTCGAGCGGGGACTCGAAGGACGCCCCCCGCTCCGACGGCGGGAGGGCGGCGAGCGCCTCGGCGTCCGCGAGCGCGATGCCCGGGCCCCAGTGCAGGTGGACCAGCTCGTCGGCCTCGGTGAGGTGGAGGGCGTAGCTGCTCGTCGGCCCCGAAAGGAGCCAGGTACGGCCGTTGTCGGCGATCTCGGGCATCAAACCCCCACTAATTCGAACAGGTGCGATCAAGCACCAACATCATCGAATGCGGTCGGCCTGCCGGGCAACTTTCCGTGGACAACTCTTCACCTGGGCAGACGTCCGGAGTACCGGCCTGTGGACAACCCGTTGCCCGGGGAACCCATGTCGTATCGTCGGGGCAGCGTCCCGTCGGCCACCACGAGCCGCGCCGACGGAGACCGACAGGGAGGGAGCCCCCGTGACGCAGCAGATCCCGTCGACCGAGCCCGAGCTGGCCGGTGTGCGCAACTTCCGGGATGTGGGCGGTCTGCCGACCGTCGACGGCCGGCGGGTGCGGCACGGCGTGCTGTTCCGCAGCGGCCATCTCGCGCACGCGACCGACGAGGACGCCGCGTTCCTCTCCGGCCTGGGCCTGCACACGATCTTCGACTTCCGCAACGCCGCGGACCAGAAGCTGGAGGGCCCGGACGTCGAGCTCCCGGGCGTGCGCAATGTGAACCTGCCCCTGTCGGACCCGGCGGACGGCTCCGAGTTCTGGAAGATGGTCCGCGACGGCGAGATCGACCAGCTGCGCGGGATCCTCGGCGACGGCAAGGCCGCCGGCCGGATGATCGCCTCCTACCGCTCGATCATCAAGGAGCGGACGGCCGAGCACGCGCGGGTGCTGCACTCGCTCGCCGAGGACAGCGTCCCGGCCCTGATGCACTGCGCGGCGGGCAAGGACCGCGCGGGCCTGTCCATCGCGGTGACACTGCTCGCCCTGGGCGTGGAGCGCGAGGCCATCCTCGCCGACTACCTGGAGTCCAACGCCAAGCACCGCCGCTACCGGGTGCGCCGCAGCGCCACCTCCGCCGCTGCCTACTCCCCCGAGGTCATGGAGCTGCTCAGCCCTCTCTTCGACGCGCGCGCGGAGTACCTCGCGGCGGCCCTGGAGACCATCGAGGAGACCTGGGGCGGCGTCGACGCCTATCTGGAGGAAGGTCTCGGACTCTCCCCCGAGACCCGTGAGCGGCTGCGGGGCCGACTGCTCGACTGAGCCGGCGTCGCGAACGGCCCTACTGGTTGGCGCCCACCTCGAACAGCAGGAAGAGGAATCCCGCGAAGAGGTGTCCCACCGCGATGTAGATGATCAGCCGGATCCAGAGGGTGCGGGGGAACTTCTCCTCGATGTCCTTCATGGCGTCTCTCCGATGTCCGAAAGGGTCGGGCCCAGGCACAGCGTGGCCGTGGGGCTCTGCAACAGGGTGTGGACGAAGAGCAGCTCGACCCCGTCGGCGTCCTGCGCCGCGATGCGGTGCGGGGTCAGCGAGTCGAAGTGCGCGCTGTCACCGGGCCCGAGCAGCTCGGTGGTGTCCCCGAGGCGCAGCCGCAGCCGCCCGCGCAGGACGTGCAGCCACTCCTCCCCGGGGTGCACGCGCACGACGTCTCCCTGGGAGCCGTACGGCACGTGGACACGCAGGGCCTGCATCCCGCGCCCGGAGGCGCCCGCCTGCCAGTACGTCCAGCCGCCCGCGCGGGTCGGCTCCATGCCGGCGGCACGGACGACGGCGTCCCGGTCGGCGGATGTCTCGCCGAGCAGTTCCGAGACCGTCGTACCGTAGATACGGGCGAGCGCGAGCAGCATCGGCAGCGAGGGCTGGCGCTGCCCGGTCTCCAGGCGGGAGAGATGGGCGGGCGACAGCCCGGCGGCGCGGGCCGCGGCCTCCAGGGTGAGGGCGGCCCGGCGGCGCAGGGCGCGCAGCTGGGGGGCGACGGCGGGAAGGGCCCCGGCCTGTTCCGCGGGGTCCTGGGACTCGGGCGAGCTCATGGCTCCATTCCACGCCGGAATTGCCTCTGCGGCAAATTTGTTGCCTCAGAGGCAAAAGCGGTCGCAGGCCCGGACCGTGCCCGGTCAGCTGCCGGTCAGTGCTCAGTCAGCCCTCCCGGGCGCCCGCGCTCCCGCGAGGCTCAGCGGCTCGCCCGGGCGGCTCAGCGGTTGGCCACCGCCTGCTTCACCAGGGTCCTGCCGAAGTCCCACATCAGTCCGCCGCCGTGCGCGTCGTCCATCACGGCGGTGAAGGCGTCGACGAACCGGTCCACCTCCCGCTCGCCGACGATCAACGGCGGGATCAGCTTGATCACCTCCAGATGGTCGCCGGAGACCTGGGTGAGGATCCGGTGCCGCTGCAGCAGCGGTACCACCACCATCTGCGCGAAGAGTCCCTTGCGGGCCGCCTGGAGCATGGCCCACCGGCTGCGCAGCTTCAGCGACCTGGGCTTTCCGAACTCGATGCCGATCATCAGACCCCGGCCGCGGACGTCGGCCAGCAGCTCGTACTTGTCGACGAGTGCCGCCAGCCGGGACCTGAGCAGGTCGCCGGTGACCCGCGCGTGGGCCACGATCTGCTCGTTCTCCAGCACGGACAGCACCGCGAGCCCGGCCGCCATGGCCTGCGCGTTGGACCCGAAGCTCGCCGAGTGCACGAGCACCCGGTCCATCGACGAGTAGACCTTCTTGAAGATCCAGTCCTTGCCGAGCGTGGCACCGACCGGCACATAGCCCCCGGAGAGCGCCTTGGCCACGCACACCAGGTCCGGCTCGACGCCGTCCTCGTGCTGGTAGGCGTAGAAGTCGCCGGTCCGGCCGAGACCCGTCTGCACCTCGTCCGCGATCAGCAGCGCCTTGTGCCGGTGCAGCAGCTCCTGCGCGGCACGCAGATAGCCGGGCGGTGCCTCGTGCACGCCCTTGCCCTGGATCGGCTCGACGATGAGGGCGGCGACGTCTCCCTTCCCCAGCTCACCGGCCAGTGCGTCGAGATCGCCGAGCGGGACCGCCGTGTCGGCCAGCAGGGGCGCGAACCCGTCCCGGAACCCGGACTCGCCGTTCACCGACAGCGAGCCCGTGGTGAGCCCGTGGAAGGCGTGGTCGCAGTACAGGACCCTCGGCCTGCCGGTGGCGTACCGGGCGAACTTCAGCGCCGTCTCCACCGCCTCGGTGCCGCTGTTGCCGAAGAACACCCGGTCCAGATGCGGGCTGTGGGCGAGCAGCTTCTCGGCCAGCAGCCCGGGCAGCGGCTGGCAGTCGAAGCGGGTCAGATCGGCCAGCTGGGCGTCGAGGACGTCGTGCAGCGCCTGGCGGACGACGGGGTGGTGGCGGCCCAGCCCCATCACGCCGAACCCGGCGAGCATGTCCAGGTAGTCGTTGCCGTCCGCGTCCCAGAAGTACGCGCCCTCAGCGCGCTCGTAGACCTTGTCGAAGCCGATGGTGCGCAGCATGCGCGGCAGTTGGTGGTTGAGATACCTGCCGTGCAGCTCGTAGCGCTCGGCTCCGCGCTCGGCCAGGAGGGCGCCGAGGTCGAACTCCGTGGTCATTCAGCTTTCTCCTTGACTGGTCCGGTCACCGCGGTGTCGAGGGACCGGACGTCCCTGGCGGCCAGGCTCGCGCTGATCCGGCCGGCCACCTCGACGGGGGTGAGGCCGATGTCGGCGAGCACCTCGCCGCGCTTGGCGTGCGCGAGGAACTGCTCCGGGATGCCGAACCGCCGTACGGGCACGTCGACATCGGCGTCGCCCAGGGCCAGCGCCACCGCCGAACCGACGCCGGCCGCACGGCTGTTGTCCTCGACGACGGCCACCAGCCGATGCTCGGCGGCGAGGCCGGGCAGGGCCGGGTCGACGGGCTTCACCCAACGGGGATCGACGACCGTGCAGCCGACGCCTCTGGCCTCCAGCAGCTCGGCGGCCTGCAGACACACCGGCGCCATCACGCCGACGGCCACCAGCAGCACCTCCGCGCGGTCGCCGCGGCGCAGCACGTCCATGCCGCCCACCCGGCCGACGGCCGGCACCTCCGGTCCGACCGACTCCTTCGGGAAGCGGACCAGGGTCGGCGCGTCGTCCACCGCGACCGCCTCCCGCAGCTGCGCGCGCAACTGCTCGGCGTCGCGGGGGGCCGCGATGCGCAGCCCGGGGACGACCTGGAGCACGGACATGTCCCACATGCCGTTGTGGGAGGCCCCGTCCACGCCGGTGACGCCGGCCCGGTCCAGCACGAACGTGACCCCGCAGCGGTGCAGGGCCACATCCATCAGCAGCTGGTCGAAGGCCCGGTTGAGGAAGGTGGCGTAGACGGCGACGACGGGGTGCAGACCGCCGGTCGCCAGCCCGGCCGCGCTCACGGTCGCGTGCTGTTCGGCTATGCCGACGTCCCACACGCGGTCCGGGAAGCGCTCGGCGAACCCGCCGAGCCCCACCGGATGGAGCATCGCCGCGGTGATCGCCACCACGTCGTCGCGTTCCTCGCCGATCCGCACGATCTCCTCGCCGAAGACGGACGTCCAGGACGGGCCGCCCGCGGGCGCGAGCGGCACACAGGTGAGGGGGTCCATCGCGCCCACGGTGTGGAAGTGGTCCTCCTCGTGCGCGAGGGCGGGCTCGTACCCGCGGCCCTTCTCGGTCAGACAGTGCACCAGCACCGGCCCGTGGAAGCGCCTGGCCCGCCGCAGCGCGGACTCGACGGCCTTGATGTCGTGCCCGTCGATGGGGCCGACGTACTTCAGGCCGAGGTCCTCGAACATGCCCTGCGGCGCGAACGCGTCCTTGAAGCCCTTCTTCGCGCCGTGCAGCGACTCGTAGACCGTGGGGCCGACGACCGGGGTGCGCAGCAGGACGTCCTTCCCCCAGGCCAGCACCTTCTCGTAGCCGTCGGTCGTGCGCAGGGTCGCCAGGTGGTTGGCGAGTCCGCCGATGGTCGGCGCGTACGAGCGCTCGTTGTCGTTGACGACGATGATCAGCGGCCGGTCCTTGGCGGCTGCGATGTTGTTCAGCGCCTCCCAGGCCATGCCGCCGGTGAGCGCGCCGTCGCCGATGACCGCGACCACATGGCCCTTCTCGCCCTGGACCTGGCGGGCCTTGGCGAGGCCGTCGGCCCAGCCGAGGGCGGTGGAGGCGTGGCTGTTCTCGATGACGTCATGCTCGGACTCCTCACGGGAGGGGTAGCCGGACAGGCCGCCCTTGCCGCGCAGTTTGGAGAAGTCCTGACGCCCGGTCAGAAGCTTGTGCACATAGCTCTGGTGTCCGGTGTCCCACAGGATGCGGTCGACCGGCGACTCGAAGACCCGGTGGAGCGCGACGGTCAGTTCGACCACACCCAGGTTGGGTCCCAGGTGTCCGCCGGTCCTGGCGACCGCGTGCACCAGGAACTCCCTGATCTCTTCGGACAGTTCACCGAGTTCCGCCTCGGACAGCGCCTTCAGGTCGCGTGGTTGCCGGATGTTCTCCAGGATCGTCACGTCGGGCCCCCTTCGGTCCGTGCTGTTCAACTCACGGTGACGGCCGGCTCCCCCGCCGCGACGCCGTCCTGTTCCATCTGCTCGGCGATCTTCATCGCCTCCTCGATGAGGGTCTCCACGATCTTCGACTCGGGGACGGTCTTGACGACCTCGCCCTTCACGAAGATCTGACCCTTGCCGTTGCCGGAGGCGACCCCCAGATCCGCCTCCCGCGCCTCGCCGGGGCCGTTCACGACGCACCCCATGACGGCGACCCGCAGCGGGACCTCCATGCCCGTGAGGCCCGCCGTGACCTCGTCGGCCAGCGTGTAGACGTCGACCTGGGCCCGCCCGCAGGACGGACAGGAGACGATCTCCAGGCCGCGCTGCTTGAGGTTCAGGGACTCCAGGATCTGGATGCCGACCTTCACCTCCTCGACCGGCGGGGCGCTCAGCGACACCCGGATCGTGTCGCCGATGCCCTGGGAGAGCAGCGCGCCGAACGCCACCGCCGACTTGATCGTGCCCTGGAACGCCGGACCCGCCTCGGTCACCCCGAGGTGCAGCGGGTAGTCGCTCTGCGCGGCGAGCTGCCGGTACGCCTCGATCATGACCACCGGGTCGTTGTGCTTGACCGAGATCTTGATGTCCCCGAAGCCGTGCTCCTCGAAGAGCGACGCCTCCCAGAGGGCGGACTCGACGAGGGCCTCGGGAGTCGCCCTGCCGTACTTCTGGAGCAGACGGCGGTCCAGCGAGCCGGCGTTCACCCCGATCCGGATCGGGGTGCCGTGGTCCGCCGCGGCGCGCGCGATCTCCCTGACCTTGTCGTCGAACTGCTTGATGTTGCCGGGATTCACCCGGACCGCGGCGCAGCCCGCCTCGATCGCGGCGAACACGTACTTCGGCTGGAAGTGGATGTCCGCGATCACCGGGATCTGCGACTTGCGCGCGATGGTCGCGAGGGCGTCCGCGTCGTCCTGCGTGGGGCAGGCGACGCGGACGATCTGACAGCCGGACGCGGTGAGTTCCGCGATCTGCTGCAGGGTGGCGCCGATGTCGGACGTGCGCGTCGTCGTCATCGACTGCACCGACACCGGGGCCCCGCCCCCGACCGCCACCGGACCGACCTGGATCCGCCGCGACTCACGTCGCGACGCCACCGGCCGGACCGGCATCCCGGGGACGCCCAGGGATACGGCGGTCATCCCGTCACTCCCGGTTTCCGTTGACGGTCTCACGCATGGCGCGCAGGGACTCCTTCAGCGAGCCCATGGTGGCCAGGACGGCGGTGGGCTCGTAGCCGCAGTGCGCCATGCAGTTGGCGCAGCGCGGGTCCTTGCCCCGGCCGTACTTGTCCCAGTCCGTCTCCTCGATCAGCTCGCGGTACGTCGGCACGTACCCGTCGCTCATCAGGTAGCAGGGTCGCTGCCAGCCGAAGAGCGAGTAGTTGGGGATCGCCCAGGCCGTGCACGGGAAGTCGGCCTTGCCCTCGAGGAAGTCGAGGAACAGAGGTGAGTGGTTGAGCCGCCAGCGGCGCCGGTTGCCGCCCGAGAAGGCCTTCTTGAACAGCTCGCGGGTCTGCTCCACGCCGAGGAAGTGCTCCTGGTCGGGAGCCTTCTCGTAGGCGTAGGCGGGCGAGATCATCATCTCGTCGACCTTGAGGTCGTCGTTGAGGTAGTTGAGCACCTCGATGATGGTCTGCGGGGTGTCGGTGTTGAAGAAGGTCGAGTTGGTGGTCACCCGGAAGCCGTGCCGCTTGGCCTCCTTGATGGCCGCCACGGCCTCGTCGAACACACCCTCCTTGGCCACCGACTCGTCGTGCCGCTCCCGCAGCCCGTCGATGTGCACGGCGAAGGCGAAGTAGGGAGAGGGCGTGAACTTGTCCAGCTTCTTGCGCAGCAGCATGGCGTTGGTGCAGAGGAAGACGTACTTCCTCTTGGCTACCAACTGCCGGACGATCTCGTCGATCTGAGGGTGCATCAGGGGCTCACCGCCCGCGATGGACACCATCGGCGCACCGGACTCCAGCACCGCGCCCACGGCCTGGGCGACCGGCATGCGCTGCTTGAGCACGCCCGCCGGATGCTGGATCTTGCCGCAGCCCTCGCACTTGAGGTTGCAGGCGAAGAGGGGTTCCAGCTCGACGATGAGCGGAAACTTCTCCCGCTTGCGGAGCTTCTGTTCGACCAGGTATGTAGCGACCTTGATGGACTGGCGCAGTGGCATGGCCATGCGGCTCACCTCCGGGGGAGCAGAACATTACGGTGCCATTCGAAAAAAGCAGGCAGGACCGAGCGAAGGACGCGGAAGGCAGATATTCCCCCGCGTACCGTGCCGATCCGGACGAGTTCATGTTCAGGAGCGTCCACGACCACCCGGACGGCCGCAACCGGGCGCGGCTCGGCACGCACGGCGCTCAGAAGCGTGGCCGCCGACTCCATGTCGAGGGCGATTGCGCCGGTGGCCAGCAGATCGGCCCGCTCGTGACCGCGAACGACGTGGTCGGAGCCGGTGAGGGGGCCGGTGTGGACGGTGCGCCCGGGCAGGGTGCGGGCGAGTTCCTTGACGAGCAGCTCGGTGCCGACGCAGGGAACACTGCCACGCGGATCGCGAGTCTCCTCGGCGACCACCAGGTCGCCGGGGTGCATACCGGGGGCGAGGCCGGCGCAGAAACCCGTGGCCAGCACGGCCGCCCCGGCGAACACCGGATCGGCCAGGACGCGGGTGACGGAGCGCTCCGCCGCCTTCGGCCCCATGCCCGTCCGCAGGACGGTGACCGGCCCGTCGGCTCCGCCGCGGTCGCCCATGCGCAGGGCGAGGTGCTCGATGCCGAGGGCGCAGGCGATCAGCAGCGGCGACGGGACGGACTGCGTGCTCATCAGCCCCCCTTGGCCTCGGTGGAAACCGCGTGGGTGGCGGGCTGCTTGCTGAACGGCTCTCCGTGGACGTACCGGCCGAGCGCGGTCAGCGGGAAGACCTGCCGGTAGAGGTGGTAGTTGATCGAGAAGTCCCAGGGGAAGCCGGTGCCGGTGAAGTAGGGCTCGTCCCAGGAGCCGTCCTCGCGCTGGGTCTGCGCCAGCCAGGCGACGCCCCGCTCGACGGCCTTGGAGTCCCTCTCCCCCGCCGCCAGCAGCGCCATCAGCGCCCAGGCCGTCTGGGAGGCCGTCGAGGCGCCCCGTGCGCTCCAGCGGGTGGCGTCCTGGTAGGAGCGCAGGTCCTCGCCCCAGCCGCCGTCGTCGTTCTGCACCCGCTCCAGCCAGGCGACCGCCCGTCGGATCGCCGGGTGCTGCGCGGGCAGGCCCGCCGCGGTGAGGGCCGGCACCACCGACCCCGTGCCGTAGACGTAGTTGACGCCCCAGCGTCCGAACCACGAGCCGTCCGGCTCCTGTTCGGCCAGCAGCCACTCGATGCCGCGCCGGGTGCGCGGGTCGTGCGAGAGCCCCTCGACCGCCAGCATCTCGACGACGTGCGCGGTGACGTCGGCGGACGGCGGGTCGATGACCTCGCCGAAGTCGCAGAAGGGCATCCGGTTGGGGAACGGGCTGGTGTTGTCGACGTCGAAGGCGCCCCAGCCCCCGTTCTTCGACTGCATCCCGAGGTTCCAGCGCACCCCGCGCGCGATGGCCCGGTCCATCCGCTCCGGGTCGTGGTGCTTGACCCGGCGCAGCGCGAGGACGACCTCGGCGGTGTCGTCGATGTCGGGGTAGTTGTCGTTGTGGAACTCGAACGCCCAGCCGCCCGGCGGCAGTTGGGGCCTGCTCACGGACCAGTCACCCGGCCGGACGACCTGTTCGCCGAGCATCCAGTCGGCGGCCTTGACCAGTTGGGGATGGTCGGCGGGCAGCCCCGCGTCGGCGAGCGCGATGGTCGCCAGGCAGGTGTCCCACACCGGCGACTGGCAGGCCTCGATCATCCGCGCGCCGTCCTCGCGCCACACGGCGTACCGGTCCAGCGACTCCAGGCCCGCCCGCATCACCGGGTGGCGGAGGTCGTAGCCGAGCAGGTGCAGGGCGATCACCGAGTACACGGCCGGCGGCTGGATGCCGCCCCAGGCGCCGTCGTTCTCCTGCCGTTCGATGATCCAGCGGGCGGCGGCGTTCAGGGCCGCCCCGCGCAGCCTGCGCACCGCGACCGACCGGTAGCCGCGCACCACCTTGTCGAGCCGCTGGAAGAGCCCGTCCCAACTGTTCACCGGGGCGAGGGGCTTGGCCGGGTTGGGATCCGCGGGGTCGGCGTGCAGCTCGTCGAGCGGGAAGGGCGCCGGACGCACCGGGCGCTTCGCCGACACCACGGTGAGCGGCACGATCGTCTGCCGCGCCCAGCAGCCGAAGTTGTAGATGCTCAGCGGGAACCACTTGGGGAAGAACAGGAGCTCCGGCGGGAGTTCGGGCAGGTCCTCCCACTTCCACCAGCCGAACAGGGCCAGCCAGATCCGGGTGAAGACCCGGGCGGAGGCGATGCCCCCCTGCTCGCGGATCCACCCGGAGGCCCGGCGCATGTGGGGCGCCTCGGGAGCGTCGCCCGCCAGCCGCAGGGCGACGTACGCCTCGACGGTGGCGGAGAGGTCGGACGGACCGCCGTAGAAGGTGGCCCACGTACCGTCCTCGCGCTGCTCACCCCGGACGAAGAGCGCGGCGGCCCGGGTCGTGGCCTCGTCACGGATGCCCAGGAACTGACGGAGCAGCAGGTCCTCGGCATCCATCGTGACGTTCGTCTCGAGGTCGCCCTTCCACCAGCCCTCGGCGTCCTGCCCGGCGAGCAGGAAGTCGGTGGCGCGTTGCATCGCGCGGGTGGCGGCTTCTTGTACCCCGGCCGTCACGGGGATGGTGATGTCGGTTTCGCTGGCCGAGGCAGCGCGGGGCGGCAGAGCCCCGGTGCTTCCGTCGGTCGTCGCTGTCATGGCTTCCCCTTCGTGCAGTGTGCATGGCTTTGCGTCTGCTGTGGGTCCGCCGTCGGCCGGTGCTCTCTCTCCTCGCACACCGGCCGGCGACTACGCGAGGGCTATTCGACCGATAGGGATCATCTCTTTCGTACGACGACGAAGTCGGCGAGCGCCGTGAACCGGTCCCGCACCTGCTCGGACATGTCCACGGCGTTCAGGGCGTCCAGGGCGACGGCGTGCTGGCGGCGCGCCTCCCCGGCGGTCCAGTCACGGCCGCCCGCCTCCTCGATCAGGGCGGCGCGGGCCGCGAACTCCCCCTCGGAGAAGGTCTCGAAGTCGCTGCTCTTGGCGTCGGCGGCGAGGATCTCCCCGAGCCGCTCGGAGGCGGAACCGCCCGCCGCGAGCGCGGCGACCACCGGCAGGGACTTCTTGCGCTGGCGCAGATCGCTCCAGGTCTGCTTCCCGGTGGCCTCCGGGTCGCCCCAGATGCCGAGCAGGTCGTCCACGGCCTGGAAGGCCAGGCCGAGGTGGTAGCCGTACCTCTCCAGCGCGTCGGCGGTGTGCCGGTCCGCCCCGCCGAGCACGGCGCCGATGGAACTGGCACAGGCCAGCAGGGCACCGGTCTTGTTGCCCTCCATCTCCAGGCACTCCTCGACGCTGACCCGGTCGCGGTGCTCGTAGGAGATGTCCTGGGCCTGGCCGTCGATGAGGGCACGGGTGGCGACGGTCAGGCGGTGGGTCGCCCGGGCCGCCTCGGCCGTGCCGAGTTCGAGGAGGATCTCGCCCGCGAGGGCGAACAGGGCGTCGCCGACCAGGATGGCCTGGGCGGGGCCGTGCACCTTCCAGACGGTGTCCCGGTGCCTGCGCTGCTCGTCGCCGTCCATCAGGTCGTCGTGCAGGAGCGAGAAGTTGTGGACCAGCTCGACGGCGACTGCGCCGGGGACGCCGACCTCGGGAGCGGCCCCGGCGACCTCGGCGGAGAGCACGGCGAGCGCGGGACGGACGGCCTTGCCGCCGTCGCCGTCGGTCGGGTTGCCGTGGGCGTCGATCCAGCCGAAGTGGTAGGCGGCGACCGTGTCCATGGGCGGTGCCAGACGGTCGACGGCCGCCCGCAGCACCGGTGTGGCCAGGGTGCGGCCGCGCTCCAGGAGCGCGGTCACGTCCACCGCGGTCCTCCGAGCGGCCGGCGTGGCCGGGGGCACAGTGGGCACGTTTTCTCCTCTTGTTGCGGTGCTGGAGAGGGTGCGGGGGTGTGCCGAGCCGTGCTGATCGAGCATCAGGCCGCCTCCTCGAACTCGAAGAGGCGGCGGGGGCGGGGCCGGCCCAGGGCGCTCAGCGCGGCATCCGCCGCGCTCACACCGCTGCGGACCGCACTCTCCATGGTCGCGGGCCACCCTGTGGCGGTCCACGCTCCGGCCAGGTACAGGCCGGGGGTTCTGGTGCGGGCGCCGGGCCGCAGGCGCCCGACGCCGGGGGTGGGGGCGAACGTCGCCGTGCGCTCCCGGGTCACGAAGAAGTCCCGCACCTCGGCGCCGCGCGTGCCCGGCAGCAGCCGTTCCAGTTCGGGCAGATAGCGCTCGCGCAGCGCGGCCACGGGTTCGTCGATCTCGTCCTGCGCCGCGGACTGGGACAGGGCGAGGTACTGGCCCTCGCGCAGCCCGGAGGCCGCGGTGCGGTCGAAGACCCACTGCACGGGTGTGCCGAGCGCCGCGAAGAAGGGCTTGTCGAGCACCTTGCGGTCGTAGACGACGTGCACGTTGAGGATGGGCACGGTGCCGATCTCCAGCAGCCGCTCGGCGTCGTCGAGCGCCCCGGCGGGGAGCAGGTCGTACGCCTCGCGCTGCGGTACGGCGAGGACGACCGTGTCCGCGTGGAGCGTCTCGCCGGGAACCTGAACGCTCCACGTCCCGTTCTCGTCAGGAGAGAGGGAGGTGACGCGTGTACGGACCTCGGTACGCACGCCCGCGGAGTCGAGCGCCTTGCGGGCGAGCCGGTCGTGCAGTTCGCCCAGCGGGACATGCGCCCAGCCGATGTCGGCGGCGCCCGGGTCGGACAGCAGACCGGTCTTGAACACCATCGCGGCGAGCGCCAGCGAGGAGTCGCCCGCGACCGCGTTGAGGGTGGCGACCCCGACCAGGTCCCAGAGGGCCTCGACCGCGCGTGCCGACTGACCGTGCGCGGTCAACCAGCTGCCGAAGTCCTGTGCGTCCAGCCGCGGATCGGCGAGGTCGAGCCCCTTGAGCGCGAGCGCGGCACGGCCCACCCTGGCACGTTCGGCGAGCGAGAGATGCGGATACGTGGCGAGGCTGCGCCCCAGGTGCAGGGGCACGGGGAGCGCGTCGCGCCGCAGCCTGCCGAGCCGCCGTCCCTCGGGTCTGGCCACGTCGACGACGGGCACGTCGAGACGATCCTGCAAGGGCGCCAGCGCGCTGCCCTCGATGCGCTCGAGGAACCAGCGGTAGGCGGTGCAGCAGCGCAGGTACACGTGCTGTCCGTTGTCCACGGTCAGTTCGCCGCGCTGGAAGGAGAAGGCCAGGCCACCGAGCCGGGGCCGGCCTTCGAGCAGCGTGACGCGTACGCCCGAGTCGGCGAGCGCGAGCGCGGCGGTCACCCCGGCGAGCCCTCCCCCGACGACGACGGCGGTGCGCCCCGAAGGGCCGGACGCTGCCGGGGCGTCCGCGAGTTGCTCGTCGTTCATCCTGCACCCTCCCGTGCGGACCGGCCATGGTGTTCGAACTCTGCACCGCTGGCCGTCGCAGTCAGGGACGCCGCGCCGCACCGGAGGGTTGCGTGCCGCATTTCGCCGGTGGAATCACCTTGGCCCACTTCGTCACCGGTCGCGTCCATCAGGGGTGCCTCCTGACGGTCCGCCGCGACACGTGCCGGGCGTCCAGGCCCGACAGCCCGCGTACGGCCACGAAGGCCTTCTCCCGTCCGGGCAGCGAGACCCGGCCGCGCAGCACGGCCTCGGGGTCGCGCTCGATGCGGTCGAGGAGACGGCGGTAGATGCCCGCCATGGCGGCGACACAGGCTCCGCTGCGCCGGTCGAGCAGGGGAAGCAGCCGGTAGCCCTCGGCGAAGAGGGCGCGGGCCCGCCGCACCTCGAAGTGCACGAGGCCCGCGAAGTCGGATCCCTCCGGCGGCTTGGGCCCGTCGAACCCGGCCGAGCAGCCGAACTTCGCGAGGTCGTCGGCGGGCAGATAGGTGCGGCCGCCCTCGGCGTCCTCGCGGACGTCTCTGAGGATGTTGGTGAGCTGGAGCGCGAGCCCGAGCGTGTCGGCGTACTCCGGCGCGCGCTCGGCGCCGCGCGCCCGTTCGGTGCCGAACACGCCGAGCGAGAGCCGCCCGATGGCGCCCGCCACACAGCGGCAGTACACCTTCAGGTCGTCCCACGTCTCGTAGGTCTCGCCGCGCACGTCCATCAGCACGCCGTCGATCAGCTCGTCCAGGCCGCGCAGCGGGATGGGGAAGGCGCGAGCCGTGTGCGCGAGGGCGACCGCGACGGGGTCGGTGTCGTCCTCCTCGACCGCGCCCGCGCGGACCCGGGCGAGCAGGGCCCGGGTCTCCTCCAGCCTGGCGGTCTTGACCTCGCCGCCCAGGGCGCCGTCGCCGATGTCGTCGACGCGGCGCGAGAAGGCGTACAGCGCCGACATCGCGCGGCGCTTGGGCGTGGGCAGCAGCCGGATGCCGTACGCGAAGTTACGGGCCTGCTGTCCGGTGACGGTCTCGCAGTAGCCGTAGGCGGCGAGTACCGGCGCGGACACGTGTGGTGACGGCTCCACGGCCCGGATCACCCCTCTCCTCGCAGGGTCACGCCCACCTCGCGCAGCAGCCGGAGCCTGCCGGGCTTGGGCGGGCCGGGAAGTACGTCGTACTCGGCGGCTGCGATCGCCTTGATCGCCGCCCTTCCCCCCGCCACGAACCCCGCGAGCAACAGCCTCAGCCTGCCGTGAACGCTACCCACCAGGGGGGCGCCTTCATTCAGCAGATCGCGGGCGCGTTCCGCTTCGTACGCGACCAGCGCGCGCACCGACGCGCCCGCGGTGTCCGTGGCCAGATCCGATTCCTTGACGTGAAAGCGCTTCATGTCCGCGGCGGGCAGATAGACACGGTCGCGGCCGAGGTCCTCGGACACGTCCTGCAGATGCTCGACGATCTGCAGCGCGGTGCAGATCGCGTCGGAGCGACGGATCCGCTCGGGGGTGGCGGCGCCGGTGACGGCGAGGACCAGCCGGCCCACGGGATTGGCCGACAGCTCGCAGTAGGCGAGGAGGTCGTCGTAGGTCTCGTAGCGCGTGACGAGCTGGTCCTGCCGGTTGGCGGCGATCAGGCCGAGAAAGGGCTCGGGGCTGAGCGAGCGACGGCGGACGGTCGGCTGGAGACGGCGCAGCAGGGGGTGCCGGGGCGGGCCGTCGGATCCGTCGAAGACACGACGCAGATCGGCCTCGAAGGCGTCCAGCAGGGCGAGGCGGTCCTCGGCCGCGGTGGCCGACACGCCGAGCAGCCGGGCGTCCGCGCCGCCCGGGGCGAGCTCACCGTCGCCGATGTCGTCGACGAGCCGGGCGAAGCCGTACACGGCCATCAGGTCCTCGCGCCAGGCCCTCGGCAGGAAGAAGGGGGCCACCGGGAAGTTCTCGTCCGCGGCCTTGTCGAGCGTGCCGCGCTCCGGGTCGCCGATGCGTGGCGCGGCGGGCGCCGTCATCGTCGGCCGCCCGGGGCGGGGACGGCACGGCTCGCGTCGATCTGGGGAGTTTCCGTAGCCATCGCCGTCACATCTCCCGTTCTACACTGCTGACCTAATACACACTATTTCGGACACGCCGCCGAGCCGCCCGCGCAGCGTCCCCGACGGCGGGCACTGCACGTTTTCGCCCCACTTGGCGCGATTCGGGGGCCGGTCCAGCTTACGTTGTACAACGCAGCACGGTTCGCGGGGGTGTCCGGGACATCACAACAACACACCGATTGGCGTCAAGATTCCTAGGCTGACCCGGAGTTGACGTTTCCTTTGCAGACGCAGGGCCCCGCCGGACAGTTCCGGCGGGGCCCTGGCCGAATCGCGCTACTTGCCCGAGAACTTCTCGTACTCCCTCATGACCTCTTCGGTCGGACCGTCCAGGCGCAGTTCGCCCCGCTCCAGCCACAGGACCCGGTCGCAGGTGTCGCGGATGGACTGGTTGCTGTGGCTGACCAGGAACACCGTGCCGGCGTGCTCGCGCAGCTCCCGCACGCGCGCCTCGGACCGTCTGCGGAACTTGGCGTCGCCGGTGGCCAGGGCCTCGTCGATCATCAGGACGTCGTGGTCCTTCGCGGCGGCGATGGAGAAGCGCAGCCGGGCCTGCATACCGGAGGAGTAGGTGCGCATCGGCAGGGTGATGAAGTCGCCCTTCTCGTTGATGCCGGAGAAGTCGACGATCTCCTGGAAGCGCTCCTTGATCTGCTCCCGGGACATCCCCATCGCCAGGCCGCCGAGGGTGACGTTGCGCTCGCCCGTGAGGTCGTTCATCAGGGCCGCGTTGACGCCGAGCAGCGAGGGCTGGCCGTCGGTGTACACCTTGCCGCTCTCGGGCGGCAGCAGACCGGCGATGGCGCGCAGCAGCGTGGACTTGCCCGAACCGTTGGAGCCGATCAGACCGATGGCCTCGCCGCGGTGGGCGACGAAGGAGACGCCGCGCACGGCGTGCACCTTGCGCACGCCGCGAGACGTCTCGTCGGAACCGCGCTTGACGATGCGGCTGAGCGCGGCGGTGGCGCTGCCCTTGCCGGACTTGGCGCCGTTGACGCGGTAGACGATGTGGACCTCGTCGGCGATGACGGTCGGGATCCGTTGCCCCGGAAGCGGCTCAACCACGGCCGTACCTCTCCTCCGCCTGCCAGAAGTACACAAAGCCGCCGAGGGCGACGAGAACGGCCCAGCCGCCCGCGACCGCCCAGACGTGCGCGGGGAGGTTCTCGGCGCCGTACTCCTCGATGAGCGCGAAGCGCATCAGGTCCATGTAGATGGCGGCCGGGTTCCACTGCAGGATGTTGGCCACCCACTGCGGCTTGTCCGCGAGGAAGACCGGGATGGAGAACATCACGCCGGACGCGTACATCCACGTCCGCATCACGAACGGCATCAGCTGCGCCAGGTCCGGGGTCTTCGCGCCGGCCCGGGCGAAGATCAGCGCCAGCCCGGAGTTGAAGCAGAACTGGAGGGCGAGGATCGGGACGATCAGTGCCCAGGAGGCGTCCGGGTAGCTGCCGAAGCCGATCACCACCAGGAACAGCACCAGCATCGAGTACAGCAGCTGCTGGAGTTGCTGGAGAGCGAACGAGATCGGCAGCGAGGCACGCGGGAAGTGCAGGGCGCGGACCAGGCCGAGGTTGCCCGAGATCGCCCGGACGCCGGTCATCACCGAGCTCTGCGTGAACATGAACACGAAGACGCCCGTCACGAGGAAGGGGATGTACACCTCCTTCGTCATGCCGCGGCCGGCGTTGAGGAGCAGGCCGAAGATCATGAAGTACACGGCCGCGTTCAGCAGCGGCGTGGCCACCTGCCACAGCTGGCCGAGCTTGGCCTGGCTGTACTGGGATGCCAGTTTCGCCCGGGAGAACGCCATGATGAAGTGCCGGCGTCCCCAGAGCTGCCGGACGTACTCCCGCAGCGGAGGCCGGGCGCCGCTCACGGCCAGCCCGTACTTGGCGGCCAGCTGCGCCGCCGTGAGGCCCTCGTCGGGCGACGGAGGCGCAGTCACCACGACTCCGGCGTCATGCGTTGTCTCACTCACAAGTAGGAACTTTCGTCTTCGGGATGCGCAGCCTTGACGAGGCCGGCATGAGCCGGGGGGCCCGCGGTAAGGCCCGGGGTGCCCTCAGGGACGAGCTTGTCAGATCACCGGGGGCCGGCCCAGTCGGGTCAGCCGCCACACCGTACGCCACTTCATGGGTTTACGAGGTCCGCACGGAGTGCTCCAGCCTTCCCGGAAACCGCCGAACCAGGCCTTCAGCGCGGACCCCGAGGGGCGCCGTGCCAGCGTGAGCAGCAGCCAGACCCCGAGGTAGACGGGGACCAGCGGAGCGGGAAGATTGCGGCGGGCGAGCCAGACCCGGTTGCGGGCGACCATGCGGTGGTACACCGCGTGCCGCGAGGGCGCGGTCGTCGGGTGGTGGAGCACCATGTCGGACCGGTAGTCGATCATCCAGCCCGCGTCGAGGGCCCGCCACGCGAGGTCGGTCTCCTCGTGGGCGTAGAAGAACTCGTCCGGTAGTCCGCCCACTTCCGCGAAGACCTTCGTACGCACGGCGTTGGCGCCCCCGAGGAAGGTGGTGACCCGGGAGGAGCGCATCGGGTCGGAGGCGCGCAGCCGGGGTACGTGGCGGCGCTGGGTGACACCGGTCTGCGGGTCGGCGATCCGGAAGCTGACGATGCCCAGCCTCGGATCGGCGTCGAAGGCCCGGCGGCACAGCTCGGCCGTGTCGTGGTGGGCCAGGAGACCGTCGTCGTCCAGGAACAGCAGGACGTCGACGTCGCGGCCACTGGGGCCGAAGGCCTCGATGCCGACGTTGCGGCCGCCGGGGATGCCGAGGTTCTCGGGCAGTTCGATCGTCCTGACGCCCTCGGGGACGTCCGGGACGGGCGAGCCGTTGCCGACCACGACCACCTCGACCCGGTCGCCGTCCTGCTTGGCGATCGAGTCCAGCAGTGCTCTCAGCTCGTCGGGGCGGTTGCCCATGGTGATGACGACCGCGCCGACCTTCCCGGGCGCGCTCACTTCAGCCTGCTCGACGCGAGGATGGACACCAGGTGCAGCAGGGTCTGGAGCAGCGCGACGCCGGCCAGTACGGCCACGCCGAGCCGGGAGAAGAACAGGTCGTCGCGCACCTGGTCGACGACCGCCAGCACCAGGATCAGCAGGGACGCCTCGATGCCGAGGATCAGCCGGTGGAACTGGAGCGCCGAGGCGGCCCGGCGGGCCAGCGCCATCCCGGAGGAGCGCGGCTCGGACGCCGACTCCTTGACCGGCGGCAGACCGCCCTGGTGCCGGGCGACGCCGACGAGGTCGGTCTCCGCCTTGATCAGGATCGCGCCGAGCGCGGCCAGCGTGCCGAGGAAGGCCCAGAGCCAGTCGATGCGTCCGCTGCCCCACGGGTCGGCGGCGCGCAGGCCGAAGCCGACCAGCACGGCGGCGTCGGTGAGATACGCCCCGACCCGGTCCAGATAGACCCCGCCCAGCGAGTACTGCTTCTTCCAGCGGGCGATCTCGCCGTCGACGCAGTCCAGCAGCAGGTACATCTGGACGCACACCACGCCGAGCACGGCGCCCGTGATCCCCGGCACCAGCAGGGCCGGGGCGGCGAGCACGCCGAAGACGGTCATCAGGTACGTGAGCTGGTTGGGCGTGACCCTGGTGTCGACCAGGTAGCGGTCGACCCGCAGGGACACCTCACGCATGTAGAGGCGTCCCATCCAGTGCTCACCGCTGCGCCGGTCCTTCACCCCCGGAGGGTGGACGACCGGTCTGAGTTCAGCTACCGATGGCCTTGACATAGTCGGCGTAGATGTCCTTGATCTGTTCGGTCTTGAGGTCGAGGTGTTCGAGGATCGTGTAGCGGCCCGGCCGGGTCTCGGGAGCGAACTCCACGGCACGGACGAACTCGTCCACCGTGAAGCCGATCTCCTGCGGCAGGACCGGAAGGCCGTGGCGGCGCAGCACCTGGGCCATGTAGGCCGACTCCTCGTGCGCTCCGCGCAGGTACATCGCGAAGGTCGCGCCGAGTCCGCACTGCTCTCCGTGGGCGGCCGCCCGCTTGGGGAAGAGCAGGTCGAAGGCGTGGTTGATCTCGTGGCACGCGCCGGAGGACGGGCGGGAGTCGCCGGACACCGACATCGCGATGCCGCTGAGCACCAGCGCCTCGGCCAGCACCTGGAGGAAGTCGGTGTCCCCGATCCCGCCCGGGTGGCGCAGCACCGCCTCGCCGGCCTGCCGGGCGATCGCGGCGGCGAGGCCGTCGATCTTCTCGCCCTTGATCCGGTGGGCGAGCTCCCAGTCCGCGATGGCGGAGATGTTGGAGACGGCGTCACCGATACCGGCCCGCACATAGCGGGCCGGGGCCTCGCGGATGACGTCCAGGTCGATCACGACGGCGATCGGGTTCGGCACACCGTAGGAGCCGCGCCCCGCGTCGTTGTCGAGGGTGGCGACCGGCGAGCACAGACCGTCGTGCGCGAGGTTCGTCGGCACGGCGACCAGCGCGAGGCCCACGCGCGCCGCGGCGAACTTGGCGCAGTCGATGATCTTGCCGCCGCCCAGGCCGACGACCGCGTCGAAGTGGCCGGCCTTTATGTCGGTGGCCAGCTGGACGGCGTCGTCGAGCGTCCCGCCGCCGACCTCGTACCAGGTGGCGCCGGGCAGGGCCGGGGTGAGGCGTTCGCGCAGCCGGGCGCCCGACCCGCCGCTGACGGCGATCGCGAGCTTGCCCGAGTGCGAGATGCGCTCGTCGGCGAGAACCCCGACCAGATCGTCGAGGGCACCCGGGCGGATGTCCACGACGACCGGTGAGGGGATCAGCCGGGTCAGTACTGGCACGCGATCTCCCGTCCACGGGCGAGATCGTCGTGGTTGTCGATCTCGACCCACGCGACGTCGCCGATCGGTGCCACGTCGATGCGGAAGCCGCCGTCGACGAGCTCCTGGTAGCCGTGCTCGTAGAACTGCTGCGGGTCGCTCTCCCACACCGTCTTGAGCGCCTCGGCCAGTGCGGGGGCCGCGTCGCCCTCGATGAGGGTGACGCCGATGTACTCGCCGGTGGCGTCGGCCGGGTCCATCAGCTTGGTGATCCGCTGAACACCCAGGTCGGGGTCGACGACGACCTTCATCTCCTCGTCGGCGAGGGACTTCACGGTGTCGAGCGCGAGGATGATCTGCCTGCCCTCGCCGCGGGCGGCGAGCAGCGTGTGCTCGACGGACACCGGGTGGACGGTGTCGCCGTTGGCGAGGATCACCCCGTCCTTGAGGGCGTCACGGCCGCACCACAGGGAGTAGGCGTTGTTCCACTCCTCGGCCTTGTCGTTGTCGATGAGGGTGAGCTTGAGGCCGTACTTCGCCTCCAGCGCCGCCTTGCGCTCGTACACGGCCTCCTTGCGGTAGCCGACGATGACCGCGACCTCGGTCAGACCGATCTCGGCGAAGTTGCCGAGCGTCAGGTCCAGCACCGTGGGCTCGCCCTCTATACCCGCGGGCCCCACCGGCACCAGCGCCTTGGGCAGGCTGTCGGTGTAGGGGCGCAGACGCCGTCCGGCGCCGGCCGCCAGCACGAGGCCGATCATGCGGGTTCTCCTTCATCGTGTACGGACGGGGCGCCTGCCCGGTGGGCGGCGACCCAGAAGCGGATGCTCTCGAGGAGCACCACGAGGGCGACGACCACGGCCAGGACCGTGAGCGCGACCGTGAACTGCGAAGCGGTGAGCAGCACGGCCAGTACGACGACGAGCAGCGTGCGCCCGTCCTGCCCCCCGATGGCGCGCACCAGCCAGGCCGGCGGCGCTCCGGCGTTGCCGCGGATGCGGTACACCGTGTCGTAGTGATGGTAGGCGACGGCGGAGACCAGCCCGAAAGCCGCGGGAAGCGCTCCGTTCACGTCGGCCTTGGCCGCGAGGATGAGGACGGCGCAGTACTCCCCGGCCCGGAAGAGCGGCGGGACGAGCCAGTCGAGGGCGCCCTTGAGGGGGCGGGCGACGGCGTCGGCGGAGAGCAGGACGTACAGGACGCCGGCCAGCAGGAGCGAGAAGCCCGGACCGTCGAGCGAGGCCGCGAGCACCAGCAGGAGAACGCCGACGACCGCGCCGAGCGGGGCCGGGATGCGGATGCCCGCGGGGAGCGTGCGGGCCAGCAGTTCGGTGAGCGGGCCGCTGTCCGCGAGGTCCGCCAGAGCCTGGGCCGCCCGGTCCGTCCGCCTGGCCTTGCGGGTCAGTGAGCGAAGGACCCGGCCCGCCGTGGTGTAGGTCGCCGCGAACGCGCAGCCGACGAGCAGCGCGTAGAAGGTGATGCGGGGGGTGGTGGCAGCGGTGAGAACGGCGATCATGGCCCATCGTTCACCGATGGGCAGGACTATCATCCGCCGCACCCAGACCGTCCAGCCGACGCTGTCGAGCTTGTCGGAGAGGGCGGCGGTGGGGCTGGTGTTGGCGGTGGCGTCGTGGTTGGCCTCGTTGAAGGAGAAGTCCACGACGTGCCGGCAGGTCTGGAGGACCATCGCGCCCAGCGCCAGGGCCCACACGTCGTCGCCGCCCCGGGCCGCGCCGAGCGCGAGACCCGCGTAGTAGGCGTACTCCTTGGCGCGGTCGAAGGTGGCGTCCAGCCAGGCGCCGAGCGTGGAGTACTGCAAGGAGTAGCGGGCGAGCTGGCCGTCGGTGCAGTCCAGCACGAAGGACGCGATCAGCAGCACGCCGGCCGCGACGAACCCGCCCCGGGTGCCGGTGGCCGCGCAGGCCGCCGCGATCAGCGCGGTGATCAGCGAGGCGGTGGTGACCTGGTTGGGGGTGAGGCCGCGGCGGGCGCACCAGCGGGCGATGTAGCGCGAGTACGGGCTGATGCAGTACGTGGTGAAGAAGCCGTCGCGCGCCTTCACGGCCGACCTCAGACGGACGGCCTCGTCGTCGACGGCGGCGACGGCCTGCCGCGCCTCGTTGCGGGCCTGCGGGTCGGCCGGGACCTCCGCGACCAGACTGCCCAGTTCGGGGCGGTGCACGTCGACGCCGTCGGCGTCGAGGGCGGCGACCACCCGGTCGGCGAGGCTGTCGACGCTGTCGAGGTCTCCCACGCTCGACCTCGTCCGCGCGGGGGCACCCCCGTGGGCGGCGCCGGCGCTCGCCGAGTTCTCCCGGGCCATCGCGCGGGTCAGGGCCTGCCGGCCGGCCGGCTGCGCGGTCACCGCGCCCGGGATCGCGCCGAGCGGGAAGCGGGGGTCGGTGAGGCCGAGGCGCAGCGCGTGCGCGTGACCCACGAAGCGGGCGTCCACGACGGCGACGCGCTGGTCACCGGGGACGGCGGCGAGGAGGGCCTCGGCGTCACCGGCGTCGGAGGCGGTCCGGACGTCGAAGCCGAGGGACCGCAGATCGCCCTCGATCGACGATCCGGGGACCGGCGAGCCGGTGAGGATGGCGGTCGACAACCGAACTCACTCCCTGGGTCCGGCGCGTTCACGCCGGTCATGTACACGGTGGAGGCGCCCCTGGGCCGCACCGGCGACTTCACCAGTGGCCGCACCAGGCGGGCGGCATGTCGGCAGAGGCTATCGGATGCCGGGAACGCCGTGTTCACCGCCCGTTCAGGCACGATCGACGCAGTCCGGCAGCACGGCTTGAACTCGGCTTGAACCGGCCTTTGCCGAGATCATCATCGGTGATCGGCGGCCCGGGCGACAAACCGCGCGCCCAAGAGCCGACATCCAGGACATTGTCCTCCGGGCCGGAGCGTCCGTACCGGTCGGCGACGGGACCTTCCGGTATGACATGGCTCATCACCGCCGGAACGGATACACGGCGCACTTCGGGGTATCGGGGGCACAGGGCGCATCCGGCACGGGCGCCATGACCGAGGTCACGACCGGGCCGGGGTGCGCGTCGCCGTCGCGGGCGTTGTCCCGCCGCGCGCCGGGCCCGCGAGCGCACCCCGCCGAACAGCAGATGAGGATGCCCTGACCTGCGATTCGTTTACGCAGGTCAGGGCACATGACAACGGTGTTCAGTGCCGCGTTGCCGGATACCCCCCACCCGTAGTTCACTGTGATCGCGGGGCAGAACGCGACGGCCCACGACGGACCACAGAAGGGCTGCTTCCATGGGGGCTGGGCACGACCACGGCCATACGCACACCCACGTGCCGGCCACCGCCACGGCCGCGGCGGCGTACCGGGGCAGGCTGCGCGTCGCCCTGTCGATCACGCTCGGCGTCATGGTGGTCGAGATCGTGGGCGGGGTGCTCGCGGACTCCCTCGCGCTGGTCGCGGACGCCGCGCACATGGCGACGGACGCGCTGGGTCTGGGTATGGCGCTGCTCGCCATCCATTTCGCCAACCGGCCGCCGAGCGCGCACCGCACCTTCGGACTGGCCCGCGCCGAGATCCTGGCCGCCCTCGCCAACTGTCTGCTGCTGCTCGGGGTGGGCGGCTACGTCCTGTACGAGGCGGTCCAGCGGTTCTTCACTCCCGCCACCACCGAGGGCGGGCTGATGATCTGGTTCGGCGGGATCGGCCTGGTCGCGAACATGATCTCGATGTCGCTGCTGATCCGCGGCCAGGCGGACAGCCTGAACGTGCGCGGGGCGTTCCTGGAGGTGGCGGCGGACGCGCTGGGGTCGGTGGCGGTGCTGATCTCGGCGGTGGTGATCCTGACCACCGGCTGGCAGACCGCCGACCCGATCGCCTCGCTCGTCATCGGCCTGATGATCGTGCCGCGCACCGTGAAGCTGCTGCGCGAGACGCTCGACGTGCTGCTGGAGTCGGCTCCCAAGGACGTCGACATGGCGGAGGTGCGGTCCCACATACTCGCCCTGGACGGGGTTCAGGACGTCCACGATCTGCACGCGTGGACCATCACCTCCGGGATGCCGGTGCTGTCGGCGCACGTGGTGGTGCGCTCGGACGTACTGAACGCGATCGGCCACGAGAAGATGCTGCACGAGCTCCAGGGCTGCCTGGGCCACCACTTCGACGTGGAGCACTGCACCTTCCAGCTGGAGCCGAGCGGCCACGCGGAACACGAGGCACGGCTCTGTCACTGAGCGTGCACAGGCCGCCGCGTCACGTGATCGCACAGACGTTCCGGACGGTTCCCCGCGCCCGGCGCCGGGCAAGATCACCTACCGGGTCCCTTGCCGCGCGGGACATGCGCGCTTTCGCGTGAAGTGCCGGGAGTGCCGGACGCGTACGGCAGACTGGGGACGCGAGGACCGATGCTAAGGATGGGTATGCCGATCACACCTGCCACCGCGACACAGACGTCGTCGAACGGCACCGCGGACGCGATCTTGCTGGAGCTGGTCGACGAGAACGGCGTCACGATCGGCACCGCGGAGAAGCTGGCCGCCCATCAGCCGCCGGGGCAGTTGCACCGCGCCTTCTCCGTGTTCCTCTTCGACGAGCGGGGCCGGCTGCTGCTCCAGCAGCGGGCGCTCGGCAAGTACCACTCCCCCGGTGTGTGGTCCAACACCTGCTGCGGTCACCCCTACCCCGGTGAGGCGCCGTTCGCGGCGGCCGCGCGGCGCACCTTCGAGGAGCTCGGAGTCTCCCCGTCGCTGCTCGCCGAGGCGGGCACGGTCCGCTACAACCACCCGGACCCGAAGTCGGGTCTGGTCGAGCAGGAGTACAACCACCTGTTCGTGGGGCTGGTGCAGTCCCCGCTGCGGCCGGACGCGGAGGAGGTCGGCGACACGGCCTTCGTGACGCCCGCCGAGCTGGCGGAGCGGCACGCCGGGGGCACGTTCTCGTCCTGGTTCATGACCGTGCTGGACGCGGCACGGCCGGCGGTCAGAGAGCTGACGGGGCCGTCGGCCGGCTGGTGACCCTCAGGGCACCCGCACGGGCTTGAGCGGCAGGGCGGCCCAGATCACCTTGCCGCCGCCCGACGTGTGCTCGACGTCGCAGGCCCCGCCCGCCTCCAGGGTGATCTCCCGCACCAGCAGCAGTCCCCGGCCGCCCGTGCGGCCGTGGTCGGTCTCCAGGGCGGTCGGACGGTAGGGGTGGTTGTCCTCCACCGACACCCGCACCCACTCGGCCCCGACCGCCACCTCCACGGCGAGCACCGGCGACAGCACGGCCGCGTGCCGGACGGCGTTGGTGACCAGTTCGGAGACGATCAGCAGGAGTCCCTGGGCCAGGTCGTCGGAGACCGGCACCCCCTGGCGGTACAGCAGGTCCCGCACGGCGTGTCGCGCCTGCGGGACCGAGGCGTCCACGGCGGGCGCGGTGAACCGCCAGACGCCTTCGTAGGGCAGCGGCCGGGGCCCGGCCTCCGCAGCGGATTCGGAGGGTTCGCCCGGGGAGCCCGCTGGGCGTGGGTCGGGCCCGCGCCCTTGATCGTCCATCGTCCGGTCGCCACCCTCGCGCTCGATTGTCACCACACGTGAAGTGTTGGTACCGAGGCACTCCCCTCCGGATGACTGAACAGAAGTCAGCAGTTATCGAACGTTTCCGACCGGCCCCGGATGACGGAGTCGGCCGCGGGACCGTTTTCTGTCCTCTCCGCGCCGACTTCGCGCACTCTTCGGGTTGTACGGGTTCGGCGGCGACGCTCCTCCCCTTCGGCCGCCATTGGTTCCCGATGGTCGGCTCCGGCTCCCTCGGCCGCCGGTGTCGTGCCTCTCACACAGGCCGTTCCGATCATGCGTACGGGCTGGTGGTTAGCATCCGGGGCATGGAGCCCGATCTGCTGCACGGCGTCACCGACGCGGTCGCCACCGTCGTCCTGCACCACCCTGCGAAGCGCAACGCCATGACAGCCGCGATGTGGGCGGCGCTGCCCCCGTTGCTCGACACCCTGGCCGCCGACCCGGCGGTACGGGCGCTGGTGCTGACCGGCGCGGGTGGCACCTTCTGCGCGGGGGCCGACATCTCCACGCTCCGGGAGTCGCCGGAGGAGGCGCAGGAGCTGGCGGTGCGTGCCGAGGAGGCCTTGGCGGCGTTCCCGAAGCCGACCCTGGCGGCGGTCCGGGGGCACTGCGTCGGCGGTGGCGCCCAGCTCGCCGCGGCATGTGACCTGCGGTTCGCCGAGGAGGGCTCGCGGTTCGGGGTGACACCGGCGAAGCTCGGGATCGTCTACCCGTCCACCGCCACCCGGCGCCTGGTGTCCCTGGTCGGCCCGGCCACCGCCAAGTACCTGCTGTTCTCCGGAGAGTTGATCGACGCCGAGCGGGCGCTGCGCACGGGTCTGGTCGACGAGGTGCTGCCCGTCGACGGACTCGAGGAACGGGTCGCGGAGTTCACCCGGGTGCTGGTGTCCCGCTCGCAGCTGACACAGGCCGCCGCCAAGGAGTTCGCGAACGGCCGCGGGGACCGGGACGCCCACTGGAGCGCGCAGGCGCGCGGCAGCGGCGACACCGCGGAGGGCGTCGCCGCGTTCCTGGAGCGCAGGGAGCCGCGCTTCACCTGGACTACGTCAGGATGAAGCGGCTGCGGGCCCGCAGCTTCTCCACGAGGTGGGCGGGTGCCTTGTGCGGGGCGCCGGCGTCGTAGGGCGGCTGCGGGTCGTACTCGGTGCCCAGCTGGACGGACCGGGCATGGTCGTCGCCCGCGATCCGGCCGAGCAGGGCCAGTCCCATGTCGATGCCGGACGAGACGCCGGCCGCGGTGACGTACTTGCCGTCGAAGACGACCCGTTCGCCGGTCGGCTCGGCACCGAACGCCTCGAGCTGCCCCAGAGCCAGCCAGTGGGAGGTGGCCCGGCGGCCTTCGAGGAGGCCCGCGGCGGCGAGCAGCAGGGAGCCGGAGCACACGGACGTCGTCCAGGTGCTGGTGGCGTCCGCGGTCCGAAGCCAGTCGAGCAGGGGCTCGTGCTCCATCAGCGCGCTCTGGCCGGGCCCCCCGGAGACGATCACGATGTCGGGGGCGGGGACCTCGGACAGCGTCCGGTCGGCGGTGACGGCCAGGAAGCCGGTCTCCGTGCGGACGGGCCCCCTCTCCTCGGCCACGAAGACGGTCTGAGCGCCCGGGGCGCGGGAGAGCATCTCGTACGGGCCCACGACGTCGAGGGCGGTGAAGCGGTCGTAGACGACGACGGCGATCTGCACGGGTTCCTCTCACCGGGCTGAAGGGGCTTCAGTGGACGGGCGCGGGACGGAACCGGCGGCGGTACTCCGCCGGGGGCGCCCCGAGCGCCTTGACGAACGCACGCCGCATGGCCTCGGGGGTGCCGTAGCCGCTGGCGCGGGAGATCTCCTCGACGCCGTCGGCCGTGTCCTCCAGCAGGCGGCGGGCGTGCTCCAGGCGGACCCGGTCGACATAGCGGCCGGGCGTCATGCCGGTCTCGTCACGGAAGGCGCGGGCGAAGTGGCGCGGGGAGAGCAGGGCGCGGGCGGCGAGCGACTCGACGCTCAGGTCGGCGGCAGGATGCTCGGTGATCCAGTGCTGGACCTCCCGCAGGGGCGCGCGCTCGGCCGTCTGGGCGGCCAGCTGCGCGCTGAACTGGGCCTGGTTCCCGGGCCTGCGCAGAAAGACGACCAGGTGCCGGGCGATGGTCAGCGCCGCGTCGCGGCCGAGGTCCTCCTCGACCAGGGCGAGGGCCAGGTCGATGCCGGAGGTGACGCCGGCCGAGGTGTGGACGTGCCCGTCCCGGACGTAGATCGGGTCCGGGTCGACCCGCACGGCCGGGTGGTCGCGGGCGAGCCGGTCGCAGTACGCCCAGTGGGTCGTCGCCCGTCGGCCGTCCAGCAGACCCGCGGCGGCGAGCAGGATCGCGCCGGTGCAGACCGAGACCAGGCGCTCCGCGCGCGGGGCGCGCACGCGCAGCCAGTCCGTCAGCGGCGCGGTGTCCGGGCGGCGGGTGCCCCGGCCGCCGGGGACGAGCAGGGTGTGCGGGTCGCACGCGCGCGTGAGGGCCTCGTCCGGTACGAGGGTCAGCCCGCTGGAGGTGCGCACGGGAGTGCCGTCCAGGGACGCCGTACGGATCCGGTAGGTGCCCGGGGTGTGCCGCTCGGCACCCGCGAAGACCTCCAGGGGGCCGGTCACGTCGAGACTCTGGACTCCGTCGAAGAGCACGATGAGAACGGTGGAAACGGTTCGCTGCGGCATGGGGACGATTCTTCGCGGGCGGGGCGCGGGGCGGCAATGACGGGCTCCCCACCTTTCCTGCCACGACTCGCCGGCATGTCCCGACGATCTCGAGGTACCCGTTACTTCTCGGCCGGAGCGGCCGGGCCACGAAGAACGTCGGACGAAGAACGTCGGACGAAGAACGCAAAGGGGAAGCTCGTGTTCCGTGCCATCGCAGACGTCCTGCGCCAGATCGGTGGCGCCATCGCCACCGTGGTGACGCTGCCTTTCCGGGCGCTGGCCCGGCTCTTCGGCGGTGCCTCGGGCTCCACCAGGAGCCGCAGGGCCTGATGACCGCGCCCTGATCCCCGAGTGTCGGTGTCACCTGCCACAATTGCCGCGCAACCTCAGTGGAGAAGGCGGTACGGGATCGTGACGACACCCGGGTCCATCGAAGTAGGGTCCATCGAAGGCAGGATCGCCGAGGAACTCGGCGTACGGCAGCGGCAGGTGAAGGCCGCCGTGGAGCTGCTCGACGGCGGCTCGACGGTGCCTTTCATCGCCCGCTACCGCAAGGAAGCGACCGAGATGCTCGACGACGCGCAGCTGCGCACGCTCGAGGAACGGCTGCGCTACCTGCGGGAGCTGGAGGAGCGGCGGACGGCGATCCTGGAGTCGGTGGGCGAGCAGGGCAAGCTCACCGACGCGCTGCGGGCGCAGATCCTCGGCGCCGAGACCAAGGCGCGGCTGGAGGACATCTACCTGCCGTACAAGCCCAAGCGGCGCACCAAGGCGCAGATCGCGCGCGAGGCGGGCCTCGAACCGCTGGCCGAGGGGCTGCTCGGCGACCCGACGGTCGATCCGCTCGCGGCGGCCGCCGCGTTCGTCGACGCCGACAAGGGCGTCGCCGATCCGCAGGCGGCGCTGGACGGCGCGCGGGCGATCCTCACCGAGCGGTTCTCGGAGGACGCCGACCTGATCGGCGAGCTGCGCGAGCGCATGTGGGGGCGCGGGCGGCTGGCCGCCAAGGTGCGCGACGGCAAGGAGGAGGCGGGCGCCAAGTTCGCCGACTACTTCGACTTCGCCGAGCCGTTCACCGCGCTGCCCTCGCACCGCGTCCTGGCGATGCTGCGCGGCGAGAAGGAGGAGGTCCTCGACCTCGTCCTGGAGCCGGAGGAGCCCACCGAGGGGCCCTCGTCGTACGAGGGGATCGTCGCCCAGCGTTTCGGGATCGCCGATCGCGGCCGGCCCGGTGACAAGTGGCTGACGGACACGGCCCGTTGGGCCTGGCGCACCCGCATTCTCGTACACCTCGGCATCGATGTCCGGCTGCGGCTGCGCACCGCCGCCGAGGACGAGGCCGTCAATGTCTTCGCCGCCAACCTCCGCGACCTGCTGCTCGCCGCCCCGGCCGGCACGCGCGCGACGCTGGGCCTGGACCCCGGCTTCCGTACGGGCGTGAAGGTCGCCGTCGTGGACCCGACCGGCAAGGTCGTCGCCACGGACGTGATCTACCCGCACGTCCCGGCGAACAAGTGGGACGAGGCGATCGCCAAGCTCGCGCGGCTGGCGAAGGAGCACGCGGTCGACCTGGTCGCCATCGGCAACGGCACGGCGTCCCGCGAGACCGACAAGCTCGCCGGTGAACTCATCACCAGACACCCGGAGCTGAATCTCACCAAGGTGATGGTGTCCGAGGCGGGGGCCTCCGTGTACTCGGCCTCCGCCTTCGCCTCCCAGGAGCTGCCCGACATGGACGTGTCGCTGCGCGGCGCCGTGTCGATCGCGCGCCGGCTCCAGGATCCGCTCGCCGAGCTGGTGAAGATCGACCCCAAGTCGATCGGCGTCGGCCAGTACCAGCACGACCTGTCCGAGGTGAAGCTGTCGCGTTCGCTTGACGCGGTGGTGGAGGACTGCGTGAACGGCGTGGGCGTGGACGTCAACACGGCCTCGGCGCGGCTCCTGTCCCGGGTGTCCGGCATCTCCAGCGGACTCGCCGAGAACATCGTGGCGCACCGGGACGCCAACGGGCCCTTCACCTCCCGTTCCGAGCTGAAGAAGGTGGCGCGGCTCGGCCCGAAGGCGTACGAGCAGTGCGCCGGCTTCCTGCGCATCCGCGGCGGCAGCGACCCGCTGGACGCCTCCAGCGTGCACCCGGAGGCGTACCCGGTGGTGCGGCGCATGGTGAAGACCTCCGGCCAGGAGGTGGCGTCCCTCGTCGGCAACACGGGTGTGCTGCGCTCGCTGCGGCCGACGGACTTCGTGGACGAGACGTTCGGTCTGCCGACCGTCACGGACATCCTCAAGGAGCTGGAGAAGCCCGGGCGCGACCCGCGGCCCGCCTTCAAGACGGCCACCTTCAAGGACGGCGTGGAGAAGATCTCCGATCTGTCCTCCGGGATGGTCCTGGAGGGGGTCGTGACGAACGTGGCGGCCTTCGGGGCGTTCATCGACGTCGGTGTCCACCAGGACGGCCTGGCGCACGTGTCCGCGCTGTCGAAGACGTTCGTCAAGGACCCCAGGGACGTCGTCAAGCCCGGTGACATCGTCAAGGTGAAGGTCCTCGACGTGGACATCCCGCGCAAGCGGATCTCGCTGACGCTGCGGCTGGACGACGAGGCGGCCCCGCAGGGCGGTGAGGGCCAGTCCTCCGGCGGGGGCCGACCGCAGCGCGGCGGCGGACGTCCGCCGCAGCAGCGACAGCAGGGCGGCCAGCGCGGCGGAGGCGCCGGCGGAGGCGGAGGCGGAGGCGGAGGCGGCGGAGGTTCGCGCCAGGCTCCTGCTCCGGGCAACAGCGCGATGGCCGACGCACTGCGCCGGGCGGGTCTCGTCGACCCCAAGAAGGGCCGCCGCTGACAGCGACGCACGGCACCGGGGCCCGGCCCGCCGGGCCCCGGCAGTCCTCGGCAGTCCTCGGCAGTCCCCGTGGAACGGGGACGCGCCTCGGGGTGCCCTAGCGCTCGGTCACCTTGCCGTCCGCGACCTCCAGGCGACGCGTGACCTGGACCGCGTCCAGCATGCGCCGGTCGTGGGTGACCAGGAGCAGCGTGCCCTCGTAGGCATCGAGGGCCGACTCCAGTTGCTCGATCGCCGGCAGATCGAGGTGGTTCGTCGGCTCGTCGAGGACGAGGAGGTTGACACCCCGGCCCTGGAGCAGCGCGAGGGCCGCGCGGGTGCGTTCGCCGGGTGACAGGGTGGCCGCCGCACGCGTGACATGGTCCGACTTCAGGCCGAACTTGGCCAGCAGGGTGCGTACCTCGGCCGGTTCGGTGTCGGGCACGGCCGCCCGGAACGCCTCCAGCAGGGACTCGGGGCCGTGGAACAGCTGCCGCGCCTGGTCGACCTCGCCCACCAGGACGCCCGAGCCCAGGGTGGCCTGTCCGGCGTCCAGCGGGATCCGGCCGAGGAGCGCGCCGAGGAGGGTCGACTTGCCCGCGCCGTTCGCGCCGGTGACCGCGACCCGGTCCGCCCAGTCGATCTGCAGGGACACCGGCCCCAAGGTGAAGTCGCCGCGTCGGACCTCGGCCTCGCGCAGAGTAGCGACCACCGCGCCGGAGCGTGGCGCGGACGCGATCTCCATGCGCAGTTCCCACTCCTTGCGCGGCTCCTCGACGGTCTCCAGGCGCTCGATCATGCGCTGGGTCTGCCGGGCCTTCGCGGCCTGCTTCTCGCTGGCCTCGCTGCGGAACTTGCGGCCGATCTTGTCGTTGTCGTTGCTCGCCTTGCGGCGCGCGTTCTTCACGCCCTTGTCCATCCAGGAGCGCTGGGTCTGCGCGCGGTCCTGCAGGGCCGCCTTCTTGTCGGCGTACTCCTCGAAGTCCTCGCGGGCGTGCCGGCGGGACACGTCCCGCTCCTCCAGGTAGGCGTCGTAGCCGCCGCCGTAGAGGTTGATCTGCTGCTGGGCGAGATCCAGTTCGAGGACCTTGGTGACCGTGCGGGTGAGGAACTCGCGGTCGTGGCTGACGACGACGGTCCCGGCGCGCAGACCCTTCACGAAGCGTTCCAGGCGCTCCAGGCCGTCCAGGTCGAGGTCGTTGGTCGGCTCGTCGAGGAGGAAGACGTCGTAGCGGGAGAGGAGCAGGGAGGCGAGGCCGACGCGGGCGGCCTGACCGCCGGACAGGGAGGTCATCGGCTGGTCGAGGCCGACTCCGAGACCGAGCGAGTCGGTGACCTCCTCGGCGCGCTCGTCGAGGTCGGCGCCGCCGAGGTCGAGCCAGCGCTCGAGGCTCGTCGCATAGGCGTCGTCGGCTCCGGGCGCTCCGTCGACCAGGGCCTGGGTGGCCTCGTCCATGGTGCGCTGTGCCTCGGCGACGCCGGTGCGGCGGGCGAGGAAGTCCCGCACGCTCTCGCCGGGGCGGCGCTCCGGTTCCTGGGGCAGATGGCCGACGCTCGCGGTCGGCGGGGAGAGCCTGAGCTCGCCCTCCTCGGGCACGGTGAGCCCGGCGAGCAGCTTCAGCAGGGTGGACTTGCCCGCGCCGTTGGCACCGACCAGCCCGATCACGTCCCCGGGGGCGACGACGAGGTCGAGCCCGGAGAAGAGGGAGCGGTCGCCGTGGCCGGCGGCGAGGTTCTTTGCGACGAGGGTGGCAGTCATCAGGTCGTAGATCCTAGTGGCCGTCCGGGGGTGCGGTCGCGCCGGTTCCCCCGCGATCTCGCTGTCCGGCGGTGCGGTCGGTTAACGTCCGGGCGTGGACACTCGGTTGAGCGGCGATGTGATCGTGGTCGGCGGCGGGGTCATCGGGCTGGCGACGGCCGTCGTGCTCGCCGAGCGCGGCCTGCGGGTCCGGGTCTGGACGCGCGACCCGGTCGAGCGGACGACCTCAGCGGTGGCCGGCGCCCTGTGGTGGCCGTACCACATCGAGCCGATGGCGCGGGCGCGCCCGTGGGCGCTGCGCTCGCTGGAGATCTACGAGGAGCTCGCCGAGCGGCCCGGGGAGACCGGTGTGCGCCTGGTCGACGGGATCCTGGGCGAGACGGACCTGGACGAGGTCGAGGGCTGGGCGGCGGGCCGGCTGGCCGGGCTGCGCCGGACGACGGCGCGTGAGTACGGCGCGGGGACCGGCGTCCGGGCCCGGCTGCCGCTGATCGACATGTCGGCCTATCTGCCCTGGCTCCGGCAGCGGCTGCTGCGGGCGGGCGGCTCGGTCGAGGAGCGCACGGTGACCGACCTCGCGGAGGCGGAGGCGCCGGTGGTGGTGAACTGCACGGGGCTGGACGCCGGCCGGCTGGTGTCGGACCCGTCGGTGCGGCCCGTGCGGGGGCAGCTCGTCGTCGTGGAGAACCCCGGCATCGACACCTGGCTCGTGTCCACCGGCCCGGACGGCGAGACGGCCTATCTTTTCCCGCACGCCGGGCGGCTGCTGCTGGGCGGTACGGCGCAGGACGACGTGTGGTCGCTGGAGCCGGATCCGAAGGTGGCCGAGGCGATCGTGCGGCGCTGCGCGGCCCTGCGGCCGGAGGTCGCCGGGGCGCGGATCCTGGAGCACCGGGTCGGGCTGCGGCCGGTCCGGGGCACGGTACGCCTGGAGCGGGCGGAGCTGCCGGACGGGCGCACGGTGGTGCACCACTACGGGCACGGCGGGGCGGGCGTGACCGTGGCGTGGGGCTGTGCGGAGGAGGCGGCCGGGCTGGTGCTCCCGGCCGCCTCCTGACCCGCATGCGGTGGGTGTTACGGGATCCGGTACGTGTGGTGCGGTGTCCGTACGCCGTCCAGGGACCGGGCGTCGGGGGTGGCGGCCGCCGCCGATCCGGACGTGGCGCGGGCGAAGGCGTCGGCGCCTCCGACGAACGGGACCCGGGCCGAGGTGCGGGACAGGTCCAGGGTGAGCGTGGGGGTGTCGGCGGGCGGGTCGATGAGGTCCCTGTCGGTGCCCGCGACGATCAGTGCGAGCCGGTGGCCGGCCGGGACGACATGGTCGGTGGCCGCCAGGTCGAGGGTGAGGGTGTACGCCCTGCCCGGGGTGAGCGGAACGCCCTTGCCGGGGTCGGCGTAGGTGCCGAGGTCGGCCCAGCCGCGGCTGACGACCGTCTGACCGACGTCGGCGGTCCTGGCGGCGGTCTCCCGGAAGCAGGCGCTGTCGCCCGTGGTGCTCGCGCCCCAGCAGGTGCGGCCGGTGAGGGTGCCGATGCCCTCGCCGCTCGCCGCGTAGTCGCGGATGGTGTCGGGGCCAAGGTCGACCAGGACGGCGGTCAGGTGGGCCGTCGCGGTGGTGGGCGTGGCGGTGACGGTGACCCGGGAGGAGCCGGACAGGCGCAGGTCACGGGTGAGGGGCCCGGTGACGAATCCGGCCTTGTCGGGGGTCGGCGTGTCGATCCGCGCGGCCCACTCGGTCTCGCTCAGCCGTGGGTCGTCGGTGAAGGAGGCGGTGCCCGTGCCCCTGCGCAGGCCGAGGGTGCCGACGCCGGGCTCGGCGCCGGTGGAGGGGCGCAGGGTGGCGGTCCGGGTGCCGTGCGGCGGCCAGACGGTGGAGGTGACCCACTGGTCGGGGTGGCGTTCGATGTCGGCCATGGGTTCGCGGTCGATGCCGTTGTCGTAGCCGAGGAGTTCGTGGTCGAACCAGCGGTGCAGGGTGTCCACCCAGTCGGCGCGGCGGAAGTCGAAGGGGTCGACGTGGCCGGTCTGGGAGAGCCAGATCTTGCGCTCGACCCCGTTCTTCGCGAGGGCGTCCCACCACTGGCCGAGGTGCTTGGTGCGGACGTTGAGGTCCTGCAGGCCGTGGATGAGGAAGACGCTGGCCTTCACCTTGCGCGCGTCCTCGACGTAGTCGCGCTCGGTCCACAGCGACGTCAGGTCGCCGGTCCGCGGCGCCTCGTCGACGAGTCTCCGCTGGACGGCGGCGCACTTGGCGCGGGCTTCGGGGCTGTCGACGTAGTCGGAGAGCCAGTCGGGTCCGGAGTCGTAGAGGGGGGCGCCCTGGGCGAAGTAGTAGTCGTACCAGGAGGAGATGGCTGCGATCGGGACGATGGTCTTCAGGCCCTTCACACCGGTGGCGGCCACGCCGTTGGCTATGGTGCCGTCCCAGCTCTTGCCGATCATGCCGGTTCTGCCGTTGGTCCAGCCCGCCTCGGCGGTCGTGGTGCCGCTGCGGGTGGTGTACGCCCTGGCCCGGCCGTTCAGCCAGTCGACGACGGCCTTGGCGGACTGGATGTCGGAGCGTCCCCCGACGTCGACACAGCCGTCGGAGCGGTTGGTGCCGGCCAGGTCGACGCCGACGAAGGCGTAGCCACGCGGCACGAAGTAGTTGTCGTAGAAGAGCGGCATCTGGACGACGTTCCCGGCGGCGTCGTACGTCTTGCGCTGGCTGTCGTTGCCACGTCCGCAGCAGGAGTAGTAGGGGCTGGCGTCCATGATGACGGGCACCTTGCGGCCCTGTGCGGCGGGTTCGCGGGGGCGGACGATGTCGACGGCGACGCGGTCCGTCCTCCCGTCGCTGTCGCCGTCGAGTCCGGTGTTCACCCAGACGGCCTCGCGGATGGCGTTCTCGTAGGAGTGGACGGGCCGGCTCTCGCGCGGGGCGCTGTGGGCCGCGGCCGGGGTGAGGAAGGAGGCCACCAGGAGGGTGATGGCGGCGGTCGCGAGCGGTCTCCAGATCGTGAAGCGCATGCGTGTCGACATGCGCGGGACGGTACTCGGGTCAACTCCCGCACAGAAGAGGGCAACTGTGGGTCTGCTGTGGCCGGAAAGCGCCCCCGCGGAGGGGCTGCCCATGACGGCCGAATGGCGATCGTGTGACAGGGGTGGCGGTGGGCAGGCCCTGGGACACAGGGAGTCAATAGGCTCCGAACAGACCGCGTGAACCTAC
The DNA here is from genome assembly GCF_042880655.1 of Streptomyces sp. NPDC058295. NCBI lineage: Bacteria > Bacillati > Actinomycetota > Actinomycetes > Kitasatosporales > Streptomycetaceae > Streptomyces > Streptomyces sp. NPDC058295. Next base: position 100,725 of record NZ_JBHVYO010000002.1, read on the forward strand.
GACTTGGAGCTTTCGTGCACCGCAGAATCATCGCGCCGGGCGCACTCGCTGCCGCGTCCGTGTTGCTGGCGATCCCGGCATCGGCCGCGAGCGCCTCCCCCGGCGCCCCGGGCACCGGCGACCCCTATTACCCGGCGTACGGCAACGGCGGATACGACGTCTCCCACTACGACCTGCGGCTGAAGTACCAGCCGGCCACGGACGAGTTGGAGGGGACTGCGACGATCCTGGCGAAGACCACGCAGGACCTGTCCCGGTTCGATCTGGACTTCCTGCTCGACGTGAGCGAGGTACGGGTCAACGGCGCCGTCGCGGCGTTCACGACCTCGGGCCAGCACGAGTTGGAGATCACGCCGAAGACCCCGCTGGCGAAGGGCGCGACGGTCACGGTCGTGGTGCGGTACAGCGGAATCCCGTCGTCGAAGCAGGCGTACGGCTTCACCAGTTGGCACCGCACCGCGGACGGCGGGGTCGGCGCCAACGAGCCCGAGGCGGCCTGGTGGTGGTTCCCCGGCAACGACCACCCGCTCGACAAGGCCACCTACGACGTGTCGGTGCTGGTGCCCGACGGCTCGCAGGCCATCTCCAACGGAACGCTCCAGTCGACGAGTTCACGACTGGGCTGGACCCGCTACAACTGGCGCTCCAACAAGCCGCAGGCCACCTATCTGGCCACCCTCGCCGTCGGCAGGTTCGACCTCTCGACCGGGACGACCGAGAGCGGGATCCCGGTCGTGAACGCCTACAGCAAGGACCTGGGCGACAACGCCGGCGCCGCGCGGGCGAGCATCGAGCGGACCGGCGAGATCGCCGACTGGCTCAGCGGGTACTTCGGGCCGTATCCCTTCGACGCGCTCGGCGGATACGTGCCGAACACGAACACCGGATACGCGCTGGAGACGCAGACCCGGCCCTTCTACAGCCCCCGGCAGTTCGCGAACGGCTCCAACGTCTCCGTCGTCGTGCACGAGCTGGCGCACCAGTGGTACGGCGACTACGTGTCCGTGGCCGGGTGGAAGGACATCTGGCTCAACGAGGGCTTCGCCCGGTACGCGCAGTGGCTGTGGTCCGAGCACGAGGGCGAGGGCACGGCACAGGAACTCGCGGACTACGTGTACGCCTCGCACCCGGCCGACGACGCGTTCTGGACGGTGAGGCCCGGCGACCCGGGCGCGGCGAACCAGTTCGACATCGCCGTCTACGACCGGGGCGCACTGGCGGTCCAGGCGCTGCGCAACGAGATCGGCGACGACGCCTTCTTCGCCGTCCTGAAGGGCTGGCCGCAGAAGCACGCGTACGGCAACGCGAGCGTCGCCGACTTCCGGAAGTACGCCGAGCAGATCTCCGGGAAGGAACTGGGCTCCCTGCTCGACACCTGGCTGTTCCAGCCGGCGAAGCCGGCCACGCCCGCGGCAGCACGGACGGCCTCGGTCGCGAAGGTGTCGGCCGCTCCCGCGCAGCCGAAGTCCTGGAAGAAGATCGCGGCGACGAACGACGTGCACGAGCACTGAGCCTGATCGCCGCCCGCTGCCGCCCCGAACGCCCGGGTCGGTGCTACCGCCCGGTGGCCGCCGCTCGGGTCAGGAGGGCGGCGCGCGACAGGGCGGCGCTCTCCGTGGCCGGCACCGTGCAGGCGTACGCGCCGGCCAGCGCACCGTACTCGGCGCACCGGTGCGGCGGCTCGCCGCCCAGCCGGCCGAAGAGGAAGGCGGACGCGAAGGCGTCACCCGCGCCGTTGGAGTCGACCACCGGGCCGGGCGGGACGGCGGCCGGGACGTGGGTCAGCTCGCCGTCGGTGAGCAGATACGCGCCCTTGGCACCGGCCGTGGCGACGACCACCTCGGCCCGGCCCCGCTCGGCGATGCGGCGCATGGTCGTCTCCGGGTCGGTCAGGGCGGTCACCGAGACGAAGACGACGTCCGCCTCGCAGGCGAAGGCCTCGTGGTAGGGGTTCTCCCCGTCCCAGTTGTGCAGGTCCGTGGAGATACCGACGCCCGCCTCGCGCAGTACGGGCAGGGCCTCGGCGCAGGGGTGGGTGATGGACACGTGCGCGTGACGGCTCGCGGCGGCGAGGGTGCGCAGGGTGTCCTCGGGGAAGCGGTCGTCCGGGCGCCCGCGGCTGTTGTCGTACAGCGACAGCCGCCGCCCGTCCGGGCCGACCAGGTTGACCGCCCGCTTGGTCCCTGCGGGCTGCGGGACGGCGGTGAGGGCGATGCCCTTGTCCCGGTGCAGGGCGCGGACCAGGTCTCCCTCGGGGTCGTCGCCCAGGAAGTCGAGGTGGTGGGTGCGCAGACCGAGGGCGGCGAGGCCCAGGGCGACGAAGTCGCCGGTCTGTCCGGCGCGGGCGCGGATACCGCCGTCGATCATGTAGCTGTCGGCGTACGGGAGCGGCAGCTCCGGTACGTACACGATCGTGTCGACGCCCGCCCCGCCCAGGACCAGGACGTCGATGTCCTCGGCGTGCTCGATGGTCCCGGTGCTCGCGTTCCCGGTGCTCGTGCTCTCGGTGTTCTCGTCGTCGGCGCGCATGGGCGCTACCCCTCCCCGTGGTCGTACACCGTCACCGCCACGCCCCGCTCGACCAGCCGCGCGGTGACGAGCGGTTCGACGCGGGCCCACTTGCCCCCGGCCAGACCGCAGCCTATCCGGGGCATGTGCACCGACGCGCCGAGTTCGATCGCGTGGTCGGCGAGGCGGGCCAGGGCGGTGTCGATGGCCGGATAGCGCACGGGGACACCCTTGCTGCCCGTCCGGGTACCGCGCTGGCCGATCATGTTGGCGACCCAGACGTCGGGCTTCACCTGGACGAGCTGGAGCGCGCCCGGGCCGAAGCCGTTCGAGGCGCGCTCGCGGTGCCAGGCACGGTAGGCGGCCTCCGGCTCCGGCCAGCGGCGGGACAGCGCCAGGACGAAGCCCTTCCCCCAGCCCCCGAGGTCGTTGCAGACATGGGCGATCACCTTGGCACCCTTCACCGACGGAACGGTGGCGTCACCCCGGACGTAAGTGATCTCCGACATGACGCCACCGTAGGCGATGCCACTGACAGTGGCTCCGACCTGCTGCTTCGCCCGCTGCCCCGCCTGTTACTCCGTGGGGCGGGACAGCTCCGTCAGTTCGGCGTCCGTCGCCTTGGACACCCTGCTGCGGACCGCGTACCAGCCGCCGACCAGGGCGGCCGCGATCACCGGGATCAGCAGGAGCGTCTTGCGGCCGACCTCGGGGTCGTTCCCCATCAGGCCGAGGACGGCGATCAGGAAGGCGATCGTGACGATCTCCGTGACCGGGCTGCCGGGGAGCCGGAAGTCGGGACGGGTGACGAGGCCCGCCCTGGCCCGCCGGACGAAGACCAGGTGGCAGACCATGATGATCACCCAGGTGCTGATGATGCCGAGGGAGGCGATGTTCAGCACGATCTCGAAGGCCTGGCTGGGCATGAGGAAGTTCAGCCCGACGCCGAGCACACAGACACCGCAGGTCAGCAGGATGCCGCCGTAGGGGACCTGGCTGCGGTTCATCCGGGCGGTGAACCTCGGGGCGGAGCCCGCCATGGCCATGGAGCGCAGGATGCGGCCGGTGGAGTACAGGCCGGAGTTCAGGGAGGACATGGCGGCCGTGAGGACCACCAGGTTCATCACGTCACCGGCGCCCGAGACGCCGATCTTCGACAGGACGGTCACGAAGGGGCTCTCGTCGGCGGAGTAGGCCGAGCCGGGCAGCAGCAGAGCGAGCAGGACGACGGAGCCGACGTAGAAGAGACCGACGCGCCACATGATCGAGTTCACCGCGCGCGGGACGATCTTCTCCGGCTCGGAGGTCTCGCCGGCGGCGACGCCGACCAGCTCCAGTGCGGCGTACGCGAAGATCACGCCCTGCATGACGAGGACGACGGGCATCATGCCGTGCGGGAGGAGGCCGCCGTGGTCCGTGATCACGCTCGGGCCGGGCGTCTGCCCGCCCACCTGGTGCTGGGTGGCGAGCAGGAAGATGCCGACGCACATGAAGGCGACCAGGGTGGCGACCTTGACGATGGCGAACCAGAACTCCATCTCGCCGAAGATCTTCACCGAGATCAGGTTCACGGCCAGCACGACCGCGAGGGCGACGAGCGCGAGCACCCACTGGGGGATGCTCGTGAACATGCTCCAGTAGTGCGTGTACAGCGCGATCGCGGTGATGTCGGCGATGCCGGTCGTCGACCAGTTCAGGAAGTACATCCACCCGGCGACATAGGCGCCCTTCTCACCGAGGAACTCGCGCGCGTAGGACACGAAGGAGCCGGAGGAGGGCCGGTAGAGGACCAGCTCGCCGAGGGCGCGGACCACGAAGAAGGCGAAGACGCCGCAGACGAGGTAGGCGAGCGCGAGGGCCGGGCCGGCGTTGTGCAGGCGTCCTCCGGCGCCCAGGAAGAGGCCGGTGCCGATGGCGCCGCCGATGGCGATCATGTTGACGTGGCGGTGCTTGAGGTCCTTGCTGTAGCCGGCGTCGCCCGCGTCCGCGGGTGTCGCGGTCGCCTGGGGGTGGGCGGCGACGTCGGCCGTGCGCACGCTGTCCTTGCTCACGGGTGGTACCACTCTCTGGTGCGCCCGGGCGGGGTGTGCCCGGGTGTCCGTACGGTCGTGGCCCGCGGCTCCCGGGTAGGGGCACAGACCAAGGCAGCAGCTTCCCAGAGGCACCGGCGGTCATGCGGTGGTCCTTGTCACAGCGCGTCACTTCTCACACGGTGCCCACCAGGGGGCGGCCGGTTTCACAGCACCGGTGTGACAGCGATACTGCTGCACATGACGATCGAGACCGAGGACCCGGCCCTCACGGTCGACGAGCTGGCCGCCCGGGCGGGGGTCACGGTGCGGACGGTGCGGTTCTACGGCACCAAGGGGCTGTTGCCGCCGCCGGTCATCGGTCCGCGCCGGGTGGGGCACTACGGTGCCGGGCATCTCGCGCGTCTGGCGCTGATCGAGGAGCTGCGCCGGCAGGGCCTGACCCTGGCGGCGATCGAACGCTATCTGGACCGGCTGCCGCCCGGTCTCGACGCCCACGACCTCGCCGTGCACCGGGCCGTGGTGGCCTCGTGGGCGCCGGACGCGGTGGAGACGGTGCCGCGCGCGGAGCTGCAGCGGCGGGCCGGGCGGCCGCTGAGCGAGGAGGACGTGGACCGGCTCGCCGCGATGGGCGTGCTGGGCGCCGGAGACGGCGACGGTGACGGTGACCCGGCCGGCGAGGACGCGTACCGCGTAGACGCGGGGCTGCTGAGGCTCGGCGTGCGGCTCCTCGACGTGCCGCTGTCGCCGGAGGCGATCCGCGCGGCCCGGACCGTCCTCCTCGACCACGCACGCGCCGCGGCCCACGAGCTGTCGCGGCTGCTGCGCGAGGAGGTGCCGGAGCGCGACGCGCAAGCGGTGAGGTCGCTGTCGGCGCACATGCAGCCCCTGGTCGTCCAGGCGCTGCTGACGGCCTTCCAGCGGTCGCTGACGGAGGAGCTGCGGGAGTGGCTCGGGGAGCCGCCGGCGGACGGCTCCCCGTGACGGCCCGGCGGCTCAGCGCCCGTCCGTGAAGGTCTCCCCCCGCTCCGCCTTCTCCACCAGCAGCGCGGGCGGGGTGAAACGGTCGCCGTAGCGCTCGGCGAGCTGACGCGCGCGGGCCACGAATCCGGGGAGCCCGGTGCCCACCCCGGCGTCGCCCTCGTAACCGTTGATGTACTGCAGGACCCCGCCGGTCCAGCCGGGGAAGCCGATGCCGAGGAGGGAGCCGATGTTGGCGTCCGCGACGGACGTCAGGACTCCCTCTTCGAGGAGCTTGACGGTGTCGAGGGCCTCGGCGAAGAGCATGCGTTCCTGCATGTCCCGGAAGGGGATCTCGGCGTCCGCGCGCGTGAAGTGCTCGCGCAGGCCCGGCCACAGCCCGGCCCGCCCGCCGTCCTCGCCGTACTCGTAGAAGCCGGCTCCGCCGCTGCGGCCGGTGCGGCCGAACTCGTCGACCATGCGGTCGATGACGGCCTCGGCGGGGTGGCCGGGCCAGACGCCGCCCGCTTCCTCCACGGCCCTCCTGGACTCGTTGCGGATCTTGCGCGGGAGGGTGAGCGTGAGCTCGTCCATGAGGGACAGGACCTTGGCCGGGTAGCCCGCCTGGGCAGCCGCCTGCTCCACGGACGCGGGCTCGATGCCCTCGCCGACCATGGCGACGCCCTCGTTGATGAAGTGGCCGATCACCCGTGAGGTGAAGAAGCCGCGCGAGTCGTTGACGACGATCGGCGTCTTCTTGATCTGCCGGACCAGGTCGAAGGCGCGCGCGAGCGCTTCGTCGCCGGTGCGCTCGCCCTTGATGATCTCGACGAGCGGCATCTTGTCCACGGGCGAGAAGAAGTGCAGCCCGATGAAGTCGTCCTGACGCTCGACGCCTTCGGCGAGGGCGGTGATCGGCAGGGTGGAGGTGTTGGAGCACAGCAGGGCGTCGGCGTCGACGATCCGCTCGATCTCCTGGAACACCTTGTGCTTGAGGGAGGTGTCCTCGAAGACCGCCTCGATCACCGCGTCGCAGCCGGCGAGGGCCTGGGGGTCGGCGGTGGGCGTGATGCGGGCGAGCAGCGCCTCCGCCTTCTCCTGGGTCGTACGGCCCCGGGAGACCGCCTTCGCGCACAGCTTCTCGGAGTAGGCCCTGCCCTTGAGGGCGGCCTCCAGGGAGACGTCCTTCAGGACGACGTCGATGCCCGCGCGGGCGCACGAGTAGGCGATGCCCGCGCCCATCATCCCGGCGCCCAGGACGGCCACCTTGCGGACCTGGCGGGGGGCGACGCCCTGGGGGCGGCTGACGCCGGAGTTGACGGCCTGGAGGTCGAAGAAGAACGCCTGGATCATGTTCTTCGAGGTCTGCCCGGCGGCCAGTTCGACGAAGTAGCGGGCCTCGATGACCTGCGCGGTCTCGAAGTCGACCTGGGCGCCCTCGACGGCCGCGGCGAGGATGTTCCGGGGCGCCGGGTAGGGCGCGCCGTTGGTCTCCTTGCGCAGGCTGGCCGGGAACGCGGGCAGGTTGGCGGCGAACCGGGGGTTCGACGGGGTGCCGCCCGGGATCCGGTAGCCCGGCCGGTCCCAGGGCTGCTGCGACTCGGGGTTCGCGTCGATGAAGGCGCGGGCCTTGGCGAGCAGGTCCTCGGGCGAGTCGGCGACCTCGTCGACCAGGCCGTTCTCCAGGGCTCGCCGCGGGCTGTACTGGGTGCCCTTGAGGAGGACCTTGAGGAGGGCGTCGGTGATGCCGAGCAGCCGGACCGTGCGCACGACACCGCCGCCGCCGGGCAGCAGGCCGAGGGTGACCTCGGGGCAGCCGATCTTCGAGCCGGGCGCGTCCAGGGCGACGCGGTGGTGGCAGGCGAGGGCGAGCTCGTAGCCGCCGCCGAGGGCCGCGCCGTTCAGGGCGGCGACGACCGGTTTGCCGAGGGTCTCGATACGGCGGAGGTTGCGCTTGATCTCCAGCCCGCCGTCCAGCAGCTCCTGGGCCGTACCGGGGGTGACGCGGATGAGGTCGCGCAGGTCGCCGCCGGCGAAGAACGTCTTCTTCGCGGAGGTCAGGATGATGCCCCGGATGGAGTCCTTCTCGGCCTCCAGACGGTCGGTGACCGCCGCGAGGGAGGCGCGGAAGGCCGCGTTCATGGTGTTCGCGGACTGGTCGGGGTCGTCGAGGACGAGGGTGACGAGGCCGGTGCGGTCCTGTTCCCAGCGGATGGTGGTGCTCTGTGTCATGACGGGGTCTCCGTTGAAGTCTGTGGGTTCCGCTGGGTGGTCAGACGCGCTCGACGATGGTGGCGATGCCCATGCCGCCGCCGACGCAGAGGGTGGCGAGGCCGTAGCGCTTGTCCTGGCGCTCCAGTTCGTCGACGAGCGAGCCGAGGATCATCGCGCCGGTGGCGCCGAGCGGGTGGCCGAGGGCGATGGCGCCGCCGTTGACGTTGACCTTGTCCAGGGACAGGCCCATGTCCTTGACGAAGCGCAGGACGACCGCCGCGAACGCTTCGTTGATCTCGACGAGGTCGATGTCGCCGATGGTCAGGCCGGCCTTGGCGAGGGCCTTGCGGGTGGCGGGCGCGGGCCCGGTGAGCATGATCGTCGGCTCGGAGCCGGAGACCGCCGCGGAGACGATCCGCGCGCGGGGGGTGAGCCCGTGGCGCTCGCCGACCTCCCTGGAGCCGATCGCGACCAGGGAGGCGCCGTCGACGATGCCGGAGGAGTTGCCCGCGTGGTGGACGTGATCGATCTTCTCCACCCAGTGGTACTTCTGGAGCGCCACCGCGTCGAAGCCGCCCAGCTCGCCGATGTCGGCGAAGGACGGCTTCAGCTTGCCGAGCGAGTCGGCGGTGGTGCCGGGGCGCGGGTGTTCGTCGTGGTCGAGGACGACGAGGCCGCTGCGGTCCTTCACCGGCACCACGGAGCGGTCGAAACGGCCTTCCTTCCAGGCCGTCGCCGCCCGCTCCTGCGACAGGGCCGCGTACTCGTCGACATCGCGGCGGGAGAAGCCCTCGATGGTGGCGATGAGGTCGGCGCCGATGCCCTGCGGCACGAAGTTGACGGACAGGTTGGTCATCGGGTCGTTGAACCAGGCGCCGCCGTCCGAGGCCATCGGCACCCGGGACATCGACTCCACCCCGCCCGCCAGGACGAGGTCCTCCCAGCCCGACCGGACCTTCATGGCGGCCAGGTTGACGGCCTCCAGGCCGGAGGCACAGAAGCGGTTCTCCTGCACGCCCGCCACGGTGTCCGGCAGTCCGGCCGCGATGGCGGCGATGCGCGCGATGTCGGAGCCCTGGTCGCCCACGGGGCCGACGACGCCCAGCACGATGTCGTCGATGGCGGCCGGGTCGAGGCCGGGGAAGCGGCTTCGGAGCTCGTGGATGAGGCCGACGACGAGATCGATGGGCTTCGTGCCGTGCAGGGCGCCGTTCGCCTTGCCGCGCCCGCGCGGGGTGCGGATCGCGTCGTACACGTACGCTTCGGTGCTCACTGGTAAGCCTTTCGGGAGGGTGGGCCGTGCGGGGCGGGGTCAATCGCCCTGGTGCGGGAAGTCCTTCACGGGGGTCGTCGCGGGGGTCGTCACAGAGGTCGTCCCGGTGGTGGTCGCGGTGGCCGTCGCGTTCGCCCCCGCGGGGGTCCCCGCCGCGGTCTCGGCGGGCGTCTTCACACGGTCCGTCACGAGCTCGGGTATGTCCCAGTCACGGGCCACCTCGCGCGTGTCGGCGCCCGGCCGCGCGGGCCCGGTGCGCACGGCCGTGGGCGTCGCGGAGAACCGGGGGGCGGGGGCCGGCTGGGTGATGCCGCCGTGCTCGGTGAAGGTGCCGCGGGCCGCGAGATGCGGGTGGCGCGGGGCCTCGCGCAGCGACAGCACGGGCGCCACACACGCGTCGGAGCCCTCGAAGAGGGCCGTCCACTCGTCCCGGCTACGGGAGCGGAAGCGGGCGGCGACGGCCTCGCGCAGTTCGCCCCAGCGCGTCCAGTCCGTGCGGGCCTCGCGGTGGTCCTCCAGGCCGAGGAGGTCCACGAACGCGTCGTAGAACTGCGGCTCCAGGGCGCCGACGGCCATGTACCCGCCGTCGGCGGTCTCGTAGGTGCCGTAGTACGGACAGCCGCCGTCGAGCAGGTTGGCGGCGCGCCGGTCCTGCCAGCCGCCGGCCGAGAGCATGCCGTGGATCATCGCGGAGAGGTGCGCGGTGCCGTCGACGATGGCCGCGTCGACGACCTGGCCGGTGCCGCTCACGCGCGCGTGGTGCAGGGCGGCGAGGACACCGACGACGAGGTAGAGGGAGCCTCCCGCGTAGTCCCCCAGCAGGTTGGCGGGGACGGGCGGCGGCCGGTCAGGGGTGCCGATCAGGCCGAGCGCGCCGGTGACGGCGATGTAGGAGACGTCGTGACCGGCGCGGTCGGCGAGCGGGCCGTCCTGGCCCCAGCCGGTCATCCGGCCGTAGACCAGACGGGGGTTGCGGGCGTGGCAGTCCCCGGGGCCGACGCCGAGGCGCTCGGCGACACCCGGCCGGTTGCCCTCGATGAGGACGTCGGCGCGGGCGGCGAGATCGAGCACGCGCGCGGGGCCGTCCGGTGCCTTGAGGTCGACGATCACCGAGCGCTTGTTGCGGTTGGTGATGTCGTGGGCGGGGTCGATGGCCAGAGCGGAACCGCCGGGGCGGTCCACGCGGACGACGTCGGCGCCGAGGTCGGCCAGCAGCATGCCCGCGAAGGGGCCGGGGCCGATCCCGGCGAGTTCCACCACGCGCACGCCCGCCAACGGGCCGTGCCCGGCCGTCCGTCCCGTCGTCATCCAGCCCCCTTGCTGTGACACAACCGATGTAACACCAGTGATGTTAAGAACGTGTTCCAGTGGGCACAAGAGGTGAGCGAGCAAGCGCTTAGACACTTTAGGGGCACCTGCCGTCGGCCTCCGCTCTGCTCACGCTAGCCTCAGCCACCGACAGCGGCGCGGGCTGCGCGACGACGAGGGGATGTCATGAGCAGGCTGAAAAGGTCGGACCGTCCGTACGACATCGTGCTCTTCGGGGCCACCGGCTTCGTGGGCACGCTCACCGCGGAGTACCTCGCCGCCCACGCGCCCGCCGATCTGCGCTGGGCGATCGCCGGCCGGGGCGAGGAGAAGCTGGAGCGGCTGCGCGAGCGGCTCGGCGGGGACGTCGGGGTGCTGCGGGCCGACGTCTCGGACCCGGCGTCCCTGCGCGCGCTCGCCGAGCAGGCACGCGTGGTGGCCACGACGGTGGGTCCGTACGTGTCGTACGGCGAGGAACTCGTGGCGGCCTGCGCGGACACCGGCGCCGACTACCTCGACCTCACCGGCGAGCCGGAGTTCGTGGACCTGATGTACGTCCGGCACGACGCACGCGCGCGGGAGACGGGTGCCCGGCTGCTCCACGCGTGCGGCTTCGACTCCGTCCCGCACGACCTGGGCGTGTACTTCACCGTCCGGCAGCTTCCCGAGGGCGTACCCCTGACCGTGGACGGCTTCGTGACCGTCGACGCCACCTTCTCGGGCGGAACCCTCGCCTCCGCGCTGGGTCAGTTCGCGCGCGGCCGGCAGCTGCTGGCCGCCGCGCGGGAGCGCGGCCGGCACGAACCGCGGCTGATGGGCCGTCGGGCCGCCGCACCGGTGGGGCCGCCCCGGTTCGCCCCGGAGGTCGGTGCCTGGGCACTGCCGCTGCCGACCATCGACCCGCAGATCGTGCTGCGGTCGGCGAGGGCGCTGCCGCGCTACGGGCCCGACTTCCGTTACCGGCACTACGCGGCCGTACGACGGCTGCCCGTCGCCGTGGGCGGCGTCGCGGCCGTCGGCACGCTCGCCGCGGCCGCCCAGCTGCCGCCCGCCCGGCGCTGGTTGTCGGACCGGCTCAAGCCCGGGGAGGGGCCCAGCGCGCAGAAGCGGGCGCGGAGCTGGTTCTCGGTGCGGTTCGTCGGCGAGGGCGGCGGGCGGCGGGTGTGCACCGAGGTGGCGGGCGGTGATCCCGGCTACGACGAGACCGCGAAGATGTTCGCCGAGGCGGCGCTGGCCCTGGCCTGCGACGACCTCCCGCCGACCGCGGGGCAGGTGACGACGGCCGTCGCGATGGGCGACGCGCTGACCGGGCGGTTGACCCGGGCGGGTGTCCGCTTCCGCGTCGCGGCGCGCCGCTGACCGTCCCCGTGCCGTGTCCGCGGCCTCAGACCGGCCACTGCACCAGCGTGTAGATCATGCCCGCGATCCAGCCGACACCCGCCAGGACGGCGACGATCAGCGCGGCGTTCACGGCACGTTCGACGGGCCGGTTCGGGTCGGCGAGGGGCTTCGGGGCACGGTGCGTGGTCATGCGCCCAGCCTGCCGAACGGAGCACGGGCCGCACATCCGTACGGATACTCAGACGACGTACTCAGACACGTACGCAGGTGCCCGGCCGCTCGCCCCTCGCCCGTACCCCCGGTGCCAGGTCGGTCAGTGGCGGGTGGTCGCCTCCTGAAGGGCCCGCCGGCACAGTGCGTCGGCCCTCCGGGTCGTCTCCGGGAGACGGAACTCCGGGGTGAGGGCGAGGGTGTGGGCGCAGGCGTCGTCCAGGGTGACGCGGTGGCCGACGGACACGAAGACCGGCTTCACGCCCGCCCGGGTGCGCAGCGCGCGCCCCACCTCGTCGTCGTCCGCCAGCAGCGGGGACGCCGATCCGCGCGGGGCGCCGGGGTCGTCGTACGTGAAGGTGAAGGGGTTCTTGGCGACGCCGATGGTGGGCAGGCCGGTGAGGACGCCCAGGTGGCTGGCGAGACCGAAGCGGCGCGGGTGGGCCAGGCCGTAGCCGTCGCAGACGACCAGGCCGGGCGGGCGGGGCAGGGCCTCCAGGGCGGCGAGCACGGTGGGGATCTCGCGGAAGGCGAGCAGCCCGGGCACGTACGGGAAGGAGATCCGCCCGACGGCGGTGGCCTCGGCGACGACGTCGAGGCTCGCCGCGTCCAGCACGACGGCCGCCGCCGCGACGACGTCCCGCTCGTCGTCGTAGGCGACGTCGACGCCCGTCACGTACCCCGTGCCGGGCGGCGGCCCTGGTTCACCGAGCACCACCCGGGCCCGCAGCTCGTCCTGGACGGCGCGGGCCGCTTCCTCGGTCGCGGGCCAGCCCGCCGGAATGTCTACGGTCGTCATCGTGGGGACGAGCGTACGGCTCCCGGGGGCGGGCCCGCGATCGTGTTCCGGCGCGGACGCCTCAGCCCTTGTCGCCGAGCGCGCGTTGCAGCTGGCTCTTGTTCATGTCCGAACGGCCCTTGACGCCCCGCCGCTTGGCCTCCTCGTAGAGCTGGTCGTACGTGGGCCCCTGGGAGCCCTTGCCGGACCGCTGACCGCCCCGCTCGCCGGACGACATGTCCTGGGTCGAGGTGCGGCTTGCGGTCTTGGACTCTCCGGACCGGGCGCGTTCCTTGTTGACCGTCCGGGCGGCGATCTCCTTCGCGCGTCCGGCGCTCTCGCCCCGGTCCTGCGCGCTCTCCTTGATGTGCTCGTACTGGCGCTCCCGCTTGGCGCTGGAACCGCGTGGCATGGGCGCTCACTCCTTTCGCGTTCGCGCCCACCGGGTACCCCGGAAGCGGCTCAGTTCTCCAGGCGTGCCACGCGCCCCTTCTCGCCGGCGGCCCAGCAGCCGAGGTCGGCGGTGCAGTCCACGGTGTCGTACGAGCCCGGGTCGAGGGTGCGCCAGGTCCGGCCGGCGTCGGTGGTCAGATCGGTGCCGGTGGGTCCTACGGCGAGGGCGGCGGAGCGGCTGTGCGGGAGCCAGGCGACGCCGGAGCGGTAGGCGGGCGGGGGTGTGCCGGCCGGCCGCCAGGTGCGGCCCGCGTCGCCGGTCGCGGCGGCCGCCCGCGGCGAGGGCTGGTCGGCGCGGTAGTCGCCGCCGACGGCGAGGCCGTGGGTGCGGTCGCGGAAGGCGACGGCGAAGACCCCGCGCGCGGGGTCCCCCGCGGGAATCGGGGTGTCGGCGGCCGTCCACGTCAGTCCGCGGTCGGAGGAGTGCAGCACGCGCGCGCGTGCGGCCCCGCCGGTGGCCAGCCAGACGTCCTTCGTCCCGGAGGCGACCAGGCACTGGCCACCGGCCGCGAAGCCCGCCTCGCCGTCCAGGGCGGCCGGCATGCCGTCGTTCGGCAGCACCTTCCAGGAGCGGCCGCCGTCGCCGGTCGACAGGATGCGGAACTTTCCGTCCACCGGGTCGCTCATGGCGAGGCCGTGACGGGGGTCGAAGAAGGTCAGGCAGTCGTAGAAGGCGCGGGCGTCGGTGTTGCGGAAGGACTCCGTCCAGGTCGTCCCGCCGTCCTCGGTGCGGTACACCCGCGACGCCTCGCCCTCGCCGATGGCGAGCACCACCGCGCGGCGCGCGTCGAACGCCTCGACGTCCCGAAACTGGAGGTCGGCGGCGCCGGGCGGCGAGACGTTTCGCCAGCTCTCGCCGCCGTCGGTGGTGCGCAGGACGGTGCCCCCGGTGCCGGACACCCAGGCGGTGTGCCGGTCGACCGCCGCGAGGCCCCGGAACCGTACGGAGGGCGTGCCGGTGTCCTTGAGATCCCAGTGCGGCGCCGCGGGCCCCGGTGTGTGCGCCTGGGCGGGCAGGGCGGTCAGGAGGGCCAGTGCGGCCCCGCAGGCCGCCGCGACCACCCGGCCGCTCCCCCGTGCCGTACGAACCGTGCGTCGCGTCTTCCCCAAGCGCCTCATGGCGGGCGAAGCTAGCCCACGGCTTTCGGTGGCGTCCAGATGCCCGCCATCGCCTCAACCGCCGCACGAGGCACGGGAGGAGAGGTGAGTCACTCGTGTGCATGAAAGACGGTGACCGAGGTCACTCGGAAAGGGTGTGCACGGATCGGCCGGTTCCGGCGTCTCTTCCAGTGTCCGGACGCACCGACCGGAAGATCGTCCCGCCGTCACGAGGGAGCAAGGCGTTGACCACCGTCATCGAGCAGTCCGTAGAGGCACGTCTGGTCGCCGCCGCGCCCCGGATGCAGACCATTCCCGCCACCCTGTCCTACGACCGGCAGGACCCCTTCGCCGTCCGCATGACCTTCCCGGCTCCGGCCACCCTGGAGGGTGTCGAGGTCTGCTGGACCTTCGCCCGTGACCTGCTCGCCGCGGGCCTGCACGACGCCGAGGGCCACGGCGACGTCCGGGTGCGGCCCTACGGGTACGGCCGCACCGTGCTGGAGTTCCACGCGCCCGAGGGCACCGCCGTCGTGCACGTCCACACGGCGGAGATCCGTGACTTCCTGCAGGCCACGAGCGAGCTGGTGCCCGCCGGCACGGAGTACCGGCAGCTCGACCTCGACCACGACCTGGCGGAGCTGATGCGCGACGCCTGTTAATCCGTTGACAGCCCCTGCGGGCCCTCCTACCGTTGAGAACGGTTCTGTTGCCGCCGAATGGAGAAGGACGTTGCTCGTCTGAGGTCATGAGACACCGCGCCACACCTCTGGAGTGTGTGCGCCGCGTGCGACCTCGGCCTTCGAGCCGTCCTTGCGGAGCAGGACTTTCTGCATGTCTCCGCGCTCCCCCGCTGCCGCGGGCGGTCGCCGCTTTCCGGTGTCTCGACACGTGTCGCCCCTGACCGCACACGCAACCACGAGGCCCGCTTTGACTCACTCCGTCACCTGTACCTCCCTCGCCTTCTCCTGGCCGGACGGCACCCCCGTCTTCGACGGGCTCGACATCGCCTTCGGCCCCGGCCTGACCGGACTGGTCGGCGTCAACGGCTCCGGCAAGTCGACCCTGCTGAAGCTGATCGCCGGGGAACTCGCCCCCTCCGACGGCACCGTGCGCCGCGCCGGCGAGATCGGACACCTCCCGCAGAACGTCACCCTGGACACCACGCTGAAGGTCGACGCGGCCCTCGGCATCGCCCCGCAGCGGGCCGCGCTGCACGCCATCGAGGCCGGTGACGCCTCCGAGCGGCACTTCGAGACGCTCGGCGACGACTGGGACGTCGAGGAGCGTGCGCTGGCCACCCTCGGCGAACTCGGGCTCGGCCACATCGACCTCGACCGCACCATCGGCGAGGTGTCGGGCGGCGAGTCGGTCCTGCTGCGGCTGGCCGCGCTGCTGCTGCGCCGGCCGGACGTCTTGCTGCTGGACGAGCCGACCAACAACCTCGACCTGTACGCCCGGCGGCGGCTGTACGCGGCGGTCGCCTCCTGGCCGGGCGTCCTGGTCGTGGTCAGCCACGACCGCGAGCTGCTCGACCTCGTCGACCAGATCGCCGACCTGCGCGCCGGCGGGGTCACCTGGTACGGCGGCAACTTCTCCGCCTACGAGGAGGCCCTGGCCACCGAGCAGGAGGCCGCCGAGCGCATGGTGCGCGTCGCGGAGGCCGACCTGAAGAAACAGAAGCGCGAACTGGTCGACGCCCAGGTCACGCTGGCCCGCCGCAGGCGGTACGGGCAGAAGATGTCCGACCAGAAGCGCGAACCGAAGATCGTCATGGGGGCACGCAAGCGCGCGGCGCAGGAGTCGGCGGGCAAGTACCGGATCATGCACGAGGAGAAGCTCGCCAAGGCCAGGGAGCGGCTCGACGACGCGGTGGAGGCCGTACGGGACGACGACGAGATCCGCGTCGAACTGCCGTACACGGCCGTGCCGCCGGGGCGCGAGGTCCTGCTGCTCCAGGACCTCCGGCTCGCGTACGGCGCGCGCGTGGACGGTGGTTTCGACCTGCGCGGTCCGGAGCGGGTCGCGCTGGTCGGGCGCAACGGCGCGGGCAAGACGACGCTGCTGCGCACCATCGCCGGCGAGCTGGCGCCGGAGGCGGGCGAGGCGCACGCGCACGTGCCGCTGCGTTTCCTGCCCCAGCGCCTCGACATCCTCGACGGCGAGCTCACGGTCGCCGAGAACGTGGCCCGGTTCGCGCCGGGCGCCACCAACAACCGGGTCCGGGCCCGGCTGGCCCGCTTCCTGTTCCGGGGCGCCCGCGCCGATCAGAGGGCGGCCACCCTGTCCGGCGGGGAACGCTTCCGGGCGAGCCTGGCGGCGCTGATGCTGGCCGAGCCGGCACCCCAGCTGCTCATGCTGGACGAGCCGACCAACAACCTCGACATGGCGAGCGTGCGCCAGCTCACCACGGCCCTGGAGTCCTACGAGGGCGCGCTGATCGTGGCCAGCCACGACCTGCCGTTCCTGGAGTCCCTGGGCATCACCCGCTGGCTGCTGCTGGACGGGGAGCTGCGGGAGACGACGGCGGCGGAGGTGACGGATCCGGCCTAGGCCGCCGGTCCTCGCATGGTCTCAGGAGGGGCACATTGTTACTGCGGGGTTTTGTCCTGGTGGCCCCGCCCTGCATGATGGCTGACCGGCGCCGCGTCCGAGGCGCCGGTCTGTGCCACCCGATTCGGAGACCTGGACGTGCCCAGCAAGAAGGCCCTCATCCGCCGCCCCAGCCCGCGCCTCGCCGAAGGCCTGGTGACGCACGTCGAGCGGGAGAAGGTCGACGTGGAGCTCGCCCTGGAGCAGTGGGAGGCTTACGCCGAGGCCCTGCGGGCGCACGGCTGGGAGACCGTCGAGGTCGACCCGGCCGACGACTGCCCGGACTCCGTGTTCGTCGAGGACACGGTGGTGATGTACAAGAACGTCGCCCTGATCGCGCGCTCCGGCGCCGAGTCCCGGCGCGACGAGACCCTCGGGGTCGAGGAGGCCGTGGCCCGCCTGGGCTGCTCGGTGAACTGGATCTGGGAGCCGGGCACGCTGGACGGCGGTGACGTGCTCAAGGTCGGCGACACGATCTACGTCGGCCGGGGCGGCCGTACCAACGCGGCAGGCGTCCAGCAGGTGCGCGCCGCGTTCGAACCGCTGGGCGCGCGGGTCGTGGCCGTACCGGTGAGCAAGGTGCTGCACCTGAAGTCGGCGGTCACGGCGCTGCCCGACGGCACGGTGATCGGCCACATCCCCAAGGTGGACCGGCCGTCGCTGTTCCCGCGTTTCCTGTCGGTGCCCGAGGAGGCCGGCTCGCACGTGGTGCTGCTCGGCGGCCCGCAGGTGCTCATCTCGGCCGCCGCGCCGAGGACGGCGGACCTGCTCGCCGATCTCGGTCACGAGCCCGTCGTCGTCGACATCGGCGAGTTCGAGAAACTCGAGGGATGTGTGACATGCCTCTCGGTGCGGCTGCGTGAGCTGTATGCCTGAGCGGGTGATCCCGTCACCCGTTCAGCCCTGGGACCTGCGGTTCCCGGGGCTGTTTGACATGCCCGAATTACTCGACGCAACACGGCTGATCAGCGATCTTTACGCGGTTCTTAACCTACGGTTTCGTAACCTACGGATACGTAGCCTACGATTCCGTAAGTTCCGGCCTCGCTCGCCGGAGTGTTCCGCTCCGCTTCACGTCCCCCTGGAGTTCTCGTGACGATCACCTCCCCTCACCTCGGTAGCCCCGCCGTCTGGACCGACGCAAAGCTGCTGCACGCGCTGGAGGAAGTGGTCGAGAAGGAACTCAACCGGCATCTGAAGGTCACCAAGGACTGGATGCCCCACGAGTACGTGCCGTGGAGCGACGGCCGTAACTTCCCCGGCCTCTTCGAGGACGGCGAGGCCTGGGAGAAGGGGCAGTCGAAGGTCACCGAGATCGGCCGGATCGCGCTCGTCGTGAACCTGCTCACCGAGGACAACCTGCCCAGCTACCACCACGAGATCGCCTCGCTCTTCGGCCGCGACGGCGCCTGGGGCACCTGGGTGCACCGCTGGACGGCCGAGGAGGGCCGGCACGGCATCGTGATGCGCGACTACCTGCTGGCCTCGCGCGCGGTGGACCCGGACAAGCTGGAGCAGTTCCGCATGTCCCACATGAGCGAGGGCTTCGAGTCCGACAACCGGCACTCGATGCTGCACTCGGTCGCCTACGTCGCCTTCCAGGAGCTGGCGACCCGCGTCTCCCACCGCAACACCGGCCACCAGTCCGGTGACCCGGTCTGCGACCGCATGCTGGCGCGTATCGCGACCGACGAGAACCTGCACATGGTCTTCTACCGCAACCTGCTGAAGGCCGCCTTCGAGCTGGCCCCCGACCTGACCATGCAGGCCGTGCGCGACGTCCTCGTCAACTTCCGCATGCCCGGTCACGGCATGCCCGGCTTCGAGCGGTTCGCCGCGCAGATGGCGATCGGCGAGGTGTACAACCTGCGGATCCACCACGACGACGTCATCCAGCCCGTGCTGCGCTTCCTGAAGGTCATGGAGATCGACGGTCTCGGCCCCGAGGGCCAGAAGGCGCAGGAGGAGATCGGCCTGTACATGGGCGGCCTCGACTCGGAGGCGTCCAAGTTCGACGAGAAGCTGGCGACCCGCAAGGCCCGGATGGCGGCCCGCGCGGCAGGCTGACCCCGCCCCCCCCCATCGCATCGACGGCTCGCACAGGGAACCGATTTCCCGGTGCGGGCCGTTCGCGACCTGCGGCATCATGCCGCCATGGGTGACAGTGACACGGTCCAGCAGGCGGTCGGCTTCCTGCTCGGGCTGACCGACGAGGACACCGCCGACCGGATCCGCGCACGGATCGGTCTGCCCCCGGCTCCCAAGGAGAACGCGGCCACGATCCAGCGCAGGCTGAACCGCGCGTGGACCTGGCCCACCGCGCCCGCCTCGGTGGTGCTCTGGGTCCTGGAGCAGGACGACCCCGCGCTGAACGCCGTCGTGTGGCGCTTCGTCGGCAACGACCTCGGTCTGCGCCGGGCCCTCGCCCGCGGGGTGCCGTTCGGCCCCGGGCGCACGAAACCCTTGCCGGTGCGCTCGATCCACGAGCGGCAGGAACCCGACATCCCCGAGAGCTACGTCCGGCACGGCCTCGTCGGCGCCCTGCGCAGGGCGAACTCGATGCCCTCCGCCCGCGCGGCCGCGTCCATGGTGCTGACCCGGGCCGACTGGGAGGCCGTCGGCGCGGCCCACGACGAGCTGGCGCTGCCCGGTTACCCGCGCTGGGCGCTGTCGGTGCGCCCGGACTGCCCGCCCGCGCTGCGCGCCCGGTTCGGGTCGCACCCCAAGTTCACGCACCGGCTGCGACAGGCGGGCGTACTCGACGGCCCGGCCCGGTACGCCACCGACCACGGTCCGGCCTCCCGGGTCCTGGAGGTGCTGTCCCTGGGCCATGTCATGTTCCCGGCCCGGGTCCGCGACGCCGAGGACGCCCTGCGCCCGCTCGTGCGGGATCACCTGGGCGGGCGCGAGGAGGCCTGGGCGGTGCTGGCGCAGCTCATCGACACGTTCCACGGGACGACGCCGGAGCTCGTCGTGACGGCGGGCGCCATCGCCTGAGGCACCGGGGGTCGAGGAGGGGGCGGGGCGGCTGGATTCGAACCAGCGTGATCCGGTTTTGGAGACCGGTGCGGCTGCCTCTGCGCTACGACCCCGCCCTTGCCCCAGAGCGTAATGCCTTGGCCCGTTGTCGGTGGGGCCTGGTACCAATGAAGCACTGGGGGAAGCACGGCAAACAGGGCACGGGGGGCTCGACATGGGGTACGGGGAGCGAGGGCGGCGGCGTCCGCCCGTGGTCGACCTGGCCGACCGCAGGGCCCTGGAGGCGTACCGCCCGGCGGACCCCGAGGCGGTCGCCCGGGCCCGGCGGCTGAAGGAGGCCGCGCTGCTGGACTTCGGGCTGACCGAGTCGGCGGTGGCGTCCTGGCTGTACACCAAGTGCCATCACCAGATCCCGACGACGGCCGTGGACACGGCGGCCGTGGTCGCCTCCGGCGACGGCACCTGCCTGCTGCTGTACAACCCGGACTTCTTCGTCGGACTGGGCCTGGACGGCGTCAAGTTCGTCCTGTTCCACGAGGCCCGGCACCTCGTGCACCGGCATCTGCTCGCCGAGCCGGAGCTGCGCGAGGATCCGGTGTTCGAGCTGGCCGCCGAGGTCTCCATCAACCATGTGGCGCTGGTGCGGCTGGGCCGCGAGGAGCTGCCCCTGCTGAACGGCCGCCCGACCGGCGTCGACCCGCGCCGGGTCCACGACCTGTACGTCGCGGACCTGACGGCACACGGGCTGGAGCCGGTGTCGTACGAGGCGTTCACCCGGACCGACACGCGCGTGTACGGCGAGCTGAAGCGCATGCGTCACCCGCCCGTCCCCGAGGAGCGGCTGTGCGTGCACCTGGTGGCCGGCGCGGTCCCCGCCGACCAGGAGACCGTCGACGCGGTCACGTCCTCCGCCCTGCTCAACTCGCTGCTGGCGGCCCGGCGCGGGCACGCGGGCGCCGAGCGGGAGCTGCTCGACCTCATGGACCGCACGGAGGGCGACTCGGCGCGGGCCGCCCGGCTGTGGGGCAGGCTGGGCGCCGGCACGCTGCGCGGCACGACCACGCGCACGCGCACGGTCGACTGGTGGCAGCGCTGGCTGGTCGACGTGCTCGGTTCGAAGCTGCGTGACGGCGAGCGGCTGGTCTACCCCAAGAAGCGGGGCGCCCTGCTCGCCGCCCTCGGGCAGGACCCCGTGCTGGCGCGGCGCGGCCCGGTCCGCGACAAGGTCCTGGTGATCGCCTACGACACCTCCGGGTCGATGCCGCAGCACGTCGTCCAGTGGCTCACCGAGCTGGTCGGGCGGATCGACGGCGTCGAGGCGCACTGGCTCTCGTTCGACGCCGTGGTCATGCCCTTCCGGCCCGGCGAGCGGGTGTACGGGGGCGGCGGCACGAGCTTCCAGGCGGTCGCCGACTACGTGGAGGGACGCACGGAGGTGAACGGGCGCCGCTTCGACGAGCGGCCGGACGCGGTCGTCGTCCTCACCGACGGCTACGCGCCGCCGATCACGCCGGCCGAGCCGGACCGCTGGATCTGGCTGATCACCGAGGGGGGCCACGAGTGGCCCGAGACGCACACACCGGCGATGGACTGCCATCGCGTCACCACAGGATCGCGGTGGAAGAGCGGATGAGCACGCGGACGCAACACACGCACGACACCGGCGACCGGCCGGCCCCCGGCGAGGTCTCCCGCCTCGAAGGCTTCATCGACGCGATGATCGACCTCGGGCAGACCGGCCAGGTCTTCGGCGAGCACGGCATCGGCAAGACGGCGACCTTCTTCTCGCACGTCGCCCGCGCCCACCCGGACACCGAGCTGGTGTACGTGCCGGCGGCGAACCTCACACCGGACGACCTGCTCGTCAACGCGCCGGTACGTGATCCGCGCTCCGGCGAACTGGTGCTGCGCCAGCTGGTGATGAGCCAGCTGAAGCCGGGCCGGCCGTTCGTGCTGCTCATCGACGACTCGCTGCAGGCGGGCGACACCATCCAGTCGCAGCTGATGCAGATCGCCTGCGACTGGACGCTCGGCGAGCACGACCTGCGTGCCCTGGGCTGCGTCGGCGTCTTCCTCACGGACAACGAGTCGCAGACGGAGACGTCGGCCCGGCGCGGCGACCTGGCGCTGCTGGACCGGATGGTCACGATGCGGATCTCGGCGAACGACACGTCGTGGCGTCGGCACCTCGCGGTCAAGTACCGCCCGTGGGAACTGCGTCCGGTGTTCGCCGTGTGGGCCTCGCTCTCCCCCGCCCTGCGCGAGCTGCTGTCCCCGCGCACGCTCGACCATGTCCTGGCCAACGCCCGGGAGGGGTTCCCGCTGCGCTGGGGCCTGCCGCTGATCGACGGCGAGCGGCTCCGGCTGGCCGAGCCGGGCCCGGACGGCCGGCCCGGCCAGAACCGTACGGCCGAGATCCTCGACCGGCTCGCGCAGGCGCTCGGCGTGGCCAACCCGGCCACGGTTCCCGACCCCGTACGACAGGTGGTGCGCGCGGCCCTGCGCAACCGCTGGACGGTGCTGCTCCAGGGGCCGCCCGGGTGCGGCAAGACGGAACTGGTGCGGGAGGCGGTCCGCGCGGGGCTGGGACGCGACGCCCTGTACTTCTCGCTGCCGGTGACCAATGTCGAGGACCTCTGCGCGCCCGTGCCGTCGCCGGACGGCACGCTGGACAACCTGCTCGCGGCGAAGTTCACCGGCCCCGAGCCCAAGGCGATCGTGTGGGACGAGTACAACCGGCCCAAGGACAAGGCCGCGTTCGCCAAGCTGATGGAGATCACCCAGGAGTGGTCGCTGGCGGGGAGGCGGATCGAGAACCTGCGGGCCCAGATAGCCGTCCAGAATCCGCCCTACCACCTGGGCCGCAAGCTGCTTGTGTCCCGCAACAACATCGCGCAGGCGACCCGGTTCACGGCCTCGCTGGAGGTGTCGCCGGAGGACATCCCGGCCAACGAGTGGCTGCTGGCACGGTACGGGGCGGACGCCGAGACGGTGCTGGAGTGGTGGAAGCACGACATCGACGAGGAGGGCCGCGCCTGGATCACCAAGCGCACCCTGGAGCGGCTGATCAAGCTGCACCGGCGCGGCCTGCCGCTGGAGATGGCCACGGTCTACCTCGGCGACGGGGAGTACGCGCCGGTGCCGCTGACCGCGCTGATCGACCGCCTGAAAGGCCGCCCCGTGACGGGCCTGCGCGAGTTGGCCCGGGACGCGGACGCGTGGGAGGCCCGGCTGCGCCGCGCCGCCGCCCGCTCCGACGAGGGCGGCGACGACAGCGACATCGTCCACCAGATCCTCGCCAACGCGGAGTTGTCCCAGCTGCGCAGGCATCACACCGTGGTGGCCCGCCTGGTCACACATCTGCCGGCCAAGCTGCGGGCGACGTACCTGGTGGGCGCGTCCGAGCAGCAACAGAAGTTCTGGATGGGGGTGTTCACGGGGATGCGGCGCTGAACGGGCGGGGCGGCCGGGTGGGGCGGGGCCCGGCGGACGGGCCTCAGTCCGCCGCGGGTGTCTCGGGCGCCGCCGTGCGGTGCACGCTGCGTACGGCCGCCACATCGGGCGGGACGGCCGGCGGCGGGACATGGGCGCTGAGGCCCGCCAGGCGGCGCTTGACGGTGGCGGCGACGCCCTGGCCCAGGACGAAGCGGGTGGCGGTGGCCGCGCGTGGCGCGTGGTCGAGGATGCGGTGGGCCTCGCGGCTGCGCAGGCCCGTGTGGCGCAGGACGAGGTGGGACAGACGGTGCTCGCCGGCCGCCAGCGTCCGCCCGACGCTCTCGGCGGCCGCCAGGTCCAGCCGGTTGTCCGCCGCGCCGAGCACGGCCGCCGCCCGGACCCTGCCGAGGTCCAGCAGGGTGACACCGCCGACGGTGGCCGCGCCGACCAGGCGGGCGGCGGCCGAGGGTCCGATGCCGTTGCTGGCCACCGAGAGCCGGGTGAGCCGTCCGTACGGCGCCCGCTCGAGGGCGTCGGCGAGCCGGAGCGCGCCCGCGTCGCCCAACCGGGCTGCGGACACGTACAGTTCGTCGATCGCCCCGGCGGCGACGACGGCCGCGAGCGCCTCCGCGCCCGCCTCCCCCAGCGGGTTGCCGCCGACGAACAGCCGCTCGACACGCCGTCCGTTGCCCGCGGCGGCCAGCAGCGCGTCGGCGAGTACGGTGACGCCCGCCGCGTCGAGTCCGGTCTGCACCAGGTCGAGCGTGCGCAATCTCCGGGCGGACTCGACGAGTTCGGCCGCCGCCCGGCCACCGCCTCGGCCGAGCGGGTTGCGTTTGAGCCACACCCCCGTGATCACCTGCGGCGAGGCCCGCAGTTGGTCGGCGATACGGCAGGCGCCGCCCGCGGTGATGCCGTTGCATCCGAGGTAGAGCGTCTCGACCGGCGTGCTCGCGGCGGCCACGGTGGCGGCGCCGTCGTCCCCGAGGGCGTCGGTGCCGAGGAGCAGATGCCGTACGGGCGAGGGCCCGTCGGCCAGGGCCTCGGCGACCAGGGCCGCGCCCTCGGCCCCCAGGCCCTGCTTGCACAGGTCGAGCCGCCCGTCGGGCAGCGCGGTGCCCGCGGCGAAGTCCAGCCGCTCGCCCGCCGGACGCCCGGCCCGCAGCCAGTCGAGCAGCGGGGCGAGATCGGCGAGGGGGCGGGGCACCACGTGGGGCACTCCGGCGAAGCGGCCCGACACCGGTCCTGGCCCCGGGCCCGACGCCGACCCCGGGCCCGGCTCCGTCTCCGGCTCCGCGCCCGGCTCCCGCTCCCGCTCGGCACCCGGGCCCGCCGGGTTCTCCTCGCTCACCACTGCGCCTCCCGGTAGTCCTTGAGGAACACGCCCGACACCGGGTGGCCGGCCTCGCCGCGCACGATCGGGTCGTACACGCGGGCCGCGCCGTCCACGATGTCCAGCGGGGTACGGAAACCCGCGCCCGCCATCCGGGCCTTCTTCGGCGCCGGGTTCTCGTCGGTGATCCAGCCGGTGTCGACGGCGCACATGTGCACACCTTGCTCGGCGAGCGCGGCCGCGCTGGTACGGGTGAGCATGTTGAGGGCAGCTTTGGCCATGTTGGTGTGCGGATGCCCGGGCATCTTGTTGCGCACCGCGAACCGGCCCTCGACGGCCGTCACGTTGACCACGTACCGGCGCGGATGCGGCGAGGCCAGCAGCAGCGGCAGCAGCCGGTCGCAGAGCAGCGCGGGCGCGAGGGCGTTGACCAGCTGGGTCTCCAGCACCTCGGCCGGGTCGAGCGCGCCGAGCCGGGCCGACCAGGAGTTCTCCGGGGAGGGATCGGGCAGCAGTCCGGCCTCGTCGGCCTCCCGCAGAGCGGCGGGCAGCGCGGAGACCGAGCCGCCGAGGCCCTCCAGCATCCGCATCGGGGTGAACCCGGGTGCCCGGCGCGTCCCCTCGGGCAGCGCGTCGCGCTCCCCGGCGGCCAGCAGGGCGTAGGACTCCGGCGGACGACGCACGGTCTGCGCCGCGTTGTTGACGAGGATGTCGAGCGGCTCGCCCTCCCGGCGCAGTTCCTCGCACAGGCCCAGCACCTGGCGCGGGTCGCGCAGATCGACGGCGACGACGGTGAGCCGGTCCAGCCACTGCGCGCTGCCGGGCTCGGCCCGGAACCGGCGGACGGTGTCGTGCGGGAAACGGGAGGTGACGACGGTCCGCGCACCGTCCCGCAGCATCATCAGCGCCAGCTGGAAGCCGATCTTCACCCGGCCGCCGGTGAGCAGGACACGGCGCCCGCTCAGGTCGGTGCTCAGCGAACGGCGGGCCGCGTTGTCCGCGGCACAGGCGGGGCAGAGCCGGTGGTAGAAGGTGTCGACCTCTCGATAGGCCGACTTGCAGACGTAGCAGGTGCGCGGCCGCTGGAATCGCCCACCGTGCCCGGCGGCCGGCAAGGGCGCGTCCTCGCGCCGGTCCAGGGCCCCGGTCGCGGTCGCCGCCATCGCCGCCGCGTCGGCGGCCGCCACCTCGGCGCTGCGCTCCTTGCGCCGCCGCAGCCGTCCGTCACGCGCGAAGGACGCGGCGACCTGCTCGGCCCGCAGCCGTACGGGATCGTCGACGGGCAGTGCGCGCAGCCTGCCCACGACCTCGTGGAAGGCGGCCAGCTCCGCCTCGGTGACCGACGGGCCGAACGCCGCCCCTCCGCTGTCCTCGCCCATCCGTCGCCGTCCCGCCCCGTCCCCGCCCCGTGCTCGTCGTACCGTGGTCCCGACCGGATTCGAACCGGCGTATCCACCCTGAGAAGGTGGCGAGTCTGCCTCTGCTCTACGGGACCGCGCACGCATCCGGACGACCGGATTCGAACCGGCGTGATTCGCCTGAGCAAGGCGAGGCGCCTGCCTCTGCGCTACGTCCGGACGCGCTTCCGGATCCTAACCGCACCCCCGCGACGCGGTCACTCGGATTCGGGGTCGCCGCCACTGCGCGGTTCAGCGTGCCGTGCGCCTCAGGCTCAGGCGCTCCTTCTCGGACATGCCGCCCCAGACGCCGAAGCGCTCATCGTTGTCCAGGGCGTACTCCAGGCAGGCGGAACGCATCTCGCACATGCCGCAGATGCGCTTGGCCTCCCGCACCGAGCTGCCGGGTTCGGGGAAGAAGAACTCCGCTCCGGTCTGTGCGCACAGCGCCTCGCGCTGCCAGCCGAGGTCGGGGGTCGGAATCGTGTCGGTATACATGGCCAGGATCGTGCCCGGCGGCGAAAAACGTTCGATCAACGCCGGATATACGCGGCGTCTCAAGGCCCCCGGCCGCCCGATGATGCTCCTGCCGCACCCCCTGCGCACGGCGGCGCGCGGCGCGTCCGGCACGTTCTCGAACGCCGGGCGAGCGCGGGGCGACTCCCCGTGACCGCCCATGGCCGTCGGTGATCTCTCGTAGCCCGACCGTGGCCTTCCGTGGCCTTCCCTGGCCGGGCGGCGGGGGCACGCCCGTGGTCGTGTTCCGGCAGCGATTGTCAGTGGGCGGTGCGAGACTCGGCAGTGCAGAGAACGGGACCCCTTCGAGGAGGGCAACGATGCTCACCACCCGTTTCGTCAACGGCGCTCCGAACTGGATCGATGTCGGCACGTCCGACATCGACCGCGCCGCCTCCTTCTACGGCGCTCTCTTCGGCTGGCGGTTCGAGTCGGCGGGACCCGATGCCGGCGGCTACGGCTTCTTCCAGCTGGACGGGAGGACGGTGGCGGGCGGCATGCAGACCGCCCCCGGGCAGGGCCCACCCTCGTGGACGGTCTACTTCCGGACACCGGACGCTCAGGCCACGGCGCAGGCCGCCGAGCAGAAGCACGGCACGGTGCTCTTCGCGCCGATGGACGTGATGGGCCAGGGCACGATGGCGGTCCTCACCGACGAGGCGGGCGTGCCGTTCGGCCTCTGGCAGCCGGGACAGACCGTCGGTGTGGACGTGGCGAACGAACCCGGCGCCCTGTGCTGGGTCGAGCTGTACACGCCGGACGTCGCCGCGGCGGCCGCCTTCTACAACGCGACGCTGGGCCTGGAGACCTCGGCCGCCCCCTTCCCCGGCGGCACGTACACCTGCGTCAACCCGGCCGGTGCCGGGGAGGAGGCCATGTTCGGCGGGATCGTGCCGCTGGCCGACGACCCCACGGAGGCCGAGACCGGCGCGTACTGGCTGCCGTACTTCGAGGTCACCGACGCGGACACGGTCGCGGCCAAGGCGGAGGAACTGGGCGGCAGGGTGCGGATGCCCGCCACGGACGTCGAGGGCGTCGGCCGCATCGCCAAGCTCGCCGACCCCTACGGGGCACGCTTCGCCGTGATCAAGAGCGTGCCCCAGGAGATGTGAGGCGGCACGGAAGAGCACGAGGACGGGAGGGGGCAGGACTGGGCGGAGCCGGGCAGGCCAGGACCGACGGCCGGATGCGGCGGGGCGGCGGCCCCGGTCAGGCCGAGGCTCGGCGCACCAGAGTGGTCGGCAGGACCACACCACCCGGTGCCTCCTCGGCGACGCTCCGGTCGAGACGGCGCAGCAGCAGGCGGGCCATGATCCGGCCCATCTCCTCGATGTCCTGACGGACCGTCGTCAGCGGCGGGTCGCTCTGTTCGGCGACGGGCAGCATGTCGTCGAAGCCGACCACGGCGACGTCCTCGGGCACCCGCCGCCCACGTTCGCGCAGGACGCGCAGGGCGCCCGAGGCGGCGAGGTCGTTGGCGGCGAACACGGCGTCCAGGTCGGGGCAGCGGTCGAGGAGTTCCCGCATGGCCCGCTCGGCGCCGCCGGGGGTGAAGTCGCTCTCGACGACGAGTCGCGGGTCGTCCTCGCCCATGACCTCCCGGTATCCGTCGAGCCGGTCCGCCGCGGAGGTCTGGTCGAGGGGGCCGGTGATGTGCGCGATGCGGGTGCGGCCGAGCCCGGCCAGCAGGCGTACGGCCTCGCGGGCGCCGCCGCGGTTGTCGCTGTCGACGTAGACCACGTCCCGTGTGCCGTCGCTCCAGCCGGGACGGCCGCCGAACACGGTCGGGACGCCGGCGCCCTGGATCAGCCCGGGAAGCGGGTCGTCGAGGTGCAGCGAGAAGACCAGGGCCCCGTCCACGTGGCCGCCGGCGAGATAGCGGGCGACCCGGGCGTGGTCGTCGCGGCCCTCGGTGAGCAGCAGCACCAACTGGTTGTCGTGGGCCGTCAGTTCCTTGCTGATGCCGCGGAGCTGGAGCGCGAAGAAGGGGTCGGCGAAGACCCGGGTCTCCGGTTCGGCGATGACCACGGCGATCGCGTCGTGGCGCTTCGTCACCAGGCTGCGGGCCGCCTGGTTGGGGACGTACCCGAGTTCCTCCACGGCCCGCCGGACCCGCTCGACGAGCGGCTCGCGCACGCCGTCCCCGCCGTTGACGACGCGCGACACGGTCGCCCGGGAGACGCCGGCCCGGGCGGCCACGGCCTCCAGCGTGGGACGCGACGCTGTCTCGGTCACTTCGGGGCTCCTCCTGGCCGG
This sequence comes from Streptomyces sp. NPDC058295, assembly GCF_042880655.1. Lineage (NCBI taxonomy): Bacteria > Bacillati > Actinomycetota > Actinomycetes > Kitasatosporales > Streptomycetaceae > Streptomyces > Streptomyces sp. NPDC058295. Next base: position 129,406 of record NZ_JBHVYO010000002.1, read on the forward strand.
CTGCGGCTCAGGATAGCTCCGGGGGACGGGCGGGGTGAGAGCGCTCTCCGCCCTCCGCCCCTCAGTGCTCGTGCGCGTCGCCCGTCCCGTCCGGCTCAGGCGACTCGTGCGACTCGTGCGGCCCATGCGGTTCGTAGCCCGGGATCGTGCCGTCGGACTTCTTCACCAGGAACAGTCCGACCATCCCCATGTCGGAGTGGCTCTGCACATGGCAGTGGTACATCCACGCGCCGGCGCCGACCCCCTCCCCCGCGATGACCTGGAAGCCGAAGGAGTCGGCCGGTCCCACGATCTTGTTGTCGACGACCTGGCTGGGGTCGTCGGGGCCGGTGAGCAGGCCGGTGCGGTTGTCGGCCCAGCGATGACCGTGCATATGGAAGGTGTGGTAGTACTCGCCGTGCGTGATCATCACGAACTCGACCCGGTCGCCCACCGTCGCCTCGAAGTCGGGGCCCTGGTGAGCGGGTCTGTTGTTGATCGTCATGTCGTTGAAGACGATCGTGTGGGTGGCGTCGGGCAGGATGTCGCCCTTGCGCCGGACGATCACCGGTCCGTACAGGCCCTTGCGGATACCACCCGTGCCGTGTTCCGTCCCCACGACGTGGTCGTGGTAGTGCCAGTAGCCCGCGCTGCCCGCCCGCCAGGTGCCGTCGGCGCGGCGACCGGGGGCATGGGTGCGCCAGGTGTAGGTGCGCGTGCCACCGGGCTCGATGTCACTTCTGTTCAACTTCGTTCCGTCGCTGGAGATTTCGTAGTCCAGGCCGTGGACGTGCAGGCTCGCGGCCACGTCCAGGGTGTTCTCCACCTCGATGTGCAGCGTGTCGCCCTCGTTGAGTTCGATCAGCGGCCCGGGGACGGTCGCCTTGCCCTTCTCGAAGCCGTAGCCGAGTTGTCCGTCGGCGAGCTTCTCCGCGTACAGCTTGAGGTGTCTGACCGCTCCCCCCGCCGGGGCGGCCTTCGCCGGTCCGTCGGCGCTCACCGCCCTCGGCCCCAAGGACAACGATGTCGCGGCGGTGGCACCGCCCAGCAGCACCCGGCGGTTGAACCCGCGTCTGTCCATGCCGAACTCCCCACCCTGGTACGGAATTTGCGACGATGAAGAAGACGTGCCTGTGATGAACCTGTGAGACGGTACCGGTCGTTCCGCCGTTTCTCCACACCCAGGACAAAGTTCATGCCATTGCGGTCATAGGTATTGGCGAGTCATGCAAATGGGGTCTACCTTCCGTGGCGCTGTCGCTGTGACCGAGGAGGTGCCCATGCACTTACGAGGGTTGACTACGAGAAGACGAATCCGGGTGAGCGCCGTGGCGTGCGCAACGCTCGTCGCCGGCCTGCTCTCCGCGCCGGCCGCGGACGCGCGCCCGGCCCCCGAGCCACCCCTGACAACGATGTCCATCAAGTCGCCACCGGGCGGCCCGAACGTACGGGTACTGATCTTCCACGGGTCGGCCGCGGCCGGGGAGGAGTCACCGGTCGTCAACGCCGGCATCGAGGCCATCGAGCGCATCGGCCTGTCCGGGCCGGCGGACCAGCGCTTCGAGGTCGAGGCCACGGACGACGCCTCGGTCTTCACCAGCGAGACACGGCTGGGCGGTTACAACGCGGTCGTGTTCCTGACCGGGGGCGGTGACGTCCTCGACCCGGAGCAGGAAGCGGGCCTGGAGGCCTATATGGAGGCCGGCGGCGGATTCGTCGGCATCCACGACGCGGCCCGCGCGGAGCCCTACTCGGACTGGTTCACCGGCCTGATCGGTGCCCGTCCCGCCGCGTCGAGCCCGACGGCCGTACAGCGGGCCACCGTCGAGGTCGGCGACCGGCGGCATCCGGCCACCGGAGCCCTGCCGCTGGAGTGGAAGCGCCCCGACCTGTGGTCGAACTGGGTGAAGAACCCGTCCGGCGCGGTGCACACCGTCGCCCGGGTGCGCGAGTCGACCTACCGGCCGGGCGCGAGCGCCAACGGCGCGGACCATCCGGTGAGTTGGTGCCGCGACTACGACGGCGGCCGCTCCTTCTACACCGACATGGGCGGCACGGTCTCGTCCTACGACGAGACGGACTTCCGTACGCATCTGCGCGGCGCCCTGCTCTGGACGTCCCGGTTGGTGCAGGCCGACTGCAAGGCCACCATCACCGGCAACTACAAGGCCGAACGGCTGACCCCGGCCAACCAGCCCGGTCAGAACGACCAGATCGGCGAGCCGCACGGCCTGGTCACCGCGCCCGACGGCCGGGTTCTCTACATCGGGCGGGGCGGCGCCGACTCCTCCCGGCCGGTGATCACCGACTGGAACAACCCGGACGTGGGCAAGGGCAAGGGCCAGATCCACGTCTACGACCCGGCGACCAAGAAGGTCACTCTGGCCGGGGAACTCACGGTCTTCGGCAACAAGGGCGGCGGCGACGAACTCGTCAAGGTCGAGGAAGGCCTCCTCGGTATCGAGCTCGATCCGCGCTTCGAGCAGAACGGCTGGGTGTACCTGCACTACACGCCCCACTCGGGCGTCAACCGTGAGACCCGGATGGCCGAGCGGCGGGTCTCACGCTTCACACTCGACCCCGCCACCGACCGGCTCGACCTCGGCAGCGAGAAGGTGCTGCTCAAGTGGCCCGTGCAGGTGCACAGTTGCTGTCACGCCGGGGGCGGGCTGGCCTGGGACTCGAAGGGCAACCTGTACGTCGCCACCGGTGACAACAACTCCAGTGGTTTCAGCGGGGGTTACTCCGGAAACAACCCGCAGCCCAACTTCAAGGGCGTCTCCTTCGCCGACGCGCGCCGCACGGCCGGAAACACCCACAACCTCAACGGCAAGATCCTGCGCATCCATCCGGAACCCGACGGAACGTACACGCTTCCGGCGGGGAACCTGTTCACGGGCCGCGAGACCGACGAGGGCGGCGGCAAGACCCGCGGCGAGATCTATGTGATGGGCGTCCGCAATCCCGCGCGCATCTTCGTCGACCGCACCACCGACATCCTCTACGCGGGCTGGGTCGGCCCGGACGCGGGCGAGCCGTCACCCGTCTGGGGACCGGCGAAGTACGACACGTTCGCCGTCATCACCCAGGCGGGCAACCGCGGTTGGCCGTACTGCATGGGCAACAAGCAGCCCTACCGGGACCGCAATCTGCCGGATCCGTCGCAGCCGCTGGGCTGGTACGACTGCGACCACCCCAAGAACGAGTCGCCGAACAACGACGGCCTGGTCAACCTGCCGCCGGTCACCGGCAACAACATCTGGTACTCGCCCCAGGGCGGCGCACCGGACTACCCGCGCGACGCGGGCGGCATCCCCTCCTACCGGCAGGACCAGGCGACGTACCGACTGCCGTGGCTCAAGGGCGGCGGACAGGCGGCGATGAACGGTCCGGTCTACCGGTACGACGCCGCCGGCGCGAGCGCGGTCAAGTGGCCCGCGTACTGGGACGGCAAGTGGTTCGTCGGCGACTTCTACGACGCCGACCAGCCGCGCAACGCGGTGGTCATGGACCCGAGGACGCAAGGGTCGGGCGGCCTGCCGGTCCACTCGGAGTCGCTGAAGAAGATCGTGCCGGTCGGCAACGACGGCATCAAGAACCTCATGGACTGGAAGTTCGGCCCGGACGGCGCCCTGTACGTGCTCGACTACGGCCGGGGCTTCTTCACCTCGGACGCCAAGTCAGCGCTGTGGAGGGTCACTTACCAAGGCGGCGGCCCGACGCCGGCCGCCGACCGGCTGGCGAGGGGGGCGCAGTGATACGGCGAACGCGGCAACGAAGAATCTGGACGGCCCTGTTGGCCGCCGTGCTGATGATGCTCGGGCTTCAGGCGGCACCCACCGCGGCACAGTCCGAGCCGGCAGCCGCCGCCCAGGTGCTCACCTGGACCGCCGGCGACGACATCACGAAGTACGGTTCGGCGCCGGCGACGGCGGTGGCGGGTCAGGCGACGATCGTCTTCGAGAACAGCGTGGCGACCGGCAACACCATGGGCATGCCGCACACGTTGACGTTCGCGACCAGCGACCCCGAGTTCAACGACGACGTCACGCTGAACATCCTGGCCAACCCGAACGACGACACGGGCGGCCGGCACACCGCCGAGGTCACCCTGACCCCGGGGCGCTACTTCTATCACTGCACGATCCCCGGCCACGGTCAGATGCAGGGCATCCTCGTGGTGACCGAGGGCGGCGGCCAGGACACGACACCGCCCGAGACGGCGGCGCAGGTCACCGGCACGCAGAACGCGCAGGGCGAGTACGTCGGCTCGGCGAGTGTCGCGATCGGGGCGACCGACGACGGCGGGTCGGGCGTCGACGGTATCCAGTATGCGGTCGGCACTGCCGGTGACTGGATCCCGTACACCGCACCGGTCGTCGTCGACCAGGTCGGCAGCCACCAGATCCGCTACCGGGCGCTCGACAAGGCCGGCAACGTCTCCACGGAGAGGACCGTCGCGTTCACGGTCGTCGCCCCGCCCTCCGACGACACGACACCCCCGGACACCTCCGGGACCGTATCCGGCGAGCAGAACCCCGACGGCACGTACATCGACATGGCGACCGTCACCGTGTCGGCCTCCGACACCGGATCCGGCGTCAACACGATCGAGTACGCCGTCGGCTCCGGGGCCTGGCAGCCGTACACCGCGCCCGTGATGGTGCACCAGGTCGGCACCCACACCGTGCGGTACCGGGCCACCGACAAGGCGGGGAACGCGGCCGCCGAGAAGAGCGTCCGGTTCACCGTGGTCGCGGCGGCCCCGCAGGACACCACGCCACCGGTGACCGGCGTGACCGTCGAAGGCACGAAGAACTCCGGCGGGGCCTACGTCGGCAACGCCCGGGTGACCGTGAGCGCGACGGACGAGCACGGGTCGGGTGTCGACCGGATCGAGTATTCACTCGACGGTGGACCGTACATCGCATACGCCATCCCGGTGGTGGTCGACCGTGCGGGCCCGCACACCCTCGCCTACCGCGCCACCGACAAGGCCGGCAACACCTCCACCGCCCGCACGGTGACCTTCACGGTGGTGTCGAGCCAGGTCCCGGCCCCCCACTGCCCGGAATACGACGAGCGGTTGACGGTGATCGTGGGAACGGTCGACTCGGGGGTGCCGAACCGGCTGACCGACAAACGGTGCCGGATCAACGAGTTGATCGAGGACGAGAGGGAGTGGACGTCCCACGCGCTGTTCCTCAAGCATGTGAAGACGGTCCTCGACGCGCTGTTCGGCGAGGGAATCGTGGACCAGCGCGAGTACGACGCCGTACAGGAGGCCGCCGACCGCTCCGGGATCGGCAAGCCCGGCCAGACCGAGGGCTACCGCACGATCCTCGACGGCAGCGCGGGCTCGTTCGCGAAGTGGCAGCAGGTGGGCGGCGGATCGTTCGCGCAGAACGCCGACGGATCGATCACCAGCGGGACCACCCGCGAGGGCCTGGGCATGCTGTGGTTCCCCGAGCGCAAGTACGGCGACTTCTCGCTGAAGCTCCAGTGGCGCGACGACGCTCCGGGCACGGGCAACGCCAACTCCGGTGTGTTCGTGCGCTTCCCGTGGGTCCATGACCACACCGAGGAGTCACGACCGGAGTGGGTCGCCATCAAGTACGGGCACGAGGTGCAGGTGCTGGACCGGCCGGACGGGGACATGTACAAGACCGGGTCGGTGTACGGCTTCGACCGGGTGGGACTCGCGGGCGCGGGCGTCACCCAGAAGGGAACCTGGAACGACTACGAGATCAGGGTGGTCGACCAGCACTACTCGGTCTACCGCAACGGTGTGCTGATCAACGAGTTCGACAACACCGGCGGCCAGGAGTTCTCCCCGCCGCGCGCGGACGACCCGGGCACGGACGGGCGGCGTTTCGCCTCCGGTTACCTCGGGCTGCAGGTGCACGGCACGACGGACGTCGTCTCGTACCGGGACATCCGTATCAAGGAGTTGTGACAGCAGCCGTCCGGCCCGCGCCGGACGGTCGCGCTAGGACGCCCCGGGCCCGCCCGGGGCGTCCTCGTGCCGGGCCCGGCTCGGCTGCACCCGCTTCGGCTCTCCGGGCATCTTCGGGTACTCCGGCGGATACGGCAGATCGCCCAGGCCGTGGTCGTGTTCGTCGCGGCGGGCGAGTTCGAGCAGGGCCTCCAGGGAGAACGTGTGGTCGTCCATGTCGGCGTGCACATCGCCGAGTTCGGCGTACCGAGCCGGCATGGTCGCGAGGTCGAAGTCGGCGGGGTGGGCGTCGCCGACCTCCTCCCAGCGCAGCGGCGCCGAGACCGGCGCGTGCGGCCGGGGACGCACGGAGTAGGCGGAGGCGATGGTGCGGTCGCGAGCGGTCTGGTTGTAGTCGATGAAGATGCGCTCGCCCCGTTCCTCCTTCCACCACTTGATCGTCACCCGCTCCGGCAGCCGCCGTTCCATCTCCCGGCCGACGGCGATGGCGGCGCGCCGGACCTGGGTGAAGGTCCAGCGGGGCTCGATCGGCACGAAGACGTGCAGACCACGGCCGCCGGAGGTCTTGGGCCAGCCACGCAGACCGCCGAACTCCTCGAGGACCGAGCGTAGTTCGTGCGCGGCGTGGACCGCGTCGTCGTAGTCGGTGCCGGGCTGTGGGTCGAGGTCGATGCGCAGTTCGTCGGGGCGGTCGACATCATCGCGGCGCACGGGCCAGGGGTGGAAGGTGAGGGTCCCGTACTGGGCGGCCCACAGAACGGCCGCCTCCTCGGTCGGGCACATCTCGTCGGCGCTGCGTCCGCTGGGGAAGGTGATGTGGGCGGTCGGGATCCAGTCGGGCATGTTCTTCGGCGCCCGCTTCTGGAAGAAGGACTCGCCTCCCACGCCGTCCGGGTACCGCTCCAGGGTGGTGGGGCGGTTGCGCAGCGCGCGCAGGATGCCGGGCGCGACCGCCTGGTAGTAGCGGGCGAGGTCCAGCTTGGTGAAGCCGCGCTCCGGGAAGAAGACCTTGTCGGGGCTGGACAGCCGTACCGTCCGGCCGGCCACTTCCAGTTCCACCGCATCGCCCATGCGAGCCACGGTAGACACACCTCCGACAGCTCGCATCAGCTCGCGACGGCCCGTACGCCGGACGGTCCGCACACCGGGCGGTCCCCGTGATCCTCGCGCAGAATCGGGGCATGGATCTGCCGGTGATGCCGCCCGTGAAGCCGATGCTCGCCAAGTCGGTGGCGGCGATCCCGCCGGGCATGCAGTACGAGGCGAAGTGGGACGGTTTCCGGGCGATCGTGTTTCGCGACGGTGCCGAGATCGAACTGGGCAGCCGCACCGGAAAGCCGCTGACCAGGTATTTTCCGGAACTGGTGGAGGCGTTGCGGGAACGGTTGCCGCAGCGGTGTGTGCTGGACGGGGAGATCGTGATCACCCGGGAAGGACGACTCGACTTCGACGCCCTCACGGAGCGCATCCATCCGGCGGATTCCCGGGTGCGCACCCTCGCCGAACGGACCCCGGCGTCGTTCGTCGCCTTCGACCTGCTGGCGCTCGCCGACCGGTCGCTCCTGGACGTTCCGCTGAGCGACCGGCGTGAGCTGCTGACCGAGGCGCTCGCCGGGGTGACGGCACCCGTGCACCTGGCGCCGGCGACGACCGACGCCGAGGTGGCACGGCAGTGGTTCGACGAGTACGAGGGCGCGGGCCTGGACGGGGTGATCGCCAAACCGCTCACCCTGCACTACCGCCAGGACGAGCGCGCCATGTTCAAGGTCAAGCACGAGCGCACCGCGGACGTCGTCGTCGCCGGATACCGCTTGCACAAAAGCGGACCGGTGGTCGGCTCGCTGCTGCTGGGCCTGTACGACGAACGGGGCGTCCTCCAGCACGTCGGCGTGTCGGCCGCCTTCTCCATGAAACGCCGGGCCGAGCTGATCGAGGAACTGGAGCCGCTGCGCATGGAGGACGCGGCGGGCCATCCGTGGGCGGCCTGGTCGGAGGAGTCCGCCCACGAGACGGCACGGCTGCCCGGGGCGCCGAGCCGCTGGTCGGGCAAGAAGGACCTGTCCTGGGTGCCGTTGCGGCCCGAACGGGTGGTCGAGGTGGCGTACGACCACATGGAGAACGGGGCGCGGTTCCGGCACACCGCCCGCTTCCGCCGCTGGCGCCCCGACCGCACCCCCGACAGCTGCACCTACGCCCAACTGGAGGAGCCGGTGCGCTACGACCTGGCGGAGATCCTCGGGGCGCCGCCCTCGGCGTGACCCACCAGCGGCAGCGTGATCCACTGATCCACAAGCGGTTGTGCTGCCGTGGAAGAACGGTTGGGCGCCACAAGCGGTTTCGGGAGCAGCGCCCGACTCGTAACCGGTATCAGGCACCACTTGATCCACAACCGGTTCCTGGCGCGAGCCGATCCACAACCGGTTGCCGGCGCAGAGCTTGATCCACAACCGGTTTCACGCGGCAACCTGATCCGTAACCGGTTGCACCCTCGCCTTGATCCGCAACCGCTCCGCAACCGCTTTCACCGTCCACGGCTCGGTTCACGACACGGTTCAAGGCTCGGTTCGCGGCTCGGGCTCGATTTGCGGCTCGGCTCACGGCTCACGGCGTCATGAGGACCTTCACCGCGCCGTCCTGCTTCTGCTGGAACATCTCGTACGCGTGCGGGGCGTCCGACAGCGGCACGTGGTGGGTGGCGAAGTCGTCGACGCCCAGCGGGTCCTCCTCGGTGAGGTACGGCAGGATCTCGTCGCTCCACCGGCGCACGTTGGCCTGCCCCATGCGGATCTGGAGCTGCTTGTCGAACATGGTGAGCATCGGCAGCGGGTCGGCCATGCCGCCGTAGACACCGACGAGGGAGAGCGTGCCGCCGCGGCGCACCAGCTCGATGGCGGTGTGCAGGGCGGCGAGGCGGTCGACGCTGAAGCGTTCCGCGAGCGGGCCGCTCAGTTTCCGCGGCAGCATGGCGGCGGCGTTCTGGACCATACGGGCGACCGCGCTGCCGTGCGCCTCGGTGCCGACGGCGTCGATCACGGCGTCCGGGCCGCGACCGTCGGTCTCGTCGCGGATCGCGGCGATGAGCTCCTTCTCGGTGTCGAAGCTGCGGAGGTCGTAGGTCTCCACGCCCCGCGCGCGGGCCCGGCGAAGCCGGTCGCCGACCAGGTCCACACCGAACACCCGGCCCGCGCCGCGCGCCTGGGCGATACGGCAGGCCATGTCGCCGATGGGGCCGAGGCCGAGTACCGCGACGCTGCCGCCCTCGGGGATGTCCGCGTAGGCGACGGCCTGCCAGGCGGTGGGCAGGACGTCGGAGAGGTACACGAAGCGGTCGTCGGGCGGCCCCTCGGGCACCTTGATGGGGCCGAACTGGGCCTGCGGCACCCGCAGATACTCCGCCTGGGCGCCGGGCACCGCCCCGTACAGACGGGTGTAACCGAACAGCGCGGCGCCCATGCCCTCGCCGGTGACCTGGGTGGTCTCGCACTGGGTGGGCAACGCGTTCAGGCACATCCAGCAGTTGCCGCAGGCGATCTGGAAGGGCACCACGACCCGGTCGCCGGCCTTGAGGTCGGGCACACCGGCGCCCACCTCCTCGACGATGCCCATGGGCTCGTGGCCGAGGATGTCGCCCGGGGTCATGAACGGGGTGAGCACCTCGTACAGGTGCAGGTCGGAGCCGCACAGGCCGGTGGACGTGATGCGGATGACGGCATCCGTCGGTTCCTGGATCGTCGGGTCGGGCACGGTGTCCACCCGTACGTCGCGCTTGCCCTGCCAGGTCACTGCCTTCATCGCACCGCGCTCCCTCCGCCGACCGGCCGTCCCGGCTGGTCCGGGGGTACCGGGTCCTGGCTGCGCCCCGGGTACCCGACCGCCCGGCCCCGAACCACGACGCCCGCAGCCCCGCAGCCCCTTCTGCGCCACAGCCCCGCAGCCCCGCAGCCCACAGCCCACAGCCCACAGCCACGCATAGCCACTCTCGAACGGATGAGCGCACAATCAAGACACGAAACGGGGGTGGCCATGACAGGCACAAGTCGTTCGAGACATCCGAGGCGTCCAAGACGTCCGGATCACCCGAGCCGTCCGGATCACCCGGGCCGTCCGGGTCATCCGCGCCGTCCGGATCATCCGGGTCGCCGGGCACGCGCGATGCGTGCCGGACCCTCCGCCGTGGCCGCCGCGCTGCTGGCCGCCGCGCTGGCACTCGTCCTCGCGGCCGGCTGCACGACGTCCCGCGAGCCGTCGAGGAACGACGACGGTCGGAGCGCCTCGCAGCAGCCGAGCCCGAGCGGCAGCACCAGTCCCAGCGCTGTCGTCGGCTCCGTGCTCGCCGTGAAGATCGACAACGCCCCCGGCGCCCGGCCGCAGACCGGCCTCGACTCCGCGGACATCGTCTACGTCGAGCAGGTCGAGGGCGGGCTGAGCAGGCTGATGGCCGTGTACGCGACGAAGGTGCCGAAGGCCGTCGGTCCCGTGCGCAGTGCCCGCGAGTCCGATCTGGAGCTGCTGGGCCAGTTCGAGCGGCCGGTGCTGGCGTTCTCCGGGGCGCAGGGCAAGCTGCTGCCGTTGATCGACCGGGCGCCGCTGGACGCCGTCACGCCCGAGGACGCGGCCGGCGCCGGGGCGTACTACCGGGGCGCGGAGAGGTCCGCGCCGCACAACCTCTACGTGCGCCCGGGTCGGCTGTTGCCCTCCGCGCCGGGCTCCGCCGCGCTGACCACCGGGTTCCGCTACGGCACCGCGCCCTCCGGCGGTACGGCGCAGCCCTCGCTCACCGTGCGCTACCCGGCGGCCCGCTTCACCTTCACCTGGTCCGCGAGCCGGGCGCGCTGGCTGGTCTCGACGGACGGCGCGCCGACGGTGACGACCGACGGGACGCGGGTGGCCCCGGTCACGGTGGTCGTGCAGTACGTGAAGGTGCGAGCGTCGGGCTTCCACGACTTCCTCGGCAACAACACGCCGTACACCGAGACGGTGGGCTCGGGAAAGGCGCGGGTGCTGCGCGACGGACGGGTCCACGACGTGAACTGGAAGCGGGCCACGGCCACGGACGGCACGGACTTCACGACCGCCGACGGCGCCCCGGTCGCCTTCGCCGAGGGGCAGGTGTGGGTGGTGCTCGCGCAGGCCCCCGATACCGCCCAGGCACCCTGACACCTCGCGGCCCGATCGCGCCCAGGCGCCTCGATCAGCTCGGTCAGGACGGCGCGACCAGGGGCTCCCCCGGGTTGCGCAGACCCTCCGCCGCGTCCGAGACGCGCTGGATGAGCTCGAGGAACAGGGTCTGTTCCGCGGCCGAGAGCGGGGACAGGAAGACCTGGTTCATCCGGGCCGTGCGGACGGTCAGCCGGCGGTGGGTGCGCAGGCCCTCGTCGGTGAGCCCCAGCAGGTACCGGCGCCCGTCCTGCGGGTCGCGGACCTTGTCGAGCAGCCCCCGGCGGATGAGCCTGCTGATCACCTCGGCGATGGTGGAGCGGTCGAGTCCCACCCGCTCCCCCGCCGTGCGCTGGTCGAGGCCCGGCTCGGCGACGAGCGCGTTGAGGACCGCGAACTGCGGCGAGGTGATCTCCTCGGAGACCATCGTGTTCCACAGCAGGTAGTGCGCCTGCTGGAGCCGCCGGGCCAGGTGCCCGGGGTGGCTGGTGAGATCCACCGCGGCCATGTGCGCTCCTCAGCGTGAGATTTCGTCGGTGCACTGAACGATACCGCGTGCGACCGGCCCGGTCCTGTGCCTGTGTGACCCTGGTCAGACCTCCCGCCTGGGGCCTTGACTGCTCCACTCTGCGGTGGCAGCGTGTGGGAAACCTCGGAGAAATAATCAGTGCCCTGATTAATTTACGACCGGGGGCGCGCGGAAGAGATGGGGCTTCACGGATGGACAAGGTGGTCGCCACGGCCCTGGAGGCGGTGGCCGACGTGCCGGACGGCGCGTCTTTGGCAGTGGGTGGATTCGGGCTGAGCGGCGTGCCGAACGTCCTCATCCAGGCTCTGTACGAGCGGGGCGTCGCCGGACTGTCGGTCGTCTCCAACAACTGCGGCGCCATGGAGTCGGGCCTCGCGGTGCTGCTCGCGGCCGGGCGGATCGCCCGGGTAACCGGTTCCTACATCGGCGCGAACAAGGAGTTCGCCCGCCAGTACCTGTCCGGCGAGCTCGAGGTCGAGATGATCCCGCAGGGCACGCTGGCCGAGCGGCTGCGGGCCGGCGGCGCCGGGATCCCCGCCTTCTACACGCCCGCGGGCGTGGGCACCCAGGTCGCCGAGGGCGGGCTGCCATGGCGTTACGACGGGGAGGGCGGTGTGGCCCTGGCCTCGCCGCCGAAGGAGGTCCGGGAGTTCGACGGCGCGGAGTATGTGCTGGAGCACGGTATCCGTACCGACTTCGCGCTGGTCAGGGCCGCGAAGGGCGACCGGCACGGCAATCTGGTGTTCAACAAGTCCGCCCGCAACTTCAACCCGCTGTCGGCGATGGCCGGACGGATCACGATCGCCGAGGTCGAGGAGCTCGTCGAACCCGGTGAGATCGACCCGGACGCGGTCCATCTGCCGGGCATCTTCGTGCAGCGTGTGATCGCGCTGACGCCGGAGCAGGCGGCGGACAAGAGGATCGAGCAGCGGACGGTCTCCGCCCCCGCGGCAGAGGGAACGGTGAGTCAGTGATGGCCTGGACACGTGAGGAGATGGCCGCCCGCGCCGCGCGCGAGCTGCGGGACGGCCAGTACGTCAATCTCGGCATCGGGCTGCCGACCCTGATCCCCAACTACCTCCCGGCGGACGTGGAGGTGGTGCTGGAGAGCGAGAACGGCATCCTGGGCACCGGCCCCTACCCCACCGACGACGCCGTCGACCCGGACCTGATCAACGCCGGCAAGGAGACCGTGACGGTCCTGCCGGGCGCGTCCTTCTTCGACTCGGCGCTGTCCTTCGGCATGATCCGCGGCGGGCACATCGACGTCGCCGTGCTGGGTGCGATGCAGGTCTCCGAGCGTGGCGACCTGGCGAACTGGGCGATCCCCGGCAAGCTGATCACCGGGATCGGCGGGGCGATGGACCTGGTGCACGGGGCCCGTACGGTCATCGTCGTCATGACCCACACCGCCAAGGACGGCAGCCCCAAGATCCTCACGGACTGCGCGCTGCCCCTGACCGGGAAGCGTTGCGTGAACCGGATCATCACCGACCTGGGTGTCCTCGACGTCACCGAGGAGGGTCTGGTGCTGGTGGAGACCGCGCCGGGCGTCAGCGCCGAGGAGATCGTGACCAAGACGGCCGCCGAGGTCCGTCTCGCCGAGGAGGTCCAGTCATGAGCAACGGTTTCAGGACCGTTTACATCGTCGACGCGGTCCGCACCCCGATCGGCCGTTACAACGGTGCTCTGGCCTCGGTGCGCCCGGACGACCTCGCCGCCCACGCCATCCGTGAACTCGTCGCCCGCACACCGGCGTTGGACCCCTCCCGTATCGAGGACGTGTACTTCGGCAACGCCAACGGGGCCGGCGAGGAGAACCGCAACGTCGGGCGCATGGGCGCGCTGCTCGCGGGCCTGCCCACCTCCGTGCCGGGTGTCACCGTCAACCGGCTGTGCGCCTCCGGTCTGGAGGCGGTCATCCAGGCGGCCCGCGCGATCGCGGCCGGGGACGCCTCCGTCGCCGTCGCCGGCGGTGTGGAGTCGATGACCCGCGCGCCGTACGTGCTGCCGAAGTCGGACCGGGCGTTCCCCGCCGGGCACGCCGAGCTCTACTCGACGACGCTGGGCTGGCGGATGGTCAATCCGCGGATGGACCCGCAGTGGACGATCCCGCTGGGCGAGTCGGCCGAGCTGATCGCCGACAAGCACAAGATCGGGCGCGAGCAGCAGGACGAGTTCGCCCTCGCCAGCCACCGCAAGGCCGCCGCGGCCCAGCAGGCGGGTCTGTTCGACGCCGAGCTCGCGCCCGTGTCGATCCCGCGCCGCAAGGGCGACCCGGTCGTGTTCGGCGCCGACGAGTGCGTCCGGGCGGACGCCTCGCTGGAGGCGATGGCGAAACTCAGGCCGTCGTTCCGGACCGAGGAGGGGACCGTGACGGCGGGCAACGCGTCGCCGCTCAACGACGGCGCCGCGGCCCTGCTGCTCGTGGACGAGGAGGGGTTGAGGGCGACCGGACGTGAGCCGCTCGCCCGGATCAGCGCCACCGGGGTGTCCGCGATCGACCCGCAGTACTTCGGGCTCGCCCCCGTCGAGGCCGTCAACCGCGCGCTCGCCAAGGCGGGCAGGGGATTCGCCGATCTGTCGGTGCTCGAACTGAACGAGGCCTTCGCGGCCCAGGTGCTCGGCTGTGTGGCCGAGTGGCCCGAGTTCGACCCGGCAATCCTCAACCCGCAGGGCGGCGCGATCGCCCTCGGTCATCCGCTCGGCGCCTCCGGTGCCCGTCTCGCCGGCACGGTCGCCCACCAGCTCGCCCGTCGGGGCGGCGGCGTCGGGGTCGCCACCCTCTGCATCGGCGTGGGCCAGGGCCTCGCCCTCGTCCTCGAACGATAAGAAACCCAGGAACTCCCATGACTCTCACGCAAGCCGACATCGACCAGGAGATCGCGGCCGAGCACGCCGCGTACGAGAAGCGGATCGCCGACGGCGCGCCGGTCGAGCACCAGCCGCGCCGCGGCTACGCGCCGTACCGCTCCTCCGTCCTGCGCCACCCGAAGCAGCCGCCGGTCGCCATCGACGTCAGCAAGGACCCGGAGCTGGTGGAGCTGGCCTCCCCCGCCTTCGGCGAACGGGACATCACCGAGATCGACAACGACCTCACCCGGCAGCACAACGGTGAGCCGATCGGTGAACGGATCACGGTTTCCGGCCGGTTGCTGGACCGCGACGGGCGTCCGGTCCGCGGTCAGCTGGTCGAGATCTGGCAGGCCAACTCGGCGGGCCGCTACGCCCACCAGCGCGAGCAGCACGACGCCCCGCTGGACCCGAACTTCACGGGTGTCGGCCGCACGCTGACGGACGACAGCGGATTCTACCGTTTCACCACCGTGCAGCCGGGCCCCTATCCGTGGCGTCAGCACGTCAACGCCTGGCGGCCGGCCCACATCCACTTCTCGCTCTTCGGTTCGGCTTTCACCCAGCGACTGGTGACGCAGATGTACTTCCCGAGCGACCCGCTGTTCCCGTACGACCCGATCATCCAGTCGGTGACGGACGACGCGGCCCGGCAGCGGCTGGTCGCCACCTACGACCACAGCCTGTCGGTCCCGGAGTTCTCGATGGGCTACCACTGGGACATCGTGCTCGACGGGCCGCACGCCACCTGGATCGAAGAAGGACACTGACCTGCCATGACGAAGATCGACACGAGCCGTCCGGAGACCGTGCTCCCCACTCCGTCGCACACGGTCGGCCCGTTCTACGGCCACGCCCTGCCGTTTCCCGGCGGCGGTGACATCGCCCCGCTCGGCCACCCGGACACGATCGCCCTCCAGGGCTATGTGTACGACGGGGAGGGCAACCCGTTGCCGGACGCGTTTCTGGAGCTGTGGGGCGCGGACCCCGAGGGCAATCTGCCGCAGGTGGACGGCTCGATGCGGCGGGATGCGTCGAGCGGCGGTTTCCTCGGCCGCAACGGCGTGGAGTTCACCGGCTGGGGGCGCGTGCAGACGGATGCCAACGGCCACTGGTCGGCGCGGACGCTGCGGCCGGGCGCGCGCGGGCACAGCGCCCCGTACCTGAGTGTCTGTGTGTTCGCCCGCGGGCTGCTTGTGCACCTGTTCACCCGGATCTACCTGCCGGACGACGAGGCCGCGCTGACCGCCGACCCGCTGCTGACGCGGGTGGACCCGGCGCGGCGCGACACGCTCATCGCCACGCGGGGCGAGCTGGGGACCTACCGTTTCGACATCCGCCTTCAGGGCGAAGGCGAGACGGTCTTCCTGGAGTTCCAGTGACAACTGCGCACCACGACGCCGGTCTGCTCGCCCCCGGGTGGACCGGCTCCCCCGCCGCCGCCGCGACCGGCGACGGCGCCTATCTGCGGGCGCTGCTCGACGCGGAGGCCGCGCTGACCCGCGCCCAGGAGGCGCTGGGACTGGCCCCGCGGGGCGCCGGAGCGGCGGTCACCTCGGCGGCCGACGACGGCGAGTTCGACGTACGCTCCCTCGCCGGGCGGGCGCGCGGCGGCGGGAACCCGGTGATCCCGCTGGTCGCCGATCTGACGAAGGCGGTCGGCGAGGAGTACGGCCCGTACGTCCACCGGGGCGCGACCAGCCAGGACATCATGGACACGGCGACGATGCTGGTCGCGGTGCGCACCCTCGACCTGCTCCTGGCCGACCTCGGCCGCGTCCAGCGGGCGCTGGCCCGGCTGGCCGCCGAGCACCGCGACACGCCGATGCCGGGCCGGACGCTCACCCAGCACGCCGTGCCGACGACCTTCGGGCTGAAGGCGGCCGGCTGGCGGTCGCTGGTGCTGGACGCGCGGGACCGGACGACGGCGGTGCGGGACTCGCTGCCCGCCCAACTCGGCGGCGCGGCCGGTACGTTGGCGGCCTTCACGGCGTACGGCGCCACCGACGCCACCGCGCTGCCCGCCGCCTTCGCCCGTGAACTGGGGCTGCGGGCACCGCTGTTGCCGTGGCACACCCTGCGCACGCCGATCGCCGACCTGGCCGGCTGTCTGGCCCTCGCGGCGGGCGCGCTGGGGAAGGTCGCGACGGACGTCCTGACCCTCGCCCGCACCGAGATCGCCGAGGTGGCGGAGGGCAGCGGAGGCGGTTCGTCGGCCATGCCGCACAAGGCCAACCCGGTGCGGTCCACGCTGATCGCGGCGGCCGCCCGGCGTGCCCCGCAGCTCGCGGCCACGCTGTATGGGTCCCTGGCCGCCGAGGACGAACGGCCGGCCGGGGCGTGGCACGCCGAGTGGGAGCCGCTCAGGGAGCTGCTCCGGCTGACCGGCGGGGCGGCCCGGGACGCGGCCGAGCTGACCGAGGGGCTCCGGGTGGACGCGGACGCGATGCGGGAGCACCTCGACCTCACCCACGGGCTGATCGTCTCCGAGCGGCTGTCCGCGGCACTGTCGGCCGTGCTCGGCCGGGCCCGCGCCAAGGAACTGCTCACCGAGCTCGCCCGGCGCACCTATGCCGAGAACCGTCCGCTGGCCGAACTGCTGGCGACGGAGCCCGACCTGAAGGACGTCGACCTCGGCGACCTCACCGATCCCGCCCGCTACACCGGTTCCGCCGGAAGCCTCACCGACCGTGCGCTGGAGCGACGTTGACCGAGAAGCTGCTCAACCACCTTGCCGAGGGCCCGACTTCCGCTCCGGCGCTGCTGCTCGGCCCCTCACTGGGTACCTCGTACGCCCTGTGGGACAAGGTCGCGCCGGAGCTGTCCGCCACGCACCGGGTGGTCCGCTGGGACCTGCCGGGGCACGGGGGTTCGGCGGCCGACCTGATCGGTCCCGGGGCCACCGTGGGGGACCTCGCCGACCTGGTGCTGGCGCTGGCCGACTCGCTCGGCGTGGAGCGGTTCGCGTACGCGGGCGTTTCCCTGGGCGGTGCGGTGGGTCT
Organism: Streptomyces sp. NPDC058295; assembly: GCF_042880655.1. Classification (NCBI taxonomy): domain Bacteria; kingdom Bacillati; phylum Actinomycetota; class Actinomycetes; order Kitasatosporales; family Streptomycetaceae; genus Streptomyces; species Streptomyces sp. NPDC058295. Next base: position 146,882 of record NZ_JBHVYO010000002.1, read on the forward strand.
GCAGCTGGCGCTGCATCACCCGGAGCGGGTGTCGGCGCTGGCGGTCATCTGTTCGTCGGCCCACTTCAACGGGTCCACGCCATGGCAGGAGCGGGCCGCGCTGGTGCGCCGCGAGGGACTGGCGGGGCTCGCCGAGGGGGCGAACGCCCGTTGGTTCACGCCCGGGTTCTCCGTGCCGGGGCTGGTCGCCGACCACCGCGACGCCGACCCGGAGGCCTACGCGGCGTGCTGTGACGCGCTGGGCGCGTTCGATCTGCGCGAGCGGCTGCCGGAGATCGCCGTACGGACCGTGGTGATCGCCGGGCGGCAGGATCCGGCGACGCCGCCGGCGCATCTGCGGGAGATCGCGGACGCGGTGCCGGGCGCCGCGCTGGTCGAGCTCCCGGGCGCCTCGCATCTGGCGCCCGCCGAGTGCCCCGAGGCCGTGCTGACCGTGCTGCGCACCCATCTCGACGGAGGGGCCAAGCGGGGCATGGAGGTGCGCCGGGAGGTGCTCGGGGACGCGCACGTGGACCGGGCGCAGGCCCGGCAGAACGCGTTCACCGCGCGCTACCAGGACTTCATCTCCCGCTACGCCTGGGGCGAGATCTGGACCGACCCGACGCTGAGCCGGCGTGAGCGCAGCATGATCACGCTGACCGCGCTGGTGGCGCACGGCCACTACGACGAGCTGGCCATGCATGTGCGGGCGGCCCGGCGCAACGGGCTCACGCCCGAGGAGATCGGCGCCGTGCTGCTGCAGACGGCCGTCTACTGCGGGGTTCCGGCGGCGAACTCGGCGTTCGCGACGGCCCAGCGGGTGCTGGCCGAGGAGGACGGGACCGGCTGAGGCGCGTACGGCCGAGGGTGATCCTGCCGGTGGTAGCTCCGGCGGCATCACCCGCGATCCGGTGTCCGGTGCCTACGGTGGGGGCATGTCCACCATCCTGATCACCGGCGCCACCTCCGGCCTCGGCCGGTACGTCGCGTTCGAACTCGTCCGCTCCGGCCATCTCGTCCTCGCCCACGGCCGCGACCCCGGCCGCACGGAGCGGCTCGTCGCCGAGTTGCGCGCCGAGGGCGAGGCGGCGGGGTTCGTCGCCGATCTGGCCTCGCTGGCGCAGGTGCGCGAGCTGGGCGCGCGGGTCGCCGAGGCCCACCCCGCGCTCGATGTGCTCGTCAACAACGCGGGGGTGGGCGCCGGTTCGCCCGGTGCGGGCCGTGAGGTGAGCGCCGACGGTCACGAACTGCGGCTGGCGGTGAACTACTTGGCGCCGGTGGCCCTGACGCGCGCCCTGCTGCCCGCCCTGCGGGCCGGGGCGCCCGCGCGGATCGTCAACGTCGGCTCGGTCGGTCAGGAACCCGTCGACTTCGACGACCTCGGGTTCACCCGTGGCTACGACGGGTTCGCCGCCTACTGCCGGGCCAAGTTCGCGCTGGCGGCCCATACCTTCGGCCTGGCGGCGGAGTTGACGGGCAGCGGGGTGTCGGTGAACGTGCTGCATCCGGCGACGTTCATGGACACCGCGATGGTCCGCGAGGGCGGGGTCGCGCCCTGGAGCACGGTCGCGGACGGCGCGCCGGGCGTCCTGGCGCTGGCCACCCAGGAGTCGGGCGCGGGCGGTTTCTTCGACGGAACGCGTCCGGCGCGGGCGCACGAGGCGACGTACGACCCGCGGGTTCGGGCGCGCCTCGCGCGGCTCACCGAGGAGCTGCTGGGCGCCTGACGGCGGATGCCCCGCGCTCCTGCCGTGAACCGCCGCGGGAGGCCGTCGGTGTCACCTCCGTCGGTGGCCTGCCGCGGCTACCTCCGGGTCTGTCCGGGTACCAGGCCCACCTGCGGCGCGCCCATCCCCCGCAGTGCCTGCTGGGCCTTGTCCACCAGGCCGTCCGCTCCGCAGGAACGCGCCAGCGACAGGCCCCGGCCGAGTTCGGACACCGAGCGGGAGAGGATGCCGTACTCGACGCGGGCGGCCGCGTGTTCGTACAGGCAGGGCGAGGACTCCAGGAAGGTGACCGCCTGCTGGGCCAGCCGGACCGCGCGCTGGCCGGTCTCCAGGGCGGCGGCGCAGCGCAGGGCCTCCCCGATCGCGGTGTCGGTGCCGAAGCGCTCGGCCTGCCGACGGGCCTCGGAGACGAGCCGGTTCGCCCGGTCCGGATCCTCGGTGGCCAGCGCCCGGGCGAGTTCGACGGCCCAGGGGACCATCACCGGGTTGAGGTGGCCGCGCGCGGCGGCCGCCTTCTCGGCCGCCTCCAGTTCGTTGATGCCGTCCTTGACCCGGCCGACGGCCAGCAGCAGCCGGCCGCGCACCGAGCGCGGGTCGGGCAGCACGATCGTCGACGGGTACGGCGGGGCGAAACCGTACTGTTCGGCGGTCTCCCAGGCCTCGGCGACATGGCCGCGGGCCAGCAGGGTGTCGACGAGGTTGCAGGTGGCCGACCAGTACAGGGGCAGGCCGCGGCCGACGCGTTCGGCGACCCGCAGGGATTCCCTGAGGGACTCCTCCGCCTCCTTCAGACGGCCCCGGCGGCGCAGGCCCAGTCCGAGGTAGGCGTGGGCCAGCGCGAGGTGGCCGCCGCTCCAGCCGGCGGACGTGTAGGCGCGCAACGCTTCGTTGAAGAGGGCGTCGGCGCGGTCGAGCCGGTCGGTGTAGGCGTAGGAGCTGGCCAGCATCATCAGCAGTTCGATGCCCCACTCCTGGTCGGTCCAGCCGAGCCCGGGGGCGAGGCCGCCGTTGACGAGGGCTCGGTCGCAGAACTCGGCGACCTCCTCGGCGTTCTCGCCGTGGGTCATGGCGTCGAAGCCGCGCAGGATGAGCAGGGCGCGCTCGGCGTTGTCCCGGCCGGTGCAGGTCAAGGCGAGCTCGGCGAGCCGCTCGGAGCGGCGCGGTGTGGTCGCCTCCCCTGCGTGTACGCCCTCCCACATGAACTGCACCGCCTGGAGCCGCAGCCGCGCGGGCCCGGGGGCGTGCCGGGCGGCCTCCGCCTCGACCGTGCGGACGGCCTCCTCCAGCTGGTCGTTGTGCAGGAGGGCCTGGGAGAGACGGTAGACGGCGTCGACGCGCTCGGTGCCGTCGAGGCCCGGCATGGCGAGTGCGGTACGCAGGTGGTCGATGGTCCTGGCGGGGGCGGTGAGGAGGGTGGCGCAGCCCAGTTCGTAGAGCACGTGCGCGTGCACCTCGGGGGCGGGCGGTTCGCTCAGGGCCCGTTCCAGGCAGCGGCGGGCCGCGTCGGGTGCACCGACGGCGAGGTGTTCGCGGGCGGCCTCGCGCAGCTGCTCGACGAGTTCCTCGTCGCCCTCCGCGTGCACCTGGAGCAGGTGCCGGGAGGCGGCCGCGAGGCCCTTGCCGGCGTCGGTGACGACCTGGGCGGCGATGCCGTGCATCGCGGTGCGCAGGCCTCCGGGGATGGAGTCGTAGACGGCGGAGGCGATCAGCGGGTGGACGAACTCCAGATCGCCGTCGCCCGCCGGGACGGGTTCGGTGAGGATGCGGGCGTTGCGCAGCAGTTCGGCGCAGCGTGCCGCGTCGTCGCGGCCGAGTCCGGCGAGCAGGGCGGCCTGGTCGACGGAGATGTCGGCGCCGAGGATCGCGGCGGCCATGGCGAACTTGGTGGCGTCGACGCCCAGTTTCTCCAGGCGGTCGACGAGGCCGCCGCCGCGGGCCGCGCGGTTCAGGGCGCGCAGTTCGCCGGCCGAGGACTCGCTCGCCTCCAGTTCGCTGTCGCGGACCTTGGCGAGGAGCTCGACGGTCTCGTAGGGGTTGCCGTCGGTGACGGCCCACACCTCGCGGCAGAACGCGGCGTCGGCGTGCGGGCCGAGGGTGGCCCGGGTGAGGCCGGCGACCGCGGGCGGGGTCAGGGCGCTGAGGCTGGTGACGGCGCGGCCGGCGGCCGCGCCGATGGCGTCGAGGTGGCGGGCGGCGTCGCCCTTGACCTCGCCGGGCCTGCGGGCCACCACGACCAGGACGGAGAGCTCGTCGAGGCGTTCGACGAACGCGACGAGCCAGCGCAGGGTCTCCTGGTCGGCCCAGTGCGCGTCGTCGATCAGCAGGACGAGCGGGTAGTCGCGCCTGGCGAGCCGGGTCACGGCGGCGACCAGGCCGTCGCAGACGCCCTGCGGGTCGGCGTGGCCCTCGCCGGGCTCCATTATGCCGAGGGCGGGGCCGGCGATGTCGTACCAGTCGCCGAGGTACTCGCGGGCCTCCTCCGGGTGCAGGGACAGCAGGGTGGGCTGAAGCAACTGCCGTACCACGTTGAAGGGGACGGACCTCAGCGTCTCGCCGCCGCGGGCCGACCAGACCGCGCAGCCGCGGCTCTCGGCGATGCGGCGTGTCTCGGCCAACAACGCGGTCTTCCCGAATCCCGCCTCGCCCCGGAGCACCAGCAGGTGACCCGAAGAGGACCGGTCGGCGCAGAGTGTCTCCACCGCCTCCGCGATGGCGGCGACTTCCCGCTCGCGCTCCCACAGGGAAGCCGAGGCGGCCGTCGTCGGCCTGACCTCCGTCATCCCGCTACCTCCCCAAGTCGCCCGAACGACGTACCGACGTCGAGCGTAGCCTTCCGGGGGCTCGCGCGGAGGGCGGTCCGGGCAGGTCCCGCCTCCAGGGTGACACGCGACGGTCCGGGACGCCCCGGCGGGCCTGCGGAAGTGGTCCCCGGCGTCAACGGCGAGTGACGGGCACCGAATTGACGTCTAATTCACGCCAGCCGGGCGGCGGGGCGCCCGGAACGGATTTCGACAGAGTGCCCTCCCTCTCATCCGGCTTTCACCGACGCCTCATACGGTGGGGTCATGACGCAGGTGACTCCTCCCGGGTGGTATCCCGATCCGGGGCAGACAAGTGACGGTCCCGCCACCGAACGCTGGTGGGACGGCAAGGCATGGACGGACCAGACCCGCGCCGCGGGCTCGGCCGCCGTATGGGGTCCGCCGGCGCAGACCCCGGCGGACGGCGCCTACCCGGCGTATCCCGGTTATCCGGGGTATCCGGCGGCGCCGGCGGGCCCGGGCCCGCGGCGCGGACTGCGGACGGGCATAGCCGTCGCCGCGGCCGTGGCGGTCCTCGCCAGTATCGGGGTCGGCGTGTACGCGCTGGCCAAGGACGACGGCTCGGGCGGCGGCAGTGGCACGGCCCAGGGGCCGGGCGGTCAGGGCGGGCCCGGTGGCACGGGCGGTCAGGACGGCGGCGGCCAGGGCGGGCCCTTCGGCGACTCCGGTGGCTCGGGCGGCTCCGGGGGTTCCGGGGGTTCGGACGGGGCCTCTCCCTCGCCCGGGGAGTCCGAGGCGCCGAAGATCAAGAGCGGTGCGGTGACCGACGCGCTCAACGGGATCAGCATCGCCATCCCGGACGGCTGGACCGGCCAGGAGCTGAGCGTGGGCGCGCAGATCACCTCCGACTCCTCCTACAAGTGCCCCGGCGACACCTCGAAGACCTGCACCAAGGGGGGCGTGTACTCGGCGCCCGTCGAGGTGCTGGAGACCAAGGGCGAGACCGCCGAGGCGGTCGCGAAGGCGGACATCTCGGCCAACGCCGAGGAGTCCTACGGCGGCACGACGTACGGCGCCATCACCTCGCACCAGGTGCTCGCCTCCAAGGCGGTGACGGTGGCCGGGCAGAAGGGCTACCTGGTGCGCTGGAAGGCGGTCACGAGCAAGGGTGCGGACGGCTACGTCGAGTCCCTGGCGTTCCCCGCGCCCGCGGACACCAAGCGACTGGTCGTGCTCCGCTTCGGGATCGACGCCGATCAGAGCGTGTCGATCATCGACACCATCACCAAGGGAATCAAGGTGTCGACGGGCGGCGGCAGCGGACAGGACGTCTGACACGGCCGGCCGGGTGGGGCACCCCTCCGCTCAAGGGGGCCCCACCCGGCCGGGTGGTGCGCGCCGCCCCCGTCCCCACGGTGCGGCGCGAGACAGGTCACCGTCCAGTCATCCCGTGGACGGCGGCCTGAGCCATGTGGTGTTCTCTGTGCCGATCTTTGTGCCGGCCTCCGTGTCGGTCCCCGTGTCGGCCTCTAGGTGAGGCCGAGCGCCGGCAGCACGGCGGCCTCCACGAAGCGGACCAGGTACTCCTGGTCCGCGTACTCCCCGTCGACGACGGGACGGGCGCGGATCACACCGAACATCTGCGCCGGGACGTACTCCAGCGCCGGGTGGTCGCGGGCGATCTCGCCGCGTTCGACCCCGCGTCGCAGGATCTCCCGCAGCGCCTCGATCTCGGGGGTGATGATCGCCTCCCGCAGCGCCAGCGCGAGGTCCTCGTCGCCGGTGACCGCGTGGCCGAGGGCCTGCAGCAGCTTGGTGTCGTTCGTCGACCAGCGGCCGGTGGCCCGCGCGGCCTCGCGCAGGTCGTCGGCGAGCGAGCCGGTGTCGATGCCGGTGAGCCGGGCCTGGCGGCGGGAGCGCAGGGCGGCCACGACGAACTGGGGCTTGGTCTTCCACTGCCGGTAGAGCGTGGACTTGCTGCACCGGGTGCTGGCGGCGATGCCCTCCATGGTGACGGCTTCGTAGCCGCATTCACGGACCTGGTTCAGAACGGCGTCGAAGAACTCCTGCTCACGCTCGGGCGTGAGCTTGGAGCGGCTCGTGGCGGCGACCGACTCGGGCCCGTCCGCTGCCTGCGACATCATCTGCCGTTCCCCTCGTTTCTCTTCCGTTTCTTCGGCCTGTCTCGAGGCCGCCGCGGGATTCTGTGTCCAGTGTGGCGCACACCATCGATACGCCAGTGTACCGGTACGCCGGCGTATCGGTACACTGGCGTATCGGTACGACACAGTATCGATGGTGTATGCACGAGTCACGAGCCCGGCAGCACCGCCCACACGCACCACCGTCAGTGAAGGGGCCGGGGGATGAATGCCCGCACCGAGCCTGGGGAAGCGGAGCCGGTCACGCCGGCGCGGCCGCCCATAGTCCGAGAGCTCCTGCTGGTCGCAGGGCTCTTCCTCGTCTACAAGCTCGGCCGGCAGCTGGCCGCGGGCCACACCGGCGAGGCCTTCCGCAACGCACACGACGTGTGGCACGTCGAACGCCTGCTCCGGCTGCCCCGGGAAGACGCCGTCCAGGCCCTGCTGCTGCACGGTGACACCCTGATCAAGGTCGCGAACACCTACTACGCGACCGTGCACTTCCCCGCCACCCTGGCCTTCCTGGTCTGGCTCTACCTGCGGCGCCCGGCCCACTACGTGTGGGCCCGCCGGGTGCTGGCCGCGGTCACCGCCGCCGCCCTGGTGCTGCACCTCGCCCTTCCGCTCGCCCCGCCGCGGATGCTGTCGGCGACGGGACTGATCGACACCGCGCGCGTGTACGGGCCGTCGGTGTACGGCCCGCCGCGCACGGACCATCTGTCGAACCAGTTCGCCGCGATGCCCTCGCTGCACTTCGGCTGGGCCCTGATGGTCGCGATCGGCCTGATCGTCGCCACCCGCTCGCGGTGGCGGTGGCTGTGGCTGCTGCATCCACTGCTGACCCTGCTGATGATCGTGGGCACGGCGAACCACTACTGGCTCGACGCGATCGCGGCGGGCGCGCTGCTCGGCCTCGCGCTCGCGCTGATCCACGCCCCCCGGCGGCGCACGGCCACGACGACGGGACGCGGTACCCGCGCCCTCGTCACGGCCGAGGAGCCGGTCCTCGTGGGAGCGGGCCGATGAACGCCACCCTGGTCGCCGTCGTCCTGTCCCTCTTCTCGGCCGTCGCCTACGCGGCCGCCGCCGTCGCCCAGGAACGGCTGGCCTCCCGGTACCCCGGCACGGGCCTGCTGCGTCTGCTCGGCAACGGCGCCTGGTGGTCGTCGGTGGGGCTGAACGCCGCTGCCGCGCTGCTGCACGTGGTCGCCCTCAAGTACGGACCGCTCACCGTGGTGCAGCCGCTCGGCGCGCTCACCCTGGTCGCGGCCGTGCCGATGGGCGCACGGGTCGCCGGACGCAAGGTCAGCGCCGCCGAGTGGCGGGGCACCGCCTTCACCCTGGCCGGCCTGGCGGCGATCCTGGTCACCGCGTCGGGTCCGGCTCCCGAGGACGTCCTGAGCGTGCCGGAGGCGGTGACGGTGGCGGGCGCGACGGCGGCGCTCATCGGTCTGCTGGCCCGGCGCGGCGCCAAGCCGGGACTGCGGCACGCGACCGCGTCCGGCTTCGCCTCGGGGGTCGCCTCGGCGCTCACCCAGACCGTGACGGTGGCCGTGACGGACCGGTCGGGCCCCCTGCTGAGCGTGCAGGTGATCGGCGTGGCGCTGCTGGTCGCGGCCTTCGCGGCGGCCGGGCTGCTGCTGTCGCAGACCGCCTACCGCGGTGGCCTCGGCGCGCCGCTGGCGATGGTGACCCTGGCGAATCCGGTGGCCGCCGCGGCGATCGGCCTCGCGCTGCTGGGCGAACGCCTCCAGGGCGGGGCGGCGGGTGTGCTCCTGGCGCTGGCCGGAGCGGGCATCGCGGGCTGGGGTGTGGTGCTGCTGTCCCGGGCCGCGCCGGAAGCCGGTGCCGTCCAGGACGAGGACCACCCCGTGGCGGCGGTGCTGGCCCTGAGGCCGGAGACGGCGTCGGCCGAACCGGCACTGCTGCCCCGGCCGACGACCGGGCCGGAGCACCTCACCCCGCTGTAGCCCGGTGCGTGGAGAGGTGGCACCCCGGCGGGGGTGTCACCTCTCTTCGCGAAGGGCGTCAGCCCAGGCCGCGCGCGTCCTGCTTGAGCGCGGTGTCCACGGTCAGGGCCGTGGCGACGACCAGGCTCAGCAGCGGCTCGGGCAGCTGGTAGTGGATCTGGAGGACGTAGTTGTCCGCCGTGGTGAACATCGTCTTGGCGAGGCCTTCCCAGGTCTTGGTGATCCGGGCGACCTCGTTGTCGGCGTGGTCGACGATCGCGAAATTCCAGGCCCGCCAGTTCTCCGCCTTGATCGCGCCGACCTGCCGGCCGTCCGCGTTGATGGCGAAGTTGATCTTTCCGAAGACGTTCTGCTGGACGATCTCGCCGACCGGCTGCCCGTCGGGACGCGTCACGACCACCCGCGACTTCAGGAACTTCGCCGGACGGGTCAGCAGCAGCACCGGCTGCCCGTGGACGTCGCGGATCTCCAGCCTGTGGGTCAGGTACTGGTCGATGCTGACGACGAAGCGCAGGATCTTGCGCAGCGCGCTCTGGCCGACCTGGACGACCGAACCGAGCTGACCGCCCTGCTGGTCCATGACCTTGTACTCGTTGGTCAGCTCGATCAGCTTGGCCTTCTGGTTCACCACCAGGACCGGCTCGCTGAACAGCGTCCCGCCGCCGGGGCCGCCCGCCGCGACCCCGGCCTGCTGCTGTACCTGGCGCTGGACGCGCTCGTCCGGCCCCGCCTGGTGGGGCACCTGCGGCGCGGCCTGGCCCTTGCCGTCCGCGTGCGTGTGCTCGGTCCACTGGGCGCCGTCCCAGTAACGCAAGGTCTGGGCCGCCCCGTGCGGGTCCGGGTACCAGCCTGAAGGTGTGTTCGAATGCGTGGTCACCGGGGCACAATACCCGGAGCCGACCGCGACCTGACCAGCCCCCACGATGCGGTGTTCACCGCGCATTTACCGTGGCAGCGGCCCAAGCGGGTCACTCCGTGACGATCGCCGGGTCGCTCATGCCGGGGCGGCCGTTCTCGACGTGTCCGGCGAACCGCCGGAGGAACGCCGGGTCGGCGCCGGACGTGACGGTGAGGTCGTACCACCGGCGGCTCGCCCGCAGGTCCAGGGTGCGCCTGAGCGATCCGCCGGGCCTCAGCTTGACGGTCGTGGGTCTGCCGCCGTAGCCGTCGGCCACCTTCAGCTCCACCATGCCGTAGCCCCGGTGGGTGAAGGTCAGTTCCAGTCCGTCGCCGAGGTGCCGGGCGGTCACCTCGGGCCCGGCCGCCTTGCCCGCTCCCTTGAAGACCCGCAGGAAGCCGTTCGGGCCGTGCACGGTCAGGTCGTGCGCGCCGCCCGAGTACGCCGAGTTCCAGGTGTCCGAGACGGTCGCGCCCGCCCCGGTGGTGTAGCTCCAGGGTCCGTCGGCGCGGTTGCCGGAGGTGACCAGGAAGGCGGCGCCGGCCTTGGCCCCGGAGGCGAAGGTGAGGGTGAGGGTCCCGGTGGTCGGGTCCACCGAACCGTTCACGCCGGGCGCGTACGTAAGCGGACGGGTGGGCCGCGTGCCGCGCTCCTGCTTCGGCAGGACGGGGTGGGCCGGCGGGGTGGGCACGTAGTCGGGGTGGCGGACCTTGTCCGGGGGCTCGTAGCCGTCGGTGTCCGGCAGGGCGACCGGCCGGGTGTCCGCACGAGTGAAGTCGAACGCGGAGGTCAGATCGCCGCACACCGCGCGCCGCCACGGCGAGATGTTCGGCTCGTGGACGCCGAAGCGGCGCTCCATGAACCGGATGACCGAGGTGTGGTCCAGCGTCTCGGAACAGACGTAACCGCCCTTGCTCCAGGGCGAGATGACGAGCATGGGGACCCTCTGGCCGAGGCCGTAGGGGCCGGCCGCATGACCGCTGTCACCGGCGAACACATCCGGGCCGGTGTCGACCGTGGACCTGCCCTGCGCGGCGGAGGCCGGCGGGAACGCCGGGACCATGTGGTCGAAGAAGCCGTCGTTCTCGTCGTAGGTGACGAACAGGGCCGTCTTCGCCCACACCTTCGGGTCGCAGGTGAGCGCGTCGAGAACCTGGGCGATGTACCAGGCGCCGTAGTTCGCGGGCCAGTTGGGGTGCTCGGTGAAGGCTTCGGGGGCGACGATCCAGGAGATCTTCGGCAGTTTGCCGCCCTTGACGTCCGCCTTCAGCTGGTCGAAGAAGCCCTCGCCCTTGCGGGCGTCGGTGCCGGTGCGGGCCTTGTCGTACAGCGGGTCGCCGGGCTGGGCGTTCTGGTACTGGGTGAAGTACAGCAGCGAGTTGTCGCCGTAGTTGCCGCGGTAGGCGTCCTGGATCCAGCCCCAGCTGCCGTTCTTGTCGAGGCCGTCGCCGACGTCCTGGTAGATCTTCCAGGAGACCCCGGCCGCCTCCAGGCGTTCGGGGTACGTCGTCCAGCTGTAGCCCACCTCGTCGTTGCCGAGGACCGGGCCGCCGCCCTTGCCGTCGTTGCCGGTGTAGCCGGTCCACAGGTAGTAGCGGTTGGGGTCGGTCGAGCCGATGAACGAGCAGTGGTAGGCGTCGCAGATGGTGAAGGCGTCGGCGAGCGCGTAGTGGAACGGGATGTCCTGGCGGTTCAGGTACGCCATCGTGGTGGCGGACTTGGCCGCGATCCAGCCGTCGTACTTGCCGCCGTGGAAGGCCGCGTGGCCGTCGTTCCAGCCGTGCGGGAGATCCTGCAGGAAGGCGAGACCCAGGTCGTCGGCGTCGGGGTGGAACGGGAGGACGTCCTTGCCCGCGCCGTCCGCCTGATGCCAGACGGACTTGCCGTTCGGGAGGGTGACCGGGCGCGGGTCGCCGAAGCCTCTGACACCCCGCAGCTTGCCGAAGTAGTGGTCGAAGGAGCGGTTCTCCTGCATCAGGACGACGATGTGCTCGACGTCCTCGATAGACCCCGTGCGGTGGTTCGCGGGCAGCGCCGCGGCGCGTTCGATGCTGCTGGAGAGAGCGGTGAACGCCGTGGTGGCGCCTGCGAGTTGGAGGAATCGGCGCCGGTTGACTTCGGGCATGGGTGAGGCACCTCTCGTACAGAAGGGGCTGCGCCTGCCGGTTCGGGACGCAATGCGCGCGCAAGGAGTGTTCCAAGGGCACCGAACGTCAGGGAAGGCCCGGATGACGCCGGCGTGAAAGTCGCCGGTACGAGGGGTGTGCGGCGGGCCAAGGGCTCCCCAAGCCGCTCCGGTCCGCCGACTCGGGGTCGGGCATCGACCTTTCGCCTCAGCAGACGAAAGGGACAACATCTATTCATTTATGACCGAATGTAATGAGCTTGGCCGCGCTCCTGGCCACGGCGCTCACCGCGTGCGGCCACGCCACCGACCAGGCGGACACCGTCGTCCCCGTCGACCCGTCGCTGTCGTCGTCGGCGACGACCAAGGCCCCGGCCCCCTCCGTTCCACGTCCGCGATCGCCTCGGCCTCCACGAAGGCCTCGGCGGGCTCCCCGTCCCCCTCGGGAAGCACGAGCGGTGCGGGTACGACGGGCCGTACGGGAGGTTCCGGCACGCCGGGGAGCGGCGGCGCGGGTGAGGAAAGCGGAGGGAGCACGGGATCCGGCGGTAGCGGAGGATCCGGCGGAGGCGGCCGAAGCGGCGGCGGTTCGGGAACGGGGCCGGGATCCGGTGGCGGCTCGACATCCGGAGCCGGCACCCCGGCCGCACCCGAGCTGCCCACCGCCGCCCGGTTGTCGTCCGCCCTGCTGACGACGGGCCAGCTCCCCGCCGGACATGTGCGGACCGACCTGCGGAACGATCCAGGAGACCCTGGTCCTGGTCCTGGTGGTCGTGGGCAAGATCCTGGTCGTCCTCGGCGAGGCGGGCAGCCCCACGGCGCCCTCCCGCTCCCGCACCCTGTCCTTGGCCCGCACGGCGGCGTCACGCATGCCCTGACGAAGCCGCCCGTGCGTCGGGGATCGACCGGACGCGGGAGTGATCCGCTCCGGCGCCGGGCGGAGCCTCGGCCCGGTCAGGTACCGTCCGGGGCCGTCAGCAGGGTCAGATGGGCGAGGTCGCCGGGTGGTGGCGTCGTGAACGACCACAGCGGGGCGGGGGAACCGTCCGCGACCGCGGCCGGGGCGTCGGTCAGGTTCATCCGCTCGCGCAGTCGGCCGTAGAAGTCCATCGGGCCCAGCCGGACGGCCCGCAGGCGGCGCGGGGCGGCGTACACGCCGATCCAGTCCCCCGGGTCGAGCACACCGCGCAACTGGCCGTCGATGCTGACCGCGGCCGTCCCCGAACGTTCCAGCAGGCGCAGCCCGACGGGCTCGTCGGGGGCTGTGACGACGGAGCGGTCGAAGGTCATGTGCGGAGCGACCGGTGTGAAGACGAGGGCCTCCGCCCGGGGCGAGACGACGGGCCCGCCGGCGGCGAAGCTGTAGGCGGTGGAGCCGGTCGGCGTGGCGACGAGCAGCGCGTCGGCCGAGTAGGAGGCCAGCAGCCGCCCGGAGACGTAGACCCCGACCGACACCTGGCGGTCCCTGACCAGCTTCTCCACCACGATGTCGTTGAGCGCGGTGACGTCCAGCGGGATGCCCCAGTCCTTGTCGACCTCGCAGTCGGGCCGCACCTGCGGAGGCGGCAGGAGCGGCCCGCGGCCGTACTCGATGAGCGATTCCATGCCCGCCGGCACCTCCAGCCGGCGCGAGGCGCGCAGGGCCAGCAGCATGCGGCTGTCGACCTCGAACCGGCCCTCCCGCACCGCGTCCAGAGCCGAGCGCACCGCGGCCGCCGACACTTCCGTCAGAAAGCCCACCCGGCCCAGGTCGACCCCCAGGACCAGGGCGTCGTTCGCGGCGGCCAGCCGGGCACCGCGCAGGAAGGTGCCGTCGCCGCCCAGGGTCACCACGAGGTCGGGGTGGCCCGCGGCCTCGACCTCCTCACGGGCGCCGCGCCGGCCGCCGTCGTCCCACACGTCGATGTCCGCGCAGCGCACGGCGTGTTGCGCGCACCACGCGCGGACGACGCCCGCCACCGCCACGGCCTCCGGACGTCCGCCGTGCACGACCAGGCCCAGCCGGTTCACTGTCACATCCGCCTCCGGACGGTCTCGGTCACCAGGTGGTGGCGGCGGTGCGCGGCACGCCCCGGTGTCGCCCCTACGACCTCGTTCTCCTCGATGGTGGGGCAGCCGAACCGGCCTTGTCGCCTCCGTGCCAGCCATTCGGCCCTCGGCCGCCGGGCACCGATGGTGCTGCGCCCGGCCGGCCGATGTGCCGCCAGCCCATGTGCCGCCAGCCCATGTGCCGCCAGCCCATGTGCCCTCAGCCCATGTTCCGTCAGCCGGTGGGCATCAGGACGGTGTCGATGATGTACACGTCGGCGTTGGCGGTCCTGACGTTGCCGCAGACCACCTTGGCGGAGTCGTTGACGGTGTAGGACTCGCCCGAGCCCGAGGTGGTCAGCCTGGACTTCTCCAGCGTGTCGAAGGAGCCGTTCTCCAGGTCCTTCGGGGCGAGCTTCCGGCCCACCACGTGGTAGGTGAGAATCTTCGTCAGCTGGGCCTTGTCGTTGAGGACCTTGTCCAGGGTGGCCTTGGGGATCTTGGCGAAGGCGTCGTTGGTCGGGGCGAACACGGTGATGTTCTGGGCGTTGTTGAGGGTGTCGACCAGCCCGGCCTTCTTCACCGCGGTCACCAGCGTGGACAGGGCGGGGTTGTTGGACGCCGCGGTGGCCACCGGGTCCTGGGCCATCCCGTCGAACGAGCCGGCGCCGCTCGCGGGCACCGACGAACAGGCCGGACCGAACGGCTGGTCCGCCGTGGCGGTGCTGCCGGCGCCGGCCATGCCGTCGTCGGAGGCGGTCCCCGACGCGGAGGTCTTACCGGAGGAGTCCGCGCTGCTCGTATCGCTGCCGTTGTCGGAGCAGGCGCTCAGCGCGAGCGGCAGAAGGGCGGCAGCGGCCATGGTCATGGCGGCACGGCGGATACGGGTGTTCATGGTGTTCTCCTGTGGGTTGGCGCAGCGAGCGCTGCGTTGCGTTCATAGGTGGGGGGAAAGGTGGTTCGGGTGGGCCGGTCGGGGGTCAGTCGACGGTGACCACGACGGAGTGCCGGCCGCTGGCGCCGTCGGGCACCGTGCGGGCGCGTTCCGCGGTCTGTACCGCGCCGGTGCGGTCGGTGGCGCGCACGGTGAGGGTGTGGCCGCCCTTGGTCGCCTGCCAGGGGAAGGACCACTGGCGCCAGGTGTCGCGGGAGTCCTCGGCCGCGAGGCGGGCCTGCTGCCAGGGGCCGTCGTCGACGCGGACCTCGACCCGGTCGATACCGCGGTGCTGGGCCCAGGCGACCCCGGCGACCATGACGGTGCCGGTCCTGGGGCGGGCGAAGGGCTTGGGGGTGTCGATGCGCGACTGGGTCTTGATCGGCGCCCTGCGGGCCCAGTCGCGTTTCACCCAGTAGGGGTCGTAGGCGTCGAACGTGGTGAGCTCGATGTCCTCGATCCACTTGCAGGCGGAGACATAACCGTAGAGGCCGGGCACCACCATGCGGACCGGGAAGCCGTGCGCGAAGGGCAGCGGTTCGCCGTTCATCCCGACGGCGAGCAGCGCGTCGCGGCCGTCCATCACGTCCTCGACCGGGCTGCCGATCGTCATGCCGTCCACCGACCGGGCCACCAGCTGATCGGCGGGTCCTCCCCCGGAGGGAGGCCGGACCCCGCACTCGGCCAGCAGATCGGCCAGGCGTACGCCGGTCCAGCCGGCGTTGCCCACGTACGGGCCGCCGACCTCGTTCGAGACGCAGGTGAGCGTGATGTCACGCTCGATCAGCTCGCGCCGCAACAGGTCGTCGAAGGTCAACGTGACCGGGCGGGCGACGCCTCGGCCGTGGATGCGCAGCCGCCAGGCGGTCGCGTCCACCTTGGGCACCACCAGGGCGGTGTCCACCCGGTAGAAGTCCTGGTTCGGCGTCGTGAAGGGGCTGACCCCGGGAAGCCGCAACCGCGCGCCTTTCGGCACTGCGGGGGCGGGCGAGCCCGGGGCGGGCAGTACCAGGTCCGCGCGGGAGGCGACCGCGTCACGGCCGCTCGACCCGTTCAGTACCCGGCCGAGCGCCCCGGCCCCGGCGGACGCGACCGCGGCCGCGCTCGCCGCGAGCACGAACCCCCGCCGGTCCCACCCCGGTCGCGGGGATGCCTCGCCCTCCGTGCCGCCCGCCCCGCCCGGTGCCGACTCACGGAACTCGAGACGGCCGGCCAGAAAGTACAGGAGAACGGCTCCGGCGACCGCGCCCGCGGCAGAGGGCGGCGCGTCGGTGAGCCCCGTGGAATCCGGCCGGCCGATCGCCGCCACCGCGCCCACGGCACCGAAGAGAAGAACTCCGGCGGATCCGCTCCGCCGGTGTCGCAGCGCGAGAACGCCCAAGGCGAGGGCGAACAGAGCGAGTACGGCAAGGATCCCGAGCTGGAGGACGAGTTTGTCGTCGGTGCCGAAATTCCGGATCGCCCAGGATTTCACGGCTGTGGGCGTCCGGTCGATCGCCGCACCGCCGACCGCGATCACCGGACCGGCCTGCGGACGCACCCACCCCGCCACCAGTTCGGCGACGGCGAGCGCCGCGCATCCCGCGAGGACGCCACTGAGCGCGCCGAGCGCCGGCCGCAGCCGACCGCCGGGATCTCGCCTTTTCTTCTCGTCGTCCGTCACATGGGGAATCCGGGTCTGAACGCGGCCCGGATTGGTCGCTCACCCGATCGAAGGAATTCTCTTTCCGGACCAATCCGCAGGCGCTTTCGCAACGGATGGACCCAATACCCGTAAGCGGCACGTTTTTCGGGGGGACGGAACGTCGTCGAAGGGAGCGGAGCCGATGGGAGCGGAGCCGATGGGGGCCGTCGCCGACGCCGGCCACCGAGTCATCGGACCGTCGGCCCGAAGGCCTGGCCCGCCGATCGGTTCGACGCCGCTTCAGGACCGTACGGCGGGCGGATGGTGCAGGCGCGTTGTGAGGGTGGCGGCGAAGTCCTCGGCGCGAGCCAGCTGCGCGCGCAGCCTGTCGACCTGTTCCGTGGCGGCCCGCTCGTACTCGCGTACACGCTCGATGAGGGCTCGGCGCTCGTCGGGGCCGAGGCCGGTGTCGCCGTCGAGCCGGTCGGTGGCGTCGAGGAGGTCACGCATCTGGTCGAGGGTGAAGCCGAGGGCCTTCATACGGCGGACCACCATGAGCCGTTGCACGTCGGCCTCGGTGTAGAGGCGAAAGCCGCCCTGGGAGCGTGCCGAGGGGGTGACGAGACCCGCCTGCTCGTAGTGCCGGATGGTGCGCAGGGACAGCTCCGTCCGCGCGGCGACCTCGCCGATCCGCATGTGCCTGTCGTCCACGCCCGTGGCCCTGGCCCTTCTCGTCCGGCGGCGCCGCTCGTACGACCCCGCCGATCCCTACCCTGACGTCAGGGTAGGGATTCCGGTCGCGGAGGCGGACCGTGCCGCGCCGGGGCCGATGGCACCCCTGACGAAGTTCCGCTACTTGCACGAGTGAGCGCGCGCGAGCCGAGAGCGTACAGAGCCATTCACCGGGCGATCCGTGTCTGGCGGTCCAGCCTCGTCGAGCGGGCTCGACAGGGCGTGTACGCAACGCCCTTGCCCGCCCCGCCCGCCCCGAGGCGGGACGGGCGAAGCGTGGCGTGGCGCGTGTCTATGCCGCGCCTTCGAGGATGGCCTCGTCGTCGAAGAAGGCCTCGTCATCGAGGAAGGCCTCGTCATCCATCATCGCGGCGCCGAACCCACCGAGGAGCTCCTCCATGTCCAGCTCGGTGGCGCCGGCCGGGGCCGTGGGCTTCTGCCCCTCGCTCATCCGCACCACCAGCCCCAGCTTCTTCACCTTCGCGTTCTCGGCCAGCTTGGCGAGATCGACGGAGACCTCGGTCAACTCGCCGTTCTTGAGGGTGAAGTCCGCCGATACCTTGGCGTTCGGGGCGTCCTTGAGGTCCTCGTCCGTGGGGAGTTCCACGCCCGGCGGCAAGTTCTTCGCGAGCGGACGGATCTCGCCGAGGAACTCCGTGATCAGCGTACGGAACGGAGCGGTGGCGGTGATGTGCTCGGAACCGTCCTCGTCACCGGCGGTCTTGAAGACGACCTCGCGGGCGATGGTCTCGCGCAGCGCCTCCAGCAGTTGCTTCTGCGCCTTGGCGTCGAGGGTGGACTCCGGCGCGGGCGTCGCACCCGGCTCCGCACCCATCTCGGCGGCGGTCTTCTCCATCTCCTTGGTGTTGATCTTCACCCACTCCCCGTCGAGCACCTTCTTGAGCCCGCCCGCCTCCGGGGGAAGGTCCTTCATCGACGGCACGGGGAAGCCCATGGCCTTGCCGAGGGCGTTCACGTCGGAGCGGATGTACGTGTAGTCGCCGATGACCCGGTACTCGGTGAGGTCGCCGTCCTCGGTGCTGATCTTCATCGCCATGCCGACGTAGTCCTTCTCCCCGGACTCCCCGATCGGCTTCTTCGACTGCACCGTGACACTGACCTTCGCGCCACTCAACAGATCGGCGACCTCGTCGGGCAACTCCTCACCGGGCTCCGGATCCATCGAGGCGTCCAGCGCCCTCAGGCTCTGGGCATCCGTGTCCAGTCCGAGCTCGAAAGAGATCGACTTCTCGCTCGCGAGCCTCTCGAAGGCCTCGTCGAGCTTCTTCCCGGCGGTGAGCTGCTCCACGGTGCCGCAGGCGGCCGAACCCACCAGGACGGCGCCGACAACTGCGGTGGCAGTCAAGGTCTTTCGTATGGCGGTGATGATGGTCTCCTCGTCAGTGCGATCACGACGTGATCACCGACGAAGACCCGCGACATCGACAAAGGGTTGTACCCGCGCGAGCGACGCGGACCGGGCGGGCGCCTGCCTCTCACCGCTCGACGCCCGATGCGACAAGCACCCCTGACCGGGGCACGGCCGACGGGCACTCAGGCCGCCGTCTGAACCCATGAGAGCCGGTAACTCCCGCTCTCGTAAGGAGAGTCGTCCGGCCGAGCAAAGCCGCATCGCAGGTGGGGGTGCCCAACCCACCTGCCGAGCGCGCTCGTGGGCGTCCGGAGCCCACCGGGACGCTTCCCCGCGGTGTGGCGGGTCACGGCCGGGCCGGTGGCAGCGCGGGACTCCACTGCGGCTTCGTGCCTGGGGTCGCTGCGGGGCCTTCCCGCTCGGATCGGCGGCGCGCGGCTCAGCGCCCGGCCGGGCCGGGTGTGACGGCTTGGGGGAAGGTGAACAGTTGCTCGGGATCACAGGCCGCCTTGACGCGCTGCATCCTCGGGTAGTTCTCGCCGTGGTAGGCCACCGCCCAGTCGGTGAGTTCGGGGTACTGCACGACGCCGACGGCAGCCCGGTGCGGGAAGGCGGTGGCACCGCAGGGCCGGTCGTCGACCGCGCCGCCGAGGGCGTCGATGAGGAGGCCGCTGGCCCCGCGGTCGTGATCCGGGCCTGGACGGCATGGAACGCCGATCCGACGACACCGCGAGGCGTCGCCGGCGCGCGGCCGACACGACCTCGCCCGGGTGGGTCAGTGGCGGCCGCCCCGGCGGTGGCCCCAGGAGTAGTCGTCGACGGTGCGGCCTCGGTTGTCGCGCAGGGTGACGGTGTCGCGGTCGTCGTCCCACACGTAGGTGCGGCGGTTCTGGTAGCGGTCGCCGTGGGTGTCGCGTCCCTTTCCGGTGTGGACGCGGACCGTGGACTGTGGGGCCAGGCGGTAGTGGTGGAAGGTGTAGGTGTGGCCGTCCTCGTCGCTCAGGGTCCAGCCGTCCAGGCTGATCGCGTGGCGGGTGGGATTGGTCAGCTGCGCCCGCTCCCTGTTCAGCGAGCGGTTGGAGTGGTCCTCGCGTCCCGTGGAGCCGTGCTGGACGGCCGAGATCTCGACCTGCGCCCGGTGCGGGCGGGCGTGATCGGCCGCCGTGGCCGGCAGCGCCGCCACCGAGACCAGAGCGCCGGCCACGAGCGCGGCAGCGGCCAGACGGCGAGCGGTGAATGAAGCGGAAGCGGACAAGAAGTCCCCCTGACGGTGCGGGCACCTGCCCCCACCCGGCAGCCGTCACGGCTGGCGCGGGGGCTGGTGCGGTGTGCGGTGGCGGCCGGACGGCCGCGCCCCACAGCCTGTCCACCGCGGAGGGGAATTGAGCGGAAACACAGCCTGCGTTACCTGTTGCCCATATCGCTGTGACGCTCAGCTGTATCGTCCACGTATGCGGCTTCTGCACGATGTTGACGAACCGCCAGGCAGGACACCCGGGTGAACGCAGGCCGGGAACCTGCCCTCACCCGGCCGCGCCGTGGCGGATCGGCCCAGGCCATCACCCAAAAGTGAGTAACAGCGCGTGGCTCTTGGTGACGGAGGAGACCTTGGTGACGCGGACCGGTCCCCACGTGGATCCGGGCACGGAACTCAGAACATGGTGTTGTCGTTGGCGCTCTTCTCGGGCACCTCCTGGATCACGTCCCAGTGCTCGACGATCCTGCCGTCGGCAACCCGCCAGAAATCCGCGACGGCCATGCCCCGGTCGCCGGGCTTGAGATGCAGGTTGCTGTGGGTGACGACCAAGTCCCCTTCGGCGACGGTCCGCTTGATGTCCAGGCGCAGGTCGGGGAACTGCCCGCGCAGCCAGTGGACGTAGCCGACGAACGCCTGCGGACTGTCCTGCGCCTCCGGATTGTGCTGGATGCAGCTCTCGCCGAGATGCGCGGCGGCAGCCTTTTCCGGCTGGTAGTCGTTGAACGCCTGCTCGTAGAACGCGATGACGAGCGCCTTGTTGTCCACAGCGGACACGGGCTTCTCCTGTCTTCGGATGCCGGCTGGTGCGTCTAGACGCTCATGGCGTCACGTACGAGCGCGGTGTCGACGAACTGCTCGAAGCGGACGATCAGGCCGCCGCGTACGACGAAGTGGTGGGCGACACGGACGTCGATCGGCTTGCCGGTGGCCTTGTTGACGGCCGTGTAGCGGGCCAGGACGACGACGTTCTCGCCGTCGACGACGTAGGTGTCGTCGTGGGCGGCCCAGCCGTCCCAGTCCTGGCCGAGCTTCTCCATGACGTTGGAGGTGACGCCGTCGGGGGTGCGGTAGGTGCCTGCGAGGGGGAAGCCGGCCATCTCCGTCCACTCCACGTCGGGGGCGAGGGTGGCGCGCAGGGCGTCGAGGTCACCGGCGGCGGAGGCGAGGTACTGGCGGCGTACGACGTCGGCGGGCGCCGTGGAGGCGGCGAAGTCGGTGTCGGCCATGGTCAGCCCCACTTCATTTCGCCCTTGGCGACCTTCGCGCCGATCTGCGCGGCGATCAGCATGCCGTTGTCCGGGTACCGGGCCACGAGCGCCTCGGTCAGCGCGGCACCGTCGGCGGCCTTGTCCAGTTCCTCCTCGAAGGCGAGGAGGTACCCGCGCGTGGCGGAGATGGCGGTCGCGTCGGCCGCGGTGTCGGGCAGACGGTGGCCGGGGACGACCAACTCCGGTTCCAGTGCGGCCATTTCGTCCAGCAGGTCGATCCAGGCCGCGCGGTCGCCGGGGGTGGGGGTGTCGGCGACCCACACGTGCTCCTGCTGGAAGAGCAGGACACCGCCGAGGAGGGCGCGGGACTCGGCCTGCCACAGGTAGTGGCGGTCGGGCAGGCCGGCCGGGCCGCCCCTGAGCTCGAAGCGGTGGCCCTCCAGGGTCAGGTCGCCGGTCAAGGGGGTGAGGTCGACCAGGCGGGTGGGCAGGTTGGGGCCGAGCGCGGCCCAGGCCTTGAGCTTGCCCTCGTAGGAGTGCTGGATGTGCTCGATGACGATCGGGGTGGCGACGAAGACGGCGTCGGGGAAGGCGTCGGCGAGTACCTCGGCGCCGAAGTAGAAGTCCGGGTCCGCGTGGCTCACGAAGACCGTGGTCAGCTTTTTGCCGGAGTCGAGGACGGCGGCGGCCAGGCGGTGGCCGTCGGCGCGGGTGAAGGCTGCGTCCACCAGCAACGCGTCCGTCTCGCCGGTGACGAGAGTGGCGGTCTTGTTCTTGCTGCCTGCCGGGAAGTCCAGGTCGAGAATCTTGAAGGAGAGGGTGCTCATGGATGACTCCTTGCGGGGAGGGGGTGGGGACGGGGGAAGTTCAGCGGGTGCGAAGCGTCGCCAGCCGTCGGTCGATCTCGTCGGCGGTGGCGTGACCGTGGGCCAACGAGATGACGGAGTCTCCGTCGACGGCCAGCAGGGTGGGGAAGCCCGTGACGCCCAGTTCCGCCGCGCGGTGGAAGTCGTCCGCCGCCGTATATGGCGCCTCGGGACCTTCGAAAGCGGCGACCACGGCGTCTGCGTCCAGTCCGGCCGCCTCCGCGGTCTTCCGGTAGGTGGCCGCCTCCGACAGGCTGCGCCCGTCGACGTAGAAGGCGTACTGGAGGGCCGCGGCGAGTTCCGCCGCGTGCTCGGGTGCCACCTGACGCAGGGCCGCGACACCGCGGGCGGCGGCCTCGGAGTCCATCACGAACGTGCCGTCGGCGATCAGCCGCTCGTAGCCCTCGCCGAACTCGGCGCCCGTCAGCTCCGCGATCCGGGCGTTCGCCCCCTGGACGTAGCCGAACTCACGGATCGGCACCCGGCGCGGCCCGGTGAACAGGCCCCCGGAGATCACCTCGACCGGCAGGTCCGGGTGACGGGAGATGATCTCGCGCAGAGTTCCGGAGAACCCGTGCGACCAGCCGCAGTAGGCGTCGAAGACATAGGCGAGCTTCATGAGGGACCTCGGCAGGGTGGGGCGCTCGCCTTCTGCGAGCGATTCACCTGACCAAACAGTAACTGACACCTCAGATATTTCTTGATTACTGTGACCCGGGCCACACCGGGGTGGCTGACGTATGACCTCGACGTTGCTGGCGGACCGCAGGTCAGGGCAGCCGGGGCAGCACGTCCCGGGCCGAGTGGCTGAGGATGCGGAGGTCCTCCGCGAATCGCGCGCGGTCCGCAGCGGGGAGAGGCTCCACGAAGTGCCGCTGGATGTTCTCGAGATGGACCCGCGACGCGCGTACGGCCGTCTCCTCACCCAGCGGTGTCAGGCGCACCAGCCGCCCGCGCCGGTCATCGGGATCCTCCTTACGCTCGACCAGTCCCGCCGCCTCCATCCGGTCCACCAGCCGGGTGGCGCCGCCCGTGGTCAGGACCTGCTCCTGAGCGACGGCCCGCATGGACAGCCCGGGCTCGTCCGCCCGCCCGAGAATCAGCAGGACCTCGAAGACCAGATGGCTGATCCCGCACTCTTCCTCGAGCGCCCGGCCCAGGATGTATTCCAGTCGGTTGGCCGCCCCTTGCAGCCGTCCGAACGCCAGAATGAGCCCATGGTCGGCGGCCTCCTTCGCCGTCCTGATCTCCGCTTCCTCACCCACGACCGCGCCGCCCCCTCTGTTCCGTCCCAGTATCAGCGTACCGATCATGCGGGGGACGGGCAGGGAAGGATCCGGTGGGGCAGCCGGGCGACAGCAAACCCCGACCAGCGGGCTGATCAGGGGGTTCACCGCATCCATCGGTCCGTACGCAAGGCCCTTCGCGGCGTCCCTGCACATTTCCACGGCGTCGTCCTGACCTCCGACGCCGCCCCGCACCACCCCATGCGATCACGGCTGCAGGCAAGGGCAGCCAGGACCTTGCGCCGCGCCGCCCACCCTCAGCCGTGACACGCAGAATCACGTGCGGGCCGGCCTCGCGCCGCCCTTCTCCAACGTCGCCGTACCAGCTGATCAGCAGCTCACACGGCCTGCGGTCCCGCCGTTGCTCCTCCCGACCGCTGCCCGCCGACGACGGGGAGCGCAGCCATGTCGTGTACCCGCGCTGTCGGTCTGTACAGATCCGCGACCGTAGGCATGACGCGTCACCTCACTGCGCTCACCAGGGACTTTCGAAGGACTCTTCCGTGACACGGAAGCCGTGTTGCGCCCCCGTGCAGCCCGTCACGACGATGTCGCCACGACCCAACGACGGGAGCCCGACGCCATGCCGCACACCACCGCATTCGCCAGGAACCAGTGGTACGTCGCCGCCTACAGCACCGAGGTCGGGCGCGAGGAGTTGCTCGGCCGGACGATTCTGGGTGAGCCGCTCGTCTTCTACCGGACCGAGGAGGACGGGACGCCCGTCGCGCTGCACGACCGCTGCGTGCACCGCCGGTTCCCGCTGTCGGAGAGCCGGCTGGACGGCGACCGCATCGTGTGCGGCTATCACGGCTTCACGTACGACACGACCGGCGCCTGTGTGTACGTGCCGGGGCAGAAACGCATCCCGCGCACCGCCCGGGTCACCGCCTACCCGGTCGTCGAGCAGGACTCGCTGGTCTGGGTGTGGATCGGCGACCCGTCGCTCGCCGACCCGCAGACGATCCCGCGCGCCCGGCACCTCGACGCCCCCGGCTGGACCACCGTCCAGGGCATGGAGCCCATCGACGCGGACTACGGGCTGCTCGTCGACAACCTCCTCGACCTCTCCCACGAGACGTATCTGCACGGCGGCTACATCGGCACCCCCGAGGTCGCCGAGACGCCGATCACCACCGAGGTCGACGAGGGCGCGGGGATCGTGCGGGTGAGCCGGCACATGGACGACGCCGAGTGCCCGCCGTTCTACGCCCGTTCGACCGGCATCGAGGGCCGGATCACCCGCTGGCAGGACATCGAGTACCACGCGCCCTGTCTGTACCTGCTGCACAGCCGTATCGCGCCGGTGGGTGTCCTGCCCGAGGCGGACGGCAGCGACCCGAACGGCTTCCACACCGAGATCACCTACGCGATCACGCCGTCCGCCGACGGCAAGGTGTACGACTTCTGGATGGTCTCGCGGGACTGGGCGACGGACGACGAGGAGGTCACCGAGTTCCTGCGGGGCAACAACCACACGGTGGTCATGCAGGACGTCGACGCGCTCAACCTCCTGCAGCGGACGCTCGGTTCGGAACGCACCGGCTACCAGGAGCTGAGCATCAACATCGACACCGGTGGCCTGGCCGCGCGCCGCATCCTCGCCCGGCTGGTGGAGGAGGGCGACAAGCCCGTGGAGAAGGTCCTGTGAGCACCGGCCCCACCGGCGAGATCTACCGCGTCGACTGGCTGCCGGGCACCGATGTGCTGCACGGCACCTGTCACTGCGGCACCGAGCACACCTCGCAGGACCCGATCGAGATGTGGGAGTGGATGCTCGGCCACCCCGAAGGACACCGGCCGCGAGGAAACGACTCATGAGCGTGTACGAAACCGAACTGGTCGTCGCGGGCCGCGAGTTCGCCGCCGAGGGCGTGCTCGCCCTCACCCTGCGCCACCCGCTGGGCGAGCCGCTCCCGGCCTGGGAGCCGGGCGCCCATGTGGACCTCGTCCTCGGCCCGGAGCTGGAGCGCCAGTACTCGCTGTGCGGCGATCCGGCCGACCGTTCCGCTTGGCGGGTCGCGGTGCTGCGCGAGCCGGCCGGACGGGGTGGATCCGCCCATGTGCACGAGCAGTTGGGGCCGGGCGACAAGGTACGGGTGCGCGGGCCGCGCAACCACTTCGCGCTGCGCCCGGCGGCCCGCTACCGCTTCGTCGCGGGCGGCATCGGGATCACCCCCATCCTGCCGATGATCGCGGCGGCCGAGGCGGCGGGCGCCGAGTGGAGCCTTCTCTACGGCGGCCGTACCCGCGGATCCATGGCGTTCGTCGGGGAGTTGGCGCGGTACGGCGACCGGGTCACCGTCGCCCCGCAGGACGAGACGGGTCTGCTCGACCTCGGTTCCGTGCTCGACGCGCTGCCCGAGGGCACCCTCGTCTACTGCTGTGGCCCGGGTCCGCTGCTGGACGCCGTGGAGGAGCGCTGCCCGGCCGACGCGCTCCGGGTCGAGCGGTTCCAGGCGCGGGAGCAACCAAGCGGTCAGGACGGCGAGTTCGAGGTCGAGCTCGCGCGCAGCGGCCGGACGGTGACCGTCGTGGCGGGAGTGTCCGTGCTGGACACCGTGCGGGCGGCGGGGGTCGAGGTCCTCTACTCCTGCACGGAGGGCACCTGCGGCACCTGTGAGACCGATGTGCTCAAGGGCACGCCGGAGCACCGGGACTCGGTCCTCAGTCCGCAGGAGCGGGAGGCCGGGGAGACGATGATGATCTGCGTGTCCCGGTGCCGGGGGAGGAAACTCGTCCTGGATCTGTGACCCCGGGGGCGGCGGCACGTGCCGTCGGGCCGGTGACCCGCAGGTCGGCCTCGATCCGTGCCACGGCCGCCGGCAGCGGTGGCAGCAGATCCCGGCGGACCGCCGCCACCGAGGTGCGGCCGGCGTGGACGGCTATGTTCACGCCGGCCACCACCGTGCCGTCCCGGCCGCGCACCGGGGCGCCCACCGACCGCAGCCCCTCCTCCAGTTCCTGGTCGACGAGTGCGTACCCCTGGCGCCGTACCCGTGCCAGTTCCGCCCGCAGATCCTTGGGCGCGACCAGCGTCCGTGCGGTGAGCGGGCGCAGCTGCGCCCGCTCCAGGCGGAGTTCGAGTTCGTCGTCCGGCAGGGCGGCCAGCATCACCCGGCCCACCGAGGTGACGTGCGCCGGGAAGCGGGTGCCGACGGTGATGACGGCCGCCATGATGCGGGTGGCCGGCACCCGGGCGACATAGACGATGTCGTCGCCGTCCAGGACGCACAGCGACGAGGATTCCTTCACCTGTGCGACGAGGTGTTCCAGATGCGGCTCGGCGACCTGCGGGAGCGTGAGGCCGGCCAGATAGGCGTAGCCGAGTTCCAGCACCCGCGGGGTGAGCCGGAAGAGCCGGTCGTCGCTGTGCACGTATCCCAGGTCCACGAGGGTGAGCAGCAGGCGCCGGGCGGCCGCCCGCGTCAGTCCGCAGGCGCGGGCGACATCGCTGAGGGTGCGTTCGGGGTGCTCGGCGTCGAAGGAGCGGATCACCGCGAGGCCGCGCTCGAACGACCTCACGAAATGCGGTGCTCGGGTCACGGTGGACATGCCGTCCTCCCAGACTGTCAACAATTTCGTCAGCCAAACCCATTGACCCCGTCGGACAGCGGGCTCTACGTTCCCTGCACGCCAATTGAGCACTACTGTGCGGTGTGCGCACAGCCTGTCGGAACACCGTTGTCTGCACAGGAGGAGCCTTGCGTCGTCTGTTCGCCGGTCTCGCGGCCGGCACTTTCCTGCTCGCCACGGCGGCCTGTGGCTCGTCCGACGACTCCGGTACGTCCACCGGGAGTTCGTCGTCGGCAGGCACCACGACCGTCGAACTCGGACTCATCCCCATCGTCGACGTGGCACCCGTCTATCTGGGCGTGAAACAGGGTTTCTACGAGAAGCACGGCCTGAAGCTGTCGATCACCACCGCGCAGGGCGGCGCGGCGATCGTGCCCGGAGTCGTCAGCGGCCAGTTCCAGTTCGGCTTCAGCAACCTGACCTCCCTCATGGTCGCCCAGTCCAACAACGTCCCTGTGCAGGCCGTTTCGAACGGCATCGCCTCAACCGGCGTACAGGGCAAGGACTTCGGGGCGATCACGGTGAAGAAGGACAGCCCGCTCAAGTCCGCGAAGGACCTGGAGGGCAAGAAGGTCGCCATCAACACCCTGAAGAACATCAACGAGACCGCGGTGCGCGAGTCGGTGCGCAAGGCGGGCGGCGACCCGGACCGGGTGAAGTTCGTCGAGCTGGCCTTCGACCAGATGGCCGCCGCCCTGGACAGCGGGCAGATCGACGCGGCGATGGTCGTCGAACCGGCCCTGGCGACCGTCAAGAGCCAGGGCGGTGTGGAGATCGCCTCGCCGCTGGTGGACGTGGCACCGAACCTCACCGTCGCCATGTACTTCACCTCCACGCAGTACGCGCAGAAGAACCCGGACGTGGTGAAGAAGTTCCAGGAGGCCACCGCGGAGTCCCTCGCCTACGCCGACGCGCACCCGGACGAGGTCCGGCAGATCGTCACCACCTACACCAAGATCCCGACGTCGGTGCTGGCCCAGGTGACACTGCCCAAGTGGCCCGCCGAGGCGAACCGTTCGTCGATCGAGGCCCTGGAGAAGCTCGGCGAGCGGGACAAGCTCTTCAAGTCGACCCCGGACCTGGAGAAGCTGCTGCCGTGAGAGGCACGAACCTCGCACTCGGTACGGCCGGGCTCGCGGCCTTCCTCGCCCTGGGCGAGGCGGTGCCGCGGCTCGGGCTGGTCAAGGAGGCCTACTTCCCGCCGACCAGTCGCATCGCCGGTGCGCTGGGCGACGAACTCGCCGACTCCGCCTTCTGGGCGGCGCTCGGCGACACCCTCACCGGCTGGGCCCTCGGGCTGGCGATCGCGGTGGGTGCCGGGATCGTCGCCGGCGTGATCGTCTCGGTCGTCCCGCACCTGCGCGACGCGACGGCGTCGACCATCGAGTTCCTGCGCCCGATCCCGTCGGTCGCCCTGATCCCCCTCGCCGTGCTGCTGTACGGCACCGAACTGCGCTCGGTCCTGCTGCTGGTCGTCTACGCCTCCTTCTGGCAGATCCTGATCCAGGTCCTGTACGGCGTCCAGGACGTCGACCCGGTCGCCGAGGAGACCGCCCGCTCCTACGGTCTCGGCACCTGGGCGCGCATCCGGCACGTCCTGTGGCCGACCGCGCTGCCGTACGTCATGACCGGCGTACGGCTCGCGGCGGCCGTCGCGCTGATCCTCGTCATCACGGCCGAACTGGTCATCGGGGCGCCGGGGTTGGGTGCGCGCATCGCCGTCGCGCAGACCTCGCAGGCGGTGCCGGAGATGTACGCCCTCATCGTGGTCACCGGGGTGCTGGGACTGCTGATCAACGTGGGCGCCCGGACGGTGGAGCGGCGCGCGCTGGCCTGGCACCAGTCGGTGCGCGGGGAGGTGGCGGTGTGACCGGCACATCCCCCGTCCGGGCAAGGTCGGGCGTCTGGCGGCGCGTCCTGCTGCGGCTGCTCTTCACGCTCGCGCTGCCGGCCGTGCTGGTCACCGCGTGGTGGGTGGCGTCCGACGGCAGTACGAACGTGTACTGGCCGCCGCTGCGCACGATCCTGAAGGCCTTTCCCGACGTGTGGACGGCAGAGCGGCTGCGCGCCGATGTCCGGCCGAGCGTGCTGCGGCTGCTCGGCGGCTACGCGACGGCGGCCGTCGTCGGGGTCGCCCTGGGCACGGTCATCGGCTCCTACCGGCGGGTGCGGGCGGTGTGCGAACCGGTCCTGGAGTTCCTGCGGGCGGTGCCGCCGCCCGTGCTGGTGCCGGTCATCATGCTGTTCGCGGGCATCGGCGACACCATGAAGGTCGTCGTCATCGCGAGCGGCTGTGTGTGGCCGGTCCTGCTCAACACGGTGGAGGGCGTGCGGGCAGTGGACCCGGTGATGGCGGAGACGGCGCGGTCGTACGGCGTCTCGGGTCTCGCCCGGTTGCGCAGCGTGGTGCTGCCGTCGGCGAGCCCGCAGATCTTCGCGGGGCTGCGCCAGGCGCTGTCGATCGGCATCATCCTCATGGTCATCAGCGAGATGTTCGCCGCGAGCAACGGGCTCGGCTTCACCATCGTGCAGTTCCAACGGGGTTTCGCCATCCCCGACATGTGGACCGGAATCCTGGTGCTCGGCCTCCTGGGCTTCGTCCTGTCGGTGCTCTTCCAGGTCGTCGAGCGCCGGGTGCTCGGCTGGTACCACGGCCTGCGCGCATCCACCCGGCGGTCCCCGTGACCCTCGCGAAAGGGCGTTCCATGCACCCGCGTCTTGCAGTGTCCGGCCTGCGGAAGGTCTACGAGGGGTCCGGGCGCCGGGTCGAGGCGGTGCGCGACCTCACCTTCACCGTCGAGGCGGGTGAACTCGTGTGTCTCGTCGGCCCGTCGGGCTGCGGCAAGACGACCCTGCTGAAGTGCATGGCGGGGCTGCTCACACCGACCTCGGGCGAAGTGCTCCTGGAGGGACGGCGGGTGACCGGGCCGCCGCCGGACATGGCGTTCGTCTTCCAGGAGTACGGGCGGAGCCTCTTCCCGTGGATGCGGGTGGGCGAGAACGTCGAACTGCCGCTGAAACAGAAGGGGTTGTTCAAGGCGCGACGGCGGGAGCTGGTCGCGGACGCCCTTCGCTCGGTCGGCCTGGAGGACGCGCTCTCCGCGTACCCGTGGCAGCTGTCGGGCGGGATGCAGCAGCGGGTGGCGATCGCCCGGGCCCTCGCCTACGAGCCCCGGGTCCTGCTGATGGACGAGCCGTTCGCCGCCGTGGACGCGCAGACCCGCGCCGACCTGGAGGACCTGGTCCGGGGACTCTGGCGGGAGCGCGGGATCACCATCCTGTTCGTCACGCACGACATCGACGAGGCCGTCTACCTCGGCGAGCGGGTCCTCGTCCTGTCCGCCTCACCGACGGTCGTCCAGGAACAGCTGAAGGTCGATCTCCCGGCGGAGCGCGACCAGTTGCACACACGGGTGGCCCCGCGCTTCGCGGAACTGCGGACCCATGTGTACGAGCAGATCCAGGTGGCGAAGCGGGGCACCCGGGTGGACCGCCTCACGAAGTCGGACGCTCATCCGCCGCACTGAACGCGCACGCGGTAGCGCGCACGCTGCCACGCGCACGCGGTGCCGACCAGGGCGCCGCCGGCGACCTGAACGCCGACGGTGCCCGGTCAGGCCTCGGGGGCCGGGACCACGCTGAGGTGGCTCGCGCCGCGGCGTGCGCCGCGTGTCCTGCGGGGGACGGGCGCCGGGCGGGTGGAGCGCAGCACCATCGTCAGCCGGGTGTACCCCATGTCGTGCAGGGTCCTGGGGGTGTCGCCGACGATGCGGCACTCCGTGGCGCCCCAGCGCGGGTCGGGGTGCAGAAGGGGCCGGACCGCCCCGTCGTGCTCGACGGCCTCCTCGCCGACCGCGCGGATCCAGTGCGGCAGCCCGTGACGGTAGGCGGCCTCCATGATCGGATCCTGGGCGATCTCGCGGCGGATCGCCTGCAGCCCGTGGTCGTGACCGTGGCGCTCCACGGCCGCGGCGAAGCGGGCGAGCATCGGCAGGCACCAGCCGGCCTCGTGGTCACCGAGAACCGAGGGGGCGTCGGGATGGAAGAGGACGAAGCGCAGGAAGTTGTCGCCGGGCAGGGCCGTCGGATGCGGGCCCACCTCCCGGAAAAGTGACGCGAAAGCGTCGTTGGAGAGAACGACGTCCCAGCGGTGGTCGAGGACGACGGACGGAAAGGGGACGGCCTCCAGGTACGTGGCGTAGTCGTGCAGGTACGCCTGGGCCTCGAGACTCTCGGGGACGGGCCGCGGTACGGACCGCTGCCCTCCTGCCTGATATGCCATCGGGAGGTCACCCCTCTTGCCTATGCGGCCTTCACGCGGCGCCCCGATCCTGATGCCCCGACGCGATCGGTGTCAACTATCGTGGCATTCCGTGCTGGTTGACGGCTGAAATTGGCCACAGTTGTGGCGAGACCTGGATGTGAGTTCGAAAGACCGGCTACTCTCCACGCAGTTCACGGCGACCGTCTGTGTGGGTGATCGTGTGCCGGTGAGAGGGACGTGAGAGACCTAGGAGACCTGTCGGTGTCGGATGATGGCTTCGAGGTTCCGGGCGCCGCGGCGACGGTGCTGATGTCGGCCGTCGTCGCCCGTGTCGCCGCGCTCGCCGACCGGCTCGGCGTGCCGCACGCGGAGGTCTTCGGCACCGGGCGGCTGTCCGTCGCCTCCGGTGTGCCGGAGTCGGTGGTCAAGGCCCTGCTGAGCGGCCGGCCCGCCGGTGAGCCCGATGTGCAGGCCCGCTTCCTGCAGCGCCTGGACCTGCTGCGCCGCACCCGGCTCAAGCCGAACGGCCGTAGGTACACCCAGCAGGAGATCGCCGACGGCGCCGGCATGTCGCGCCAGCAGGCGGGCGCCCTCATCAACGGCGACCGGCGGCCCACGATGGAGCACTGCGACGCCCTCCAGCGCTTCTTCCGGGTGCACGCCGGCTTCCTCACGGCCGAGGACCCGGAGGCGCTCGCGGGCGCCCTCCAGCACA
Source organism: Streptomyces sp. NPDC058295 (assembly GCF_042880655.1). Lineage (NCBI taxonomy): Bacteria > Bacillati > Actinomycetota > Actinomycetes > Kitasatosporales > Streptomycetaceae > Streptomyces > Streptomyces sp. NPDC058295. The sequence goes on from NZ_JBHVYO010000002.1 coordinate 178,347, forward strand.
TCGAGCAGGAGCTGCTCCAGAAGCTCGCCGCGCGGGAGGCGGCCGCGGCCGCCGAGGACCCGCTGGAACGGCTGCTGCAGGACCACGGCGTGCGCGGGATCGCGTGGCGGGCCGCCCAGCTGCCCACCGACCAGCACCGCGACAAGGTCGCCGAGTGGCTGGACATGCTCCTGGAGAGCGTGAAGCGGCCCGAGTCGTGATCCGGGGGAGAACTGTGAGCATCGCCAGGGAAATGCGCCGTCTCAGCGGCGAGTTGGTCGCGGAACTGACCCTGCCGGCGCCTGCCCCGCCGGCCGACCTGTACACCGCCCTGTGCGACGGGATGAGCAGACGGCGCGGCCGCCCCGTGCACTTCCGGATGGCCCCCTTCCCGGCCGACACGGCCAGCGGTCTGTGGCTCGACATGGCCGACCAGGACCTCGTCGTCATCGAGGAACGCACCGCGCCGGAGCACCAGTTGGTGATCCTGGGCCACGAGCTGTGGCACATGAAGGCGGGCCACTGCGGCCACCACGTCGAGGGCACCGCGGTCGCGGCCCGTTTACTCAGCGACGGGGCGGATCTCCGGGCGACGGTGCGCAGCGTCGCCGCGCGCACCCGATTCGACCTGACCGACGAGCGGGAGGCCGAGAGCTTCGGCCTGCTGCTGGCCAGCAAGTGCCGTACCTGGCTGTCGGGTTCGTCGCCGCGGGAGCGGGGCCAGCGGGACCACCTGGCCGGCCGGATCGAGGCCTCGCTGGGCTATCTGGGGCCGTAGGAGCGCGCTCCCGGCCGGATATACGCCCGAACTCCCTCGTGCTCCCGCGTACGGCCGTCAGGTCGCGCTGCGCTCGCTCGCCCCGCGCAGGTCCCGTTGCGTGCCGTCCGGCGCACCCGCCGTCCCCGTTCCGGGCCGGCCCTCGCGCAGCAGCCGGCGCCAGTGGTCGCGGCTCCAGTCGGCCGGGGCCGTGGTGCGGGTGAACTCCTCGACGAGGGCGCGGAACCGGGCGGGGTCGCTGTGGAACGGGAAGTGGCCGGCCCCCTCGAAGATCTCCAGCCGGCTGCCGGGCATCGCCTCGTGGGCGCCGTACGCGTGCCGCACGGGCACCACGCTGTCCCGGTCGCCCCACAGCAGCATCGTCGGCATGCCGGCCGTCAGGTAGCAGCGGTCGAGCATGGTCACGACCTGGCCACGCCAGTCGACGACCGCGCGCAGGGTGCGGATGAAGGCGTTGCGCGCGGTCTCGTCCGGCAGGGCGTCGACGAGGTGGAGCAGATCGGGGGCGTCCTGGCCGAGATCGGTGTCCAGCAGCTTCATCAGACGGACGGCGAGGCCGAACTGGAAGCGGGCGCCCGGCAACCGGAGGGCGGACAGCGCCAGATGGGCGCCGGGCAGTGAGACCAGCCGCAGGGCGGGGTTCACCTCGCGGCCGACTCCGCCCGCGCTGACGAGGATCAGCCGTTCGGTGCGCTCGGGGAACTGGTAGGCGAACTGCATCGCCACTCCCCCGCCCAGCGAGTGTCCGACCAGGGTCGCCGACTCGATGCCGAGCGTGCTGAGCAGATCGCGCAGACCGTTGGCGTACGCGGCCACCGAGTAGTCGGCGCGCGGTTTGTCGGAGGCGCCGTGGCCGAGGAGGTCCGGGGCGATGACGGTGTGGGTGCGGGCGAGATCGGGGATCAGTTCGGCCCAGGTCTGCGAGGAGTCGCCGATGCCGTGGATGAGGACCAGCGCCGGGCCCTCGCCGGCCATGCGGAAGGCGCGCCGGTATCCGTGCACGACCCGGTGGCGCAGCTCCAGTTCTCCGTCGCCCACCGGGCGCAGCCGGGTACCGTGCGCCGGGCGCCGCTGTGGGACGTCGACCACCCGATCACCTCCTGTTCCGCCGGCCGTCGACGGTCCGCCGAAAGCCCTTCTCCACAGCGTAGAACCCCTTTCGGCCAGGGGATTTCAAGGAGGTTTCACCTCCGCTAAGCGGGCGAACCGAGGCCGGGTCGGGCCGGATTGTCAGTGGTGCCCGGCAAGCTGGGGGGTGCGTCGCCGCATGGGGGCGTACGCGCCGTCGGGCGCGGGGGACACGAAGCCGACACGGGGAGAGCCGACCGATGCCCACTGCCGTACTGACCGACCGCGAGCGCACCGCCGTACAGGCCTACCTGCGGCTGCTGCACACCGTACGTGCCGCCTTCGGCGACGAGGGGGACGGCGAGGGCGCGGGCGCCTCCGGTCCGCCGCAGGACCGGCTGCCCCCGGTCGTCCCGCCCGCCGTCCTGGCCGAGGCGGAACAGGCCCTGGCCGCCGCGGGCCTGGCGGGCAACGAGGAGGAGTTCTTCCGGCTGCTGCACCACTGGTGCCCGGGCCGGTGACCCCCGGGGGCGGTCGCCGTCTCAGCCGTGGTGCACGGTGACGGCCGTGGCCAGCAGCCCCCGGCGGACGCTCCAGCGGCCGTCGAAGTGCCCGAGCCGGTGGCCGCCGACCACCGGTCCGGGGACGAGCAGCCGGGCGCGGAAGACGCCCTCCGCGCCCTCGGCGGGACCGGTTGCGAAAGCGGAGGCGGAGGCGGAGGCAGGGGCGAGGTCGATGTCCGCCTCGCTGAAGTCCAGCCACTTACGGGTGAGGGGGAACCACGCCTTGTAGACGGACTCCTTGGCACTGAACAGCAGCCGGTCCCAGTGCACCTCGGGACGCCCCGCGGCCAGCCTGCCGAGCCGCTCGGCCTCGGCGGGCAGGGCGACGGCGGACAGGACGCCCTCGGGAAGGGGCTCGTGGGGTTCGGCGTCGATGCCGAGGGAGGCCAGGTCGGCGGCCCGGACCAGGGCGGCCGCGCAGTAGCCCGCGCAATGGGTCATGCTGCCCGTCAGGCCGTCCGGCCACTGCGGGGCTCCCCGCTCGCCGGGCAGCACGGGCTGGGCGGGCACGCCGAGCTTCTGCATGGCGCGCCGGGCACAGGAGCGTACGACGGTGAACTCGCGGCGGCGTTTGGCGACCGCCCGCGCGATCAGCGCCTCCTCCTGCGGGAACAGAGGCGCGTTCCCGAACTCGCGGACGCCCTCCTCGCCGAAGGCCTCCACCGCCACCACCGACTCGGGCAACAGGTCCTCGATCACTCGGTCCCGGCCTCCCTGGGCAGGATGCGGCGCAGTCGGCCCGGTGGCTGCGTCCGCTTGCGCCATTCGCGCGGGTAGCCCACCGACACCTCCTCGAAGCGCACACCCTCGTGCCAGGTGGTCCGCGGGATGTGGAGGTGGCCGTAGACCATGGTCTCGATCCGGAACCTGCGGTGCCAGTCCGCCGTGAGCCCGGTGCCGCACCACATGGCGAACTCGGGGTGCCACAGCACGTCCATCGGGTGCCGGTGCAGGGGGTAGTGGTTGACGGGGACGACGGGCAGGCCGTCGGGGATCCCGGCGAGCCGCCGCTCGGTCTCGGCGACACGGGCCCGGCACCAGGCCTCGCGGGTGGGATACGGGTCGGGGTGCAGCAGGTACTCGTCGTTGCAGACGATGCCGGTGCCTTCCGCGTACGCCAGACCCTCTTCCTTGGTGGCGCAGCCGGCCGGGAGGAAGGAGTAGTCGTACAGCAGGAACAGTGGCGCGACGACCACCGGGCCGCCGGGGCCCTCCCAGACCGGGTAGGGGTCCTCGGGCGTGGTGACCCCCAGGTCACGGCAGACCTCGACGAGATGCTCGTAGCGGGCGACTCCGCGCAGGGTGACCGGGTCCGAGGGATGGGTCCACAGCTCGTGGTTGCCGGGTACCCAGACGACCTTGCGGAAACGGCCGGCGAGGGTCTTCAGCGCCCAGCTGATGTCGGCCACGTTCTCCGAGACGTCGCCGGCGACCAGCAGCCAGTCCTCGTCCGTCTCCGGGGCCATGGCCTCGACCAGCGCGCGGTTCTCCGGATAACCGATGTGCAGATCGCTGATGGCCAGCAGTTGTCCGGCGCCACCGGTCGTCGACGTCACCTTCCGCCCCCGCTCACGAGCCCACTCTCCGCATTCCCACGAATACACCAGTGCCACCACGAGAACACATTCACGCGTGCCGTACAAGGTCGGACCGGGCCGCCCGCCGGACCCGGCCCCACCTGCGCCGGGGAGCGCGCCTCTACCCGAACTCGCGCCACACGTGAACAAGATCGGAAAATCCGTAACACGGGCGTTGCACGCCGCACCCTCGGGAAGCCGTATGATCGCCCCAACACCACCGCCATGGACGTCCCTTCCGCAGGGCGGTTTGGTGACCCACCAATCCCCCTGCCCGGGCCGGGCCCGCTTTGCCCTGCCCGCGAACCGTGAAAGGCGGCCTGCATGGTCTCTCGCGTACGCGTCTGGCTCAACCGCACGTACGCGGAGAACGTGTTCTTCACGGATCAGCTGCGACGAAATCCCAGCGACCGCGCCGTCGAGATCCACGCCACGCACGGTGACGCCGACTCCCCCGTACTGGCCGCCGCCGACACCGCCGAGCTGGAGCCGGAGGGCCTGTCCCCCGCCGCGTACGTCGAGTACGCCCTCGCGCAGTGCAAGCGCCGCAGCATCGACGTGTTCGTGCCCCGGTTGCACCAGGCGGCCGTCGTGGCGCACCGCGCCGACTTCGACGCGGTCGGCACGGCGCTGCTCGCGCCGCCGCCGGAGGCCGTCGCCGTCTTCCACGACAAGGTGATCGCGTACGAGGCCGTGCAGGCGATCGGCGTGCCCGTGCCGCCGTGGTTCCGGGTCCGCACCGCCGGCGAACTCGTCGCCGCCGTCGAGGAGTTGGAGGAGGCCGGGCACCGCGCGTGCTTCAAGCCGGCGTCCGGTGCGGGCGGGGTGGGCTTCCGGGTGATCACCCGCACCCCCTTCTCCCTGATGCACCTCAGCGGCTTCCCGACCCCGTACGTCCAGCTCGACATGGTGGTCGAGGCGCTGACGCGGGCCGAGGAGCAGGGCGAGGAGCAGATCGACTGGCTGGTCATGCCGCGCCTGGAGCAGCCGGAGGTGTCCGTGGACTGCCTCACCGGCCCGGACAACATCCTGCGGATGGCCATCGGCCGGACGAAGAACGGCCGCCGTCGGGGATTCACCCTGCACGAGCAGTGGCTGGAGCCGGCGCGTCTGATCGCCGAGGGCTTCGGGCTGCACTACCTGTCCAACATCCAGTTCCGGATGTTCGGCGACCGGCCGGTCCTGATGGACGTCAACACCCGCCCGGCCGGCGGACTGCACCAGCTGTCGCTGTGCGGCGTCAACGCCCCTTGGGCAGCGGTGCAGTTGGCGCTCGGCGAGGACCCGGGCGAGATCGTGCCGCCGTTCCTGGGGCAGGACTACACGGTGGTGTCGGGACCGCGTCCGCTGCGCGCGGTCACGCTGCCGCACCAGCGGGTGGAGGAGACCGCCGAGCCGCTGCTGTCGGCCGTGCCCGCGCCCGCCGACTCCGTCGAGGTCACCACGGCGGGTGCCGCACAGGCGCTGCCGCTCTAGGAAGCACCCGGCTCCGCGACCACCCGGCTCCGGGAAGACCGAGGTTCGGGAAGACACAGAAGGACATTTCCCTCACCGGTATGGACCAATTCCGTCTCTCGCCTTGACAGGCGGATTGGTCCATACCAACTTTGTTGCGCACCCCCTTGCACTCCCCCTGCACTCCCGAACACCCCCATTCCTTCAGGGAGATCGCGTGCGCACCAGACCCCTCGGACGCCCATGGCGTCGGCTCCTCGCCCTGCTCGGCACCGCCGGTCTCGCCCTCGCCGGGGCCGTGGCCCTGCCGGGCACCGCTCAGGCGGCCAACATCCTCACCAACCCCGGTCTCGAGTCGGGCGCCCTCTCGCCCTGGTCGTGCACCGGCAACCTCGGCTCGGTCGTCTCCTCGCCCACCCACGGCGGCTCCAAGGCCCTTGCGGGGGCAGTGAGTTCGAGTGACATCGCCAAGTGCAGCCAGAGCGTCACGGTCCAGCCGAACACCACCTACGCGCTCACCGGCTGGGTGCGCGGCTCGTACGTCTACCTCGGTGTCGACGGCGGGGCCTCCACCTGGGCGTCGTCACCGTCGGCCTACAGCAAGCTGTCGGTGTCCTTCACCACCGGGGCCTCGCAGACCAGCGCCACGATCTACGTCCACGGCTGGTACGCCCAGGGCACCTACTACGCCGACGACGTCAGCCTGGACGGGCCGGGCGGCGGGGGCGGCTCGGACACCCAGGCGCCCACCGCGCCGGGCGGGCTGACCTCGACCGGCAAGACGTCCTCCAGCGTGTCGCTGTCCTGGAACGCCGCCACCGACAACGTCGGCGTCACGGGCTACGACGTGTACAGCGGGTCCGCCAGGGTGCTCACCGTCTCCGGTACGTCCGCCACGGTCAGCGGACTGTCCGCGAGCACCGCGTACACCTTCACCGTGCGGGCACGCGACGCGGCCGGGAACACCTCCGGGGCCTCCAACTCCGTGAGTGTCACGACGAACGCGGGCGGCGGGGGCGGGACCGGGTTCAAGCAGGCCGCGCCCTACCTGTTCGAGGGCTGGGGCGACCCGCCGAGCGTATCCACGGTGATGAGCTCGACCGGCATCAAGTGGTTCACGATGGCGTTCATGCTCGACGGGGGCGGGTGCAACCCGATGTGGGACAGCAACCGGCCACTGACCGGCGGGGTCGACCAGAGCGTCATCAACCAGGTCCGCTCGGCGGGCGGTGACATCGTGCCCTCCTTCGGCGGCTGGCAGGGCAGCAAGCTCGGCGCCAACTGCTCCTCGGCGAGCGCGCTGGCGGGCGCCCTGCAGAAGGTGATCGACGCCTACTCCCTCAAGGCGATCGACATGGACATCGAGAACACGGACGAGTTCGAGAACGAGGCCGTGCAGGCGCGGATCCTCACCGCGCTGAAGACGGTCAAGGCCAACAACCCCGGCCTGAAGACCATCGTCACCTTCGGGACGTCCACGACCGGGCCGACCTACTACGGCAACCGTCTCATCGAGCAGGCCAAGTCGCTCGGCGCCGACATCGACGTCTTCACCATCATGCCGTTCGACTTCGCCGGCGGTTCGGACATGTACGGCAACACCGTTAACGCCACGGAGGGGTTGAAGAACAAGCTGAAGTCCACCTTCGGCTGGGACGACGCGACCGCCTACGCCCACATCGGCATCTCCGGCATGAACGGCCTGTCGGACCAGCAGGAGAACACCACCCCGGCGATCTGGACCCAGATCCGTGACTGGGCCAACAGCCACCACATCGCCCGGCTCGCCTACTGGGCCGTCAACCGCGACCGGCCCTGCCCGGGCGGTGGCGTGGTGAGCAACTGCTCCGGCATCAGCCAGAGCACCTGGCAGTTCACCTCGATCACGGCCGGCTTCACCGGCTGAGCGTCCAGGACCCGAGCGAAAGTCCCCCGGACCACGGTCCGGGGGACTTTTTCGGCGAAGGGGTGTATCAGGATCCGGGCGGCTCGCTCTTAAGAGTGAAGGGCCCCACGGGGGAGCAACCGGGGAAGCACGGGGCTCCAGGGGGAAGCACAGGGATCAACGGGGGAAGACCGGGAATCGACGGGGGATTCCCGGCGGTACGGGGGATCGGGTCGGTCGGCCGCTGTCACGGGGAGCGACCGACCGGCCCGCATCGCCTTTTCCGCCCGCAGTGCGGCCGGCTCGGCCGCCCCCCGGCTCACCCGGCCCAGGCCGGGCCAAGCCAGGCCGGCAGGGTGCCTCAGAAGCGTCCCGATCCCCGGTACAGCTCCAGTTCGCCGTCCAGTTCCAGGGCGAGGACCGTGGCGTGCGGGTCGAGGTCGGAGCCGGCGGGCGGGTCGATCCACAGCACACCGACCGCCTCGTGCAGTCCGCCGACGACACGGTGGGCGAGTTCCGTTCCGGTGCCGAGCACGGTGACCCTGCGGACCGGCGTGACCAGACCCCGGACACCGATCTCGGAACGCGGGATGTCGAACAGGGTGAGGTAGAGGGTGCGGCCGTCGGCGGAGAGGGTGCTGGGCCCGTAGTGGTGCCCGGCCGGGAGCCCCCGCACCGTCCCGTACACGGCCTCCGCGTGCTTGCGGATCCACTCCCCCAGGCCTTCGAGGCGCTCGACCTGCGGCTGCGGGATGGTGCCGTCCTCCATCGGGCCGACGTCGAGCAGCAGGTTGCCACCGCCGCCGATGGTCTCGGCGAAGTAGCGGACCAGCTGGTTGAGCGACTTGTGGTGGTGATCGTGGTGCCGATAGCCCCACGAGTCGTTGATCGTCAGGCACAACTCCCATGGCCCGGTGGGGGGTTCGATGGGGGCGCCCTGCTCGGGAGTGGCGTAGTCGCCCTCACTGAGCATGCGGGCGTTGAAGACGACGTCCGGGGAGTACGAGCGGATCAGCGCGGCGAGTTCCTTGATGCGCCACTGCTCCTCGCTGCGGTCCCACTCGCCGTCGAACCACATCAGGTCGGGCCGGTAGCGGGAGGCCAACTCGCGGATCTGACCGTCCCGGTAGGCGAGGAACCGCTCCCAGGCCTGGAGGTCCTCGTCCTCGTCGGAGCACTCGGAGTAGCGGTTGTCCTCCATCTCCGGCGGGCGGCCAGGCTTGCGGGTGGTGGCGTAGTCCGGGTGGTTCCAGTCGGAGTGCGAGTAGTAGAGACCGACCTTGAGGCCCTTCTCGCGCAGGGCTTCGGCGTAGCCGGTGAGATAGTCGCGGCCCAGGTTCAGATCCCCGTAAGCCGTGTCCCACAGCGCGACACCGTCGTGGTGGCGGCTGGTGAGGACGGCGTAACCGGCGCCGGCCCGGGCGAACAGATCGGCCCAGGCCCGGGGATCGTAGTGGGCGCCGGTGAAGCGGTCGAGCTGGGACATGTACCGGTCGTGGGGCACGATGTCGTCGTAGAACGACCAGGACTCCTGGACGCCGTCGACGGCGTAGATGCCCCAGTGGACGAAGATCCCCAACTTGGCTTCGGTGAACCAGGGTTGCATGGGCACGACTGAACTCCTCCGCAGAGCAGGGAACTTCGGGGCGGGGCGGGCGCGTATCGGGTCGCGCCCGCCCCACGGGCCGCGGCTAACGGCCGGTTTCGGCACGCTCCAGACGGAGCGTCAGGATCTGGAACGGCCGCAGTACGACGGCGACCGTGCCGTCCTCGCCGACGACCGCGGGCTCCAGCGGCCGCTCCAGCAGGTCGGTCACCTGGGCGCCCGCGAGCGGGAAGCCGGTGCGCAGGGTGCCGGTGGAGCGGCCGCCGCTGGACTCGTAGAGCCGGACGACGACATCCCCGGACTCGTCGTCGGCGAGCTTGACCGCCTCGACGGTGACCCCGGCGCCGTCCACCGACACGACGGGCTCGGGGGTGGCGTCCGCCGCGTCGGCCACGCGCAGCGGGAGGTTGAGGGAGTAGCCCTCGGCGACCGCGTCCTCGATGCTCGCGCCGGGGAGCAGCGCGTAGCTGAAGCGGTGCCGGCCCTGGTCCGCCTCGGGGTCCGGGATCCGCGGGGCGCGCACCAGGCTGAGACGGACGGTGGTGGTCGTACCGCCGTCCTCGCGGACCGTGCGGGAGACGTCGTGGCCGTAGGTGGAGTCGTTGATGACCGCGACGCCGTAGCCGGGTTCGCCGATGTGCACCCAGCGGTGGCCGGAGACCTCGAACCGGGCCGCCTCCCAGCTGGTGTTGGTGTGGGTGGGGCGCTGGATGTGGCCGAACTGGATCTCGGCGGAGGAGTGCGGTGCCCGGACGTCCACCGGGAAGGCCGCCTTGAGGATCTTCTCCGCCTCGTGCCAGTCGATGTCGGTCTCGAAGTCGACGCGGGGGCTGCCGGCCCGGAGCGTGATGGTCTGGGTGATCGTCGAGCCCTTGCCGAAGGAGCGCGTGACCCGGATCGCGCCGACGAGCGGGTCCTCCTCGACGACCGTCACCGCGTCCGGTTCCAGCAGGTCGGTGTACCGGTTCTGGTAGTGCTTGTCGATGTCCCAGGCGTCCCAGTAGTTCGGGAGGTCGGTGTGCAGACGCAGCAGGTTGCCCTGGTCGGCGAGGACTTCACGGTTGGCCCGCAGATCGTATACGGACGACAGTGTGCCGTCTTCCGCAACCTGTACACGCACCAGCCCGTTGTCCAGGACACGCCCGGAGATGGTCACCGGCCGCGGGGGCTCGGCGCCGGTCAGCGGCGCGCTGCCGCTCGCGGGCACCTCGACGTACGCCGGTGCGCCCTCGGGCGTGCGCACCACCTCGGCACGGCGGTACGGGCTGGTGTTGAACACCCGGAGCGAGCCGCTCTGCCGCCCGCCGCCCAGCGCGGCGACCGCCTCGGCCGTCAGCTCCTCCAGCTCCTCGGCGACCCGCGCGTACTCGGCCTCCGCCTCGCGGTGCACCCAGGCGATCGAGGAACCCGGCAGGATGTCGTGGAACTGGTGCAGCAGCACCGTCTTCCAGAGCCGGTCGAGCTTCGCGTACGGGTAGGCGTAGCCCGGCGCGTGCAGTGCGGCCGTCGTCGCCCACAACTCCGCCTCGCGCAGCTTGTGTTCACTGCGGCGGTTGCCCTGCTTGGTGCGGGCCTGGGTGGTGTATGTGGCCCGGTGCAGCTCCAGGTAGAGCTCGCCGACCCAGACGGGGGCGTCCGGGTACTCCGCGCGGGCCTTCGCGAAGAACGTGTCGGGGTGCTCGACGACGACCTTCGGCGAGCCCTCCAGGTCGGCCAGCCGGCGCGCCCGTTCCATGATCTCGCGGGTGGGGCCGCCACCGCCGTCGCCCCAGCCGAAGGGGGCGAGCGAACGCGTACCGCCGCCCTTCTCGGAGTAGTTGCGCACGGCGCGGTCCATCTCCTCGCCGCTGAACCGCGCGTTGTAGGTGTCGACGGGCGGGAAGTGCGTGAAGATGCGGGTGCCGTCGATGCCCTCCCACCAGAAGGTGTGGTGGGGGAACTTGTTCGTCTGGTTCCAGGAGATCTTCTGGGTGAGGAACCAGTCGTTCCCCGCGAGCTTGGCGAGCTGCGGGTAGGCGGCGTTGTAGCCGAAGGAGTCCGGCAGCCAGACGCCCTTGGTCTCGATGCCGAAGTGCTCGATGAAGAACCGCTTGCCGTGCACCAGTTGGCGGGCGATCGCCTCGCCGCCGGGCAGGTTGCCGTCGGACTCGACCCACATGCCGCCGACCGGCGCCCACTGGCCCTTCTTCACCGACTCCTGGATGCGCGCCCACACCTGGGGGTAGTTGTCGCGCACCCACTCGTACTGCTGGGCCTGCGAGCAGGCGAAGATGAAGTCGTCGTACTCCTCGGCGAGCGAGGTGACGTTGGAGAAGGTGCGGGAGGTCTTGCGCTTGGTCTCACGGATCGGCCACAGCCACGCGGAGTCGATGTGCGCGTGACCGACGCCGGAGATGGTGTGGGCGCTGGCGTGGGCGGGGCTGGCCAGCACCGGTGCGAGGACCTCGCGGACGGCCGCGGCGCTGCCGGAGACGTCGTCCAGGTCGAGGGCGTCCATGGCCCGGTCCAGGGCGTGCATGATCTCGTGCCGGCGCGGCTCGTGCTCGCCGAGGTGGACCATGAGTTCGCGCAGCACCTGGAGGTCGAGGTCGAGGTGCCAGACCTCCTCGTCGAGGACGGCGATGTCGGCGCGGCGGAATGTATACAGTGGACGGTCGCCCGCCGTCAGTACATCGCCCAGCAAGGTCGGGCCCGCGAAGTCGTTCGCCAGGATGTCCGGGTTGGAGGCCGCCTCGACCAGGTAGTCGATGCTCTCCCCGCCCGTCGCCGGGTTGCCGATCGGCACGTACTGGTTGAGCGGGTTGACCGCCTTCAGCGGCGTCCCGTCGGTCAGGTGGACGAGGGCCTCGGCCTGGTTGCCGGGCCAGTCACCCACGAAGCCGAGGTCGACGACGGCCTCGACGCGCTTGCCGGCCCATTCGGCGGGCACCTGCCCGCGCATCCGGAACCAGGTGGTGCCCCAGGGCGGGCCCCACGGGGTGTCCATCGCGAAGGGCTCGTAGGCGGCGGCCGCGGCCTCCGCGAAGGGGACGGGCTCCCCCGGTGCCTGCCAGGCCTCGACCTCGAAGGGCACGCTTGCCGCGTAGATCGCGGGCTTGACGCGCTGGTTGTGGACGCGCTCGACGCGCTCCTCGATGCGGCGGCGTTCGTCATGCATGGGGAATCTCCAGAGAGGGACCACGAGGGGCGGGGAGGCCGTGGGGCCGGGGGACGCGCCGGTCGGAGGGAAGCGCGGGGAAAGCGCTTTCCCTCCGGGGCTCACCTAAGGTACGCCAGCCCGGGATGGACGGCGGTATAGCCCTCGACCAGCTTGCGGGCCACGTTCACCGAGTCGACCAGCGGATGCAGCGCGAACGCCTTCACGGCCGTCGTGCGGGAGCCTGACTCGGCGGCGGCCAGCACCTCGCGCTCGACGCCCTTCACCGCGCAGACCAGCCCGGTGGCGTGGTCGGGCAGCGGGGCGACGGCCACCGGGTGCGCGCCGTTGGCGTCGACCAGACAGGGCACCTCGATGACGGCGTCCGCGTCGAGCACGGAGAGGGTGCCCTGGTTGCGGACGTTGAGGATCAGGGTGGTGCGCTCGTCCCGGGCGATGGCCCGCATCAGGGCGAGGGCCACCTTCTCGTAGCCGCCGGAGAGGTCGTCGGCGTCCCGCTCGCCGGCGCCGGCCGTCTCCCGGTTCTCGGCCATGTAGGTGGCCTCGCGTTCGGCGCGGGTGCGGTCCCAGGCGGTCAGGGCCGCGGCGTCGGGGCGCTTCATCTCCTCGTAGAAGCGGGCCTGCTGGTCGGCCAGGAAGGCGCCGCGGGTCTTCTCCACCTGCTGGTAGGCCCGTACGGCTTCCCGGTTGAAGTAGTAGTAGTGCAGATACTCGTTGGGGATCGCGCCGAGGGACCGGAGCCAGTCGACGCCGAACAGCTTGCCCTCCTCGAAGGAACCGAGCAGGTCGGCGTCGGCGAGCAGCCGCGGGAGTTCGTCACGACCGGCGACCCGCAGCCCGCGGACCCAGCCGAGGTGGTTGAGACCGACGTAGTCGATCCACGCCTGCTTCGGGTCCGCGCCGAGCACGCGGGCGATGCGGCGGCCGAGCCCGACCGGCGAGTCGCAGATGCCGATCACCCGGTCGCCGAGGTGACGGGACATGGCCTCGGTGACCAGGCCCGCCGGGTTGGTGAAGTTGATGACCCAGGCGTCGGGGGCCAGACGGGCCACCCGGCGGGCGATGTCGACGGCGACGGGGACCGTCCGCAGACCGTAGGCGATGCCTCCCGCGCCGACCGTCTCCTGGCCGAGGACGCCCTCGGCCAGGGCCACCCGCTCGTCGTGCGCGCGGCCTTCGAGGCCGCCGACGCGGATCGCGGAGAAGACGAAGTCGGCGCCGCGCAGGGCCTCGTCGAGGTCGGTGGTGGCGGTCACCCGGGGCGCGTCGGGGACGACGGCCGCCTGCTCATTCAGTACACGGGCGACTGCATACAGTCGACTGTCGTCCAGATCATGCAGAACGACTTCCGTGACCCGTCCCTCGGCGCGGTCCGTCAGGAGCGCCCCGTACACGAGCGGTACCCGGAACCCGCCGCCGCCCAGAATCGTCAGCTTCACGCTTGCACCTTTCCTGCCACGACCACCTCGACGCCCGCCTCCTCGAAGGAGGACCGGGTCGCCGGATCGACCGGCGTGTTCGTCACCACCACGTCCAGGTCCTCGGGACCGCAGACCTTCGCCATACCCGTACCCGGGAACTTCGCCGCGTCGGCGAGCAGGACGACCTTGTCACCGGCCTTGATCATGGCCCGCTTCACCGGCACCTCGACGACCGTCGTGTCCATCACCTGCCCACCCGGACGCACTCCACTGGTCCCGAGGAACAGCCAGTCGGCGTGCAGCTGGCGCAGGTTGTCCTCGGTGAGGAATCCGACCAGGGAGCGGTACTCGCGGCGGACCATGCCGCCGAGCAGGACCAGCTCGATGCCCTCGTCGTCGGCGAGCTCCTCGTAGACCACGAGGTTGCTGGTGATGACCGTCAGCCGGCGGCCGTGCAACTGCCGGGCCAGGCGGTAGGCGGTGGTGCCGATGTCGAGGAGGACCGACTGACCGTCGGCGACCATGGCCGCCGCATGGGCGGCTATGGCGTCCTTCTCGCCCACCCGCATCTCGGCGACCTCGGCGAAGGGCTGGTCGCCCTCCTCCGCGACGGCGCCGCCGTGCACCCGGGTGAGCAGGCCGTCCTCCTCGAGTTTCACCAGGTCACGTCTGATCGTGGCGGGGCTCACACCCAGCTGCTCGGAGAGATCGGTCACGGCCGCGGGGCCACCGGAGCGCAGGGCCCGCAGGATGAGTTGATGTCGTCGTTCTGCCAGCACGACGTGAACACTACTCGTCATCTTCAATCAAATCCATGCTCACTTCTGCTGAGGTATTGACCAATGTCGCCGAGGGGCGCACGATTCCGGTCACCGAATTGAAGAGTTTTGACGAGCTCCCCCCGACGGGACGAGCTCCCGCGGCGAGGAGGATGTGCGGTGGACGACGACCGGCCCGAGGTGCTGCTCACCGGGCTGCTCTTCTACGACCTCGTCCTCACGGGGCTCGGCGGACCGCCGACGCCGGGCGAGGAGATCTGGACGGCCGGCATGGGATGCGGCCCCGGCGGCATCGCCAACCTCGCGGTGGCCGCGTCCCGCTTCGGCCTGCGGACCTCGCTGGCCACAGTCTTCGGCGACGACTTCTACGGCGCCCACTGCCATGAGGTGCTCGCCGGCCAGGAGGGCGTCGACCTCGCTCTCTCCCGGGTGGCCGCCGGCTGGCACACGCCGGTCACCGTCGCCCTCGCGCACGGTCACGACCGGGCCCTGGTCACCCATGGCCAGGAACCGCCGTACTCGCAGGACGTACTGATGGGCGACCCGCCCCAGGCGCGCACGGCCCTCGTACACCTCGAGGCCGAACCGCGCGCCTGGCTCGCCAAGGCGGCCGCGAACGGCACCCAGATCTACGCCGACGTCGGCTGGGACCCCACCCGGCAGTGGTCCACCGACCTGCTCGACCAGCTCGCCCTGTGCCACGCCTTCCTGCCCAACGAGACCGAGGCGATGGCCTACACCCGCACCGACAGCGCGATCGCCGCGCTCGGCACGCTCGCGGAACTGGTGCCGGTGGCGGTGGTCACCCGGGGCGCCGACGGCGCGATCGCGGTCGATCAGGCGACCGGCGAGTACGCCGAGGTCTCCGCCCTGGACATCGATGTCCTGGATGCGACGGGCGCCGGTGACGTGTTCGGCGCGAGCTTCGTGACGGCCTCGCTCGGCGGCTGGCCGCTGATCGAGCGGCTGCGGTTCGCCGTCCTCGCCGCCGGGCTGTCGGTGCAGCACCACGGCGGGGCACTGGCGGCCCCCGGCTGGTACGGCGTCGACCGCTGGTGGCGCGCGCTGCGGGACCCCGAGCTCAAGCGGGCGTACGGCTTCCTCGCCGACCGCATCCCGGCCGACGTCGGCCCGCCCGTGCGGTACGCGCCGGTCACCCCGCCCGCCCCGCGGCCCTGACCGCACCCGTATCCGGAAGACCACCCCACGCATTCACCTCGAATTGCACCCCGTCTGCACCCCGTCTGCGAAGACGCGAACAGATCCGAAAGGCGGTGGGAGCTGTGCGGCTCTCACGTAGAGGCCTGCTCCGTGCGGGCCTGGCCGGTTCGGCCGCCACGGCGCTCGGCGGCCTGGCGTCCGGCTGTGCCGTTCCGGCCGGTTCGACCGGCCGGAACATGGTCCTGTGGTACTGGGACGGAGGCCTGGGCGACACGGTCGTCAAGAACGCCAGGGCCCGCTACGACAGCTCGGTCCACCTCCAGGCCATCAAGATCGGCGGCTACTACCGGTCGAAGCTGATCACCACGATGGCCGGCCGCGCCCACGTCCCCGACATCGCGGGCCTGAAGGGCGAGGACATGGCGTCCTACCTGCCCAACGCCGACCAGTTCGTGGACCTGCGCACGCTCGGCGCGGACCGGTACAAGTCCCGGTACCTGACCTGGAAGTGGGAGCAGGGCATCGCGGACGACGGCAGGATGGTCGGCTTCCCGATCGACTGCGGGCCGGTGGCGCACTTCTACCAGTACGCCGTCTTCCGCAAGGCCGGCCTGCCCTACGAGCCAGCCGACGTGTCGAAGGAGCTCGACACCTGGGAGAAGTTCTTCGCCGCGGGCGAGCGGCTCAGGCAGCGGATACCGGGGACCTCGCTGCTCACCGACATCAACAGCGTCTTCGAGAACGTGGTCCAGCAGGGCAGCGCGCGGTACGTCGACAAGGACCGCCACTTCATCGGCGACCAGGAGCATGTGCGCAACGCCTGGGCGCTCGCCGTGGAGGCCAAACAGCGCAAGATCGTGTCGAACCTGGTCACCGGCACCCCGGACCAGCTGTCGGCCGTCGAGGACGGCAAGCTGCCGAGCCAGCTGGGCGCCTCCTGGGCCACCAGCGACCTCAAGAACGGCGTGCCGAAGACCAAGGGCCGTTGGCGGGTGGCCGACATGCCCGTGCGGCCCTCCAACAACGGCGGCTCCTTCCTGTCGGTCACCAAGGCGTGCCGGGAGCCCGAGCGGGCGTTCCAGATCATCAGCTGGATGCTCGACGCGGGCAACCAGGCGCAGGGGTTCGTGGACGCCGGGCTCTTCCCCTCCACCCCCGCCTCGTACGACCTCAAGCAGGTGCGCGAGCCGGACGAGTTCTTCGGCGGTCAGGTCACGATGGACATCTTCGGTCCGGCCGCCCAGAAGATCGTGGTCGCCTACAACAGCCCGTTCGACATCGCGCTCGGGCAGCCCGTCAAGGACGAGATCAAGAACGTCGGCGTCCTCGGCAAGGACCCGGATCAGGCCTGGAGTGACGCCATGAGCAAGTGCCGGCGGATCGCGAAGCACCTGGGGGTGAGCTACTGATGGCCACCCTCCCCGCGCTGGATAACCCCCCGGCGGTCGTGGCGGACGTGCCCGTCACCCGGCCCCGGCAGGGCTTCCGGAAGTACTGGCACCTCTACGCCGCGATCTCCCCCTTCTACCTGCTCTTCCTCTGCTTCGGCCTGATCCCCGTCGGGTTCTCGCTCTACCTCTCCTTCCATCGCTGGGACGGCCTCGGCTCGATGGAGTGGGCGGGACTGTCGCAGTACCAGTACCTGCTGAGCGACTCCGAGTTCTGGAGCTCGATCGGGACCACGATCGTCATCTGGGCGCTGGCCACCTTCCCCATGATCTTCCTGGCGATGGTGACGGCCGTGATGCTCAACTCGGCGGTCCGTTTCAAGAACGTTTACCGCGTCGCCTACTTCCTGCCGAACGTCACCTCCGTCGTGGCGATCGCGATCATCTTCGGCTCGGTCTTCTCCACGAACTTCGGTCTGGTGAACGCGTTTCTCCAGGCAATCGGTTTCGACCAGATCGCCTGGCTGAACACCCCGTGGGGCATCAAGATCGCCATCGCGACGCTGATGACCTGGCAGTGGACCGGTTACAACGCGATCATCTTCCTCGCCGGTCTCCAGACCGTCCCGAGCGAGCTGTACGAGGCGGCGCGCATGGACGGCGCGGGACCGGTGCAGACCTTCTTCCGGATCACGCTGCCGATGATGCGGCCGGTGCTGCTGTTCGTGCTCGTCGTGTCGACGGTCACCGGTCTCCAGAGTTTCTCCGAACCCCAGGTCCTGCTCCAGAACACCTCGAACGACTCGACGTTCTCGGGCGGTCCCGGCCACGCCGGCCGGACGATGGTCCTCTACTTCTTCCAGCAGACCTTCGACAACAACGACTTCGGCTACGGCGCCGCCGTGGCATGGGGCATCTTCCTCGTCGTCGTCCTCTTCTCGATCATCAACTGGCGGCTGGTGCAGCGCCGGGGCGAAGAATAGGGAGGCCCGCACACCATGGCATCCACCCACGAAACACGGCACGCCAAGGGGATCGACGGGTCCCGCCGCAGAGGGATCGGGCTGCACGCGGCTCTCGTCCTCGGCGTCCTGCTCTCGGCCTTCCCGTTCTACTGGGCCGTGATCATGTCGACGCACACGTCGTCGGAGATCTTCTCCTACCCGCCCAAGCTGCTGCCGGGCACGCACTTCCTGGAAAACGTCCGCAGCCTTTTCGACAACATCGACTTCTTCGGTTCGATGTTCAACTCGCTGCTGGTGGCGGGATCGGTGACCTTCCTGGTCCTGTTCTTCGACTCGTTGGCCGCCTTCGTCTTCGCCAAGTTCGACTTTCCGGGCAAGCGGTTGCTGTTCGTGTTGCTCATGTTCATCTTCATGGTCCCGGCGCAGCTGCAGGCCATCCCCCAGTTCGTCATCATGGCGAAGCTCGGCTGGATCGGCTCGATGACGGCGCTGATCGTGCCGGCGGCCGCCAACGCGTTCGGCATCTTCTGGATGCGTCAGTACATGAAGGGCGCGATCCACGACGAACTCCTCGACGCCTCCCGCATCGACGGCGCGAACTTCCTGCGCCAGTACTGGCACGTGGCCCTCCCGGTGGTCCGGCCGGGACTGGCCTTCCTCGGCATCTTCACCTTCATGGGCCAGTGGAACGACTACGCCTGGCCCCTGATCGCCCTCACCGACCCGGACAACGTGACCCTCCAGGTCGCGCTGTCCCAGCTCAACGGCACCCACGGCACCACGGACTACGGAATGGTCATGACCGGCGCGCTGCTCGCCCTGGTCCCTCTGCTCGTCGTCTTCGCGATCGGCGCCCGTCAGATGATCGGCGACCTCGCGAAGGGCGCGATCAAGTGACCTATCCGCTGCTGGCGCTCCGTCCCTGGGAGGCACCCGAGGTGACCTCGTGGGGACGGCTGCCCATGAACGCCGTCGACCGGCGCTCCGGAGCAAACTCCCTGGACGGCGACTGGCGGTTTCAGTTGCTGTCCGCTCCGGACGCGCCGGTCGGCGGTCCCTGGTCGACGGCATCCGTGCCCGGCGTATGGACCATGCAGACCATCGAGGGCACGGACGACCTTCCGCAGTATCTGAACGTCCGTATGCCGTATACAGAATTCCCCCCACTGTCGCCCGCGGACAATCCGACGGGTGTGTACGAGCGGGAGATCGACGTCCCCGCCGAGTGGGCCGGGTGCCGCGTCGTGCTCCAGGTCGGCGCCGCCGAGAGCGTGCTGCTGGTGCATGTGGACGGGCGGCCCGTCGGCATCTCCAAGGACTCGCATCTGGCGGCCGAGTTCGATCTGTCGGGCGTCGTACGCCCCGGCGGCCGATCCGTCCTGCGGCTGACGGTCGTCAAGTGGTCGGACGCCTCGCACATCGAGGACCAGGACCAGTGGTGGCATGCCGGGATCACCCGCTCGGTGCTGCTGTACGCCACCGACCCGCTGCGGCTGGCCGACGTGAGCGTGCGGGCGGCGCGGGACGGCGCGCTGCGGGTCGACTGCCAGGTACGGGACGCGGACGGCGCCCTGCCCCCGGGCTGGTACGTCAGCGGGGAGCTGGACGGTCTGCCGCTGGCGCAGGACGCGGAGTTCGACCTGGCCAACGCCGAGGAGGAGCGGGTCTCCGCCTTCCTCGGCGAGGCACGGCTGCGCGCGCGGGTGCCCGAGGTGCGTACCTGGACGGCCGAGACGCCCGAGCTGTACGACCTCACGGTCCGGCTGCACCGCGCCGACGGCACCGTCGCCGACACCTCCCGCCACCGGGTCGGCTTCCGGGACGTGGCGATCGTCGGCCGGGATCTGCTGGTCAACGGCGAGCGGGTCTTCATCCGGGGGGTGAACCGGCACGACTTCCACCCCCTGACGGGACGGACGGTGTCGTACGACGACATGCGCGCCGACCTGGTACTGCTGAAGCGTTTCGGCTTCAACGCGATCCGTACCGCGCACTACCCGAACGACCCCACGCTGTACGACCTCGCCGACGAAATCGGTTTCTACGTCGTCGACGAGGCGAACATCGAGTCCCACGACCACGCCCACGAGATCGCCGACGACCCGCGCTATCTGAACGCCTTCGTCGACCGGGTCTCGCGGATGGTGCTGCGGGACAAGAACCACCCGTCGGTCATCATCTGGTCGCTGGGCAACGAGTCCGACTACGGCGCCAACCACGACGCCGCCGCGGGCTGGGTGCGCCGGCACGACCCGACCCGGCCGTTGCAGTACGAGGGGGCCGCCAAGCTCGGCTGGGCCGATCCGGAGGTCGCCTCCGACATCGCCTGCCCGATGTACGCGCCCCTGGAGGACTGCGTGGCGCACGCGCTGTCCGGGCGGCAGACCAAGCCGCTCATCCAGTGCGAGTACTCCCACGCGATGGGCAACAGCAACGGCACGCTGGCCAACCACTGGGCCGCCATCGAGGCCACCCCGGGTCTTCAGGGCGGGTTCATCTGGGAGTTCTGGGACCACGGCATTCTCCAGCGTGTGAACGACGGAAGACCGGTCGGGCGTGGGGGCGCCTGGCTCTATGACAACGCTGTCGCCGCGCCCGGACACCGCTGGGCGTACGGCGGCGACTTCGGTGAGAAGGACCACGACGGCGCGTTCATCGCGGACGGCGTCGTCTTCCCCGACCGCACCCCGAAACCGGTGATGTACGAGCACCGGGAACTCTCCGCACCCCTGCGGCTGCAGGGTTTCCGGCACGAAGGGCTGGTCCTCTCCAACCATCAGCACTTCCGCGGCCTGGAGTGGCTCGCGGGCGAGTGGGAGCTGTCGCTCGCCGACGGCAGCACGCTCACCGGGTCGGCCGAACTGCCCGACCTGCGGCCGGGCGAGACGGCCGTGGTGCCGCTGCCGTTCGCGCTGCCGGAGGACGGCGGCGAGGCGTGGCTGACCCTGCGGGTGACCACGGCGGAGGACCTGCCGTGGGCCCCGCGCGGCACCGAGGTCTGCACGCCGCAGGTGCGGTTGCGGGCGCCGGTGCCGGCCGAGGACCCGGTGGGTTCCGGCCGGGTCGAGATCGACGCCGACGGACTCCTCGTCCACCCCCTGCTGACCTCCGCGCCCGCGCTGTCGCTGTGGCGGGCGCCCACCGACAACGACGAGTTGGGCGGCATGGCGCTGCGCTGGCGGACGTGGGGCCTGGACGCCCTCGTGCGCAAGCTGGCGTCCGTGCGCCAGGAGGGCGACGGGGTGACCGTGCTCGCCGAGTACGCGGGCGCCACCGGGGTCGTCCGGCACCGGCAGGTGTTCACACCGGTCGAGGGCGGCATCCGGATCGACGAACAGGCGGAGCTGCCGGAGGATTTCGACGACGTGGCGCGGGTCGGCTCGGTCTTCGAGACCGTCGCGGGGCTCGACCTGCTCGAATGGTTCGGGCAGGGGCCGTGGGAGTCGTACCCGGACCGGAGCGCGGGCGCGCCGGTGGGCCATCACTGCGCCCCTGTCGACGAGTTGTTCACTCCCTATCTGCGTCCGCAGGAGAGCGGCGGCCGGCACGGCGTGCGGCGCTTCACGCTCTCCGCGCCGGACGCCACGGGCCTCTCCGTCACTCTGGACGAGCCGCGCCAGGTCTCCGTCACGCGCTACCGCGCCGAGGACCTGACGGCCGTCACCCACCACGACGAACTCGTCCCACGCGCCGGTTGCGTGGTGCACCTCGACGCGGCGCACCGCGGCCTCGGTACGGCGTCGTGCGGCCCCGACACCTTCCCCTCCTACCTCGTCGCACCGGGCGTCCACCGCTGGAGCTGGACCCTGCGCGTTCTCTGAACTCCCGTTCACAGCAACGGACTTACCTACGGAGCACCACGTGTGTACTTCGCATGCCCACGAACAGGGCGAGGCCGCGCAGGCCGGCGCCGGAAGGCGCGGTTTCCTCCGGGCGACCGCGCTGCTCGGCGCGGCCGCCACGGCCGGACTCGCACTGCCGGCCACGGCGGAGGCGGCTGCCGCCGAGGCGTCCTCCGCCCCGTGGCGCCCGGACCCCGACAGCCGCCGCTTCACGCTCGCCGTCATGCCCGACACGCAGTACCTCTTCGACGGCCCGAACATCGACAAGGCACCGGTCGAGGCGTCCTTGCGCTACCTCCTGGAGCAGGGCAAGCACGAGAACCTCGTGTTCCTGTCCCACCTCGGCGACCTCACCCAGAACGGGGCGAAGGACGAAGTCGCCGCGATCAGCGAGGCGTTCGGGCTGCTCGACCGGCGCGGTGTCGGCTACAGCGTGCTGGCCGGCAACCACGACGTGAAGTCGTCGACGACCGACCAGCGCGGCGCGACCCCGTACCTGGACGCCTTCGGCCCGCGGCGCTTCCAGGGGAAGTCCACGTTCGGCGGGGCCTCCCCCGACGGCTACAACACCTTCCACCTGTTCCGGGCGGGCGGCCGGGAGTGGATGGTGCTGGCACTGGACTGGCGGCTGTCGGAGAAGGGGTATGCCTGGGCGGCCGATGTCCTCGCCCGGCACCCGAGGACACCGGTCGTCCTGACCACGCACGAGCTGGTCGTCGAGGACGACTCGCTGTCGGCGTACGGCCAGCAGCTGTGGGACCGGCTGATCGAGGACCACGACCAGATCTTCCTCACCCTCAACGGGCACTACTGGCCCGCCGGCCGGGCAACACGCAAGAACGCGGCCGGACATGATGTCCAACTGCACCTGACGAACTATCAGAACAGGTACTTCGGCGGCGCCGCGATGATCCGCCTGTACCGCTTCGACCTCGACCGGAACGTCATTGACGTGGAGACGGTCTCCCCGTGGATCCTCGGCCGGGGCGCGAAGGGGCTCAACGAGCTGGAGCGGCAGGAGATCGAACTGAGCGGGGACGCCGACCGGTTCACGGTCGTCATCGACTTCGCCGAGCGCTTCGCGGGCTTCGACCCGGTGCCCGCGCGTCCGGCCCGGCCCGTGTCGAAGGTGCTGGTGCGCGACACGGTCGCCTACTGGCGGTTCGACGGCCACGACGACGGTACGGCGGTCGGCGGCACCGTCCGGGACCTGTCCGGGCGCGGCAACGACCTCGCCCTCGTCACGGTGGGCGGCGGCGCCCTGACCTGGTCCTCCGACCATCACCCCGACCAACCCGGCCACGGCAGCCTGGAGTTCCAGGGGTACAAGTCCCCGCTGAAGGGCGCCTACCTGCGCACGGTCGACGGCGCTCCGCTCAACTCGACTACTTTCAGGAGCGGTTACACCATCGAGGCGTTCTACCGGCTCCCCGCCGACTGGGACCCCTCGCATCACGCCTGGTCGGGACTGGTCAGCCGGACCGGCACGGGCGGCGCCGCGGGCAAGACCGGCGACGACCCCGAAGAGCCGCTCGCCACCCTCTCCCTGTCCAACGACCGGGAACCGCAGTGGGCGATGCGTCCGCTGAACCAGCAGGGCATCGCCACCAACTGGGGTCAGGAGACCCCGCTGGAGACCTGGTGGCACCTCGCGGTCGTCAACGACGGCCGGCACACCACGCTGTACGTCGAGGGCTGCCCGGTGGTGCGCAACCCGAAGGCCGTGTCCGTCGGCGTCACCTCCGTCGGGCTGCCGTGGCTGCTCGGCGGCTACGAGTACGGCGGACAGATCGACCAGATCCTGCACGGCCGCCTCGGCGACGTCCGGATCGTCTCGCGGGCGCTGCCCGTCACCTCCTTCATGAACCACTGACCTCCTTCATGAACCACTGACCTTCTGCACGAGGATCACCGTGACCGAGCAGCAGCTGCCCGCCTGGGCCGATCCGTCCGTCTCGCCCGCCGTTCTCGACGCCCAGGGCGTGTCGAGGCGCGGACTTCTGCGCCGCGCCGGCCTTTTCGGCGCCGCGTTCGCACTCGGCGGTGCGGCCACCCCGGCCGTGGCCGCCACCGGCCGCGGCCACGGCGGCGAGGACCCGCGTCTCGCCTACCTGGTGGGCGACCACCACGTCCACTCCGTCTACAGCCACGACGCGAAGTACACCTTCTCCCAGCAGGCCAGGGCCGCCGCCCGGTACGGTCTCGACTGGATGGTCTTCAACGAGCACTCCAACTTCGGGCACGCCTCCTACGGCGCCGCGCTGGAGCACAAGGAGATCCTCAAGGCCCGCGCCGCGAACCCGCGCCAGCTGATCTTCCAGGGTCTGGAGTGGTACATCCCGGCCGCCGAGCACTGCACGGTGTTCGCCGCCCCCGGCCCGCACGAGGTCGACCTGCTCACCCGGTTCGAGCTCGCCTACGACGGCAAGCTGCTGGGCTACACCGAGGGAGCCGCCGGCGCGGCCGACACCGCCCGCAACGAGGCGCACGCCGTCAAGGCGATCAAGTGGCTGGCCGAGCAGCGCCGCAGCGGCTACGTCGACGACGTCCTCGTCCTCGCCAACCACCCGCTGCGCCTCGGCATCGACTCCCCGCACGAGCTGCGGGCCTGGCGCGACGCGGCGCCCGAGATCATGATCGGCATGGAGGGCGCGCCGGGCGCCCAGGGCGCGGCGATCCCCGGCTGGCGCGGCGCCACGTCCATCCGCGGCGAGTACGAGAACAAGCCGTCCGCCCAGTCCTGGGCGGGCTACCCGGCGGGCGCCTACCTCACCTACGGCGGCTTCGACTGGGCCACCGCGACCGTCGGCGGCCTGTGGGACTCGATGCTGGCCGAGGGCCGGCTGTACTCGGTCACCACCAACTCCGACAACCACCGGACCGTCTTCGACACCTGGAAGAACGGTGACTGGCCCGCCGGACAGAACTTCGACAACACCGGCAGGCTGCCCGATCCGGTGAACACCGACACCCCGCAGGCCGGCAGCGACTTCTGGCCGGGGCAGTTCAGCCGCACCCACGTGGGAGTGACCCGCTACGGCTACCGCGCGGTGATGACGGGCCTGCGCGAGGGCCGGGTCTGGCTGGACCACGGGCATCTGCTCGACGGCCTGGAGGTCCGGCTGCGGCGGGAGCACAGCAACGGGCGGGGCGTCACGCTCGGCGGCCGGCTGCGGGTGCGCAAGGGCGAGAAGCTCACTCTGGAGATCACCGTCACCAGTGCCTCCCGCCCCAACCCCCAGGGGATCCTGCCGCAGTTGGCACACGTGGACGTGATCCGGGGCGCGGTGCGCGGCGCGGTGTCCGACCGCGACACCTGGCGGGCTCCCGACACGAAGGTGGTCCGCACGACGGACGTGAGCGGCCGCAAGGGGACCTACACCCTGCGCGTCCCGGTCGCGGTGGGCGACGAGTCCTGCTACCTCCGTCTGCGCGGCAGCGACGGCAAGCGGAACGGAACCGGTTACCTGGGCGCTTCCGTGGATCCGCACGGCCCGATCCCGCACGAGCCGGGCAACGGCGACCCGTGGGCCGACACCTGGTTCTACTCCAACCCGATCTTCGTGGACGTCGTCGGCTGAGCGGCCCCGAAAGGGACGCGGGGAACCGCGTGGCCGGCCACACCGGTCCCGCGGTTCCCCACAGCGCCGTCCCGGACGGCGGCGACCCGCGGAGTCCTCCGCGCGGAGGAGCCCTGCGCGTGGAGGAGCCCTACGCGTAGAAGCGCGACAGACTCTGCAGCACCGCGGCCGGCTTCGCGCCCCCCTCGATCTCGATCGCCCCGTCGACGGTGATCTGCACACCGCCCGCCACGTCCTCGACGTCGGTCAGCTTGGCGACCAGGCGGATCCGCGAGCCGACCTTGACCGGCGAGGGAAAACGCACCTTGTTCAGGCCGTAGTTGACCTTGGTCGCGACGCCCTGGACGTCCAGCAGCTCGGTGAAGAGCGGGATGAACAGGGAGAGTGTCAGGTACCCATGGGCGATCGGCGCCCCGAAGGGCCCGGCTGCCGCCCGCTCGGGATCCACATGGATCCACTGGTGGTCCCCGGTCGCGTCCGCGAACGTGTCGATGCGCTCCTGGGTGACCTCGATCCACTCGCTGGTGCCCAGGTCGCTGCCGGCCAGCTTCTTCAGCTCGTCGAGACCGTTGACGGTGATGCTCATATTCCGTTCCTCACAGGAGAGTTCACAGGAAGGTTCACAGGGGAGTCGTTCAGGAGTCGGTGCCGAACCGGGAGCGCACCCGGGACTTCAGGAGCTTTCCGGAGGCGGTGCGCGGGAGTTCGTCCGCCACCACCACCGACTTGGGGATCTTGTACTTGGCGAGCCGCCCGGACAGCGAGGCCAGCACCTCGTCGGGGTCGAGCGAGGCGCCCTCGCGGGGCACGACGACCGCGCGCGGCACCTCGCCCCACTTGTCGTCGGACACGCCGATGACGGCGCACTCCACGATGTCGGGGTGGGCGAGGAGCAGGTCCTCGATCTCGGCGGGGTAGATGTTCTCCCCACCGGAGATGATCATGTCCTTGATGCGGTCGACGATATGCACGTACCCGTCTTCGTCGACCCGGGCCGCGTCCCCGCTGCGAAACCAGCCGTCGGCGAAGGAGGCGGCCGTCTCCTCGGGCAGTCCCCAGTAGCCGGGCATGACGTGCGGCCCGCGGACGACGACCTCGCCGGTCTCGCCGACCCCGACGGGTGTGAGGTCGGGGCGCAGGACGCGTACGTCGCTGAAGAAGTGCGGGACGCCGGCCGAGCCCGCCTTGCTGACCGAGTGCTCGGCGTCCAGGAACAGCGTGCCGGGGGACGCCTCGGTCATGCCGTAGCCCTGGAGGAAGGTGAGTCCCCGTTCCTGGTAGGCGGCGATCAGCGGTGTCGACACCGGGGAGCCGCCGCAGGTCAGGATCCGCAGGCTGGACAGATCCGCGTCCGCCCAGCGCGGGTGCCGGGCGACCTGCTCGAACATCGTCGGCACCCCGAACATGAAGGTGATCCGGTGCCGCTCGATCAGGCCGAAGGTGGCCTCCGGGTCGAAGGCCTCGACCAGGACGCAGCAGCCGCCCTTGAGGAGCACCGGCAGGGTCAGCATGTTCAGGCCGGCCGTGTGGAACAACGGCGCGGAGACCAGGGCGCGTTCGTCGGCGATCAGATCGGTGTCGACGAGGACGTTGACCGCGTTCCAGGTGAGGTTGCCGTGCGTGAGCATGGCGCCCTTGGGGCGGCCGGTCGTGCCCGAGGTGTACATGATGATGCAGGTGTCGTCGGGGGTGACCGGCGTGTCGATCGGCTCGTCGGAGGCGGCGGCGAGCTCCCCCTCGTATTCGGCGCCGACCTCGAGGTACGTCCGTACGTCCGTGTTCCCGGGCAGGCCGGCGACCAGGCCGGCGTGCGAGGGGCCGTAGACGAGCGCCTTGGCGCCGGAGTCCGCGAGCTGGTAGGCGATCTCCGGGCCGGCGAGGCGGGTGTTGAGGGGGACGAACACCGCTCCGAGGGTGCCGGCGGCGAACAGGGTCTCCAGGTAGGAGGGGTGGTTGGGGCCGAGGTAGGCGATGCGGTCGCCGCGCCGCACACCCCGGGCGCGCAGGGCGTGGGCCAGGCGCGTGGTGCGTGTATACAGTGTGCGATAGTCCGTCGACTGCTCACCGTGGACCAGCGCGGTGCGGTGCGGGGTCTTGCGGGCCCGGCGTGCGGGCCACGACCCCAGTCCCTCGTTGCGCATCTTCCACGCCCCTTACGGTGTGGTGAGCCCGAGCAGACGGGCGGCGTTCTCCTTGAGGATCTTCGGCTTCACCTCGTCCTTGATCGTCAGCTTGTCGAAGTCGGCGAGCCAGCGGTCGGGGGTGAGGACGGGGAAGTCGGAGCCGAAGAGGACCTTGTCCTTCAGCAGCGTGTTGGCGTACTGCACGAGCTGCGGCGGGAAGTACTTCGGCGACCAGCCGGACAGGTCGATGTGCACGCCCGGCTTGTGGGTGGCGACGGCGAGGGCCTCGTCCTGCCAGGGGAAGGACGGATGCGCCAGGATGATCTTGAGGTGCGGGAAGTCGGCCGCCACGTCGTCCACGTGCAGCGGGTTGGAGTACTTGAGCCTGATCCCGCCGCCGCCCGGGACTCCGGCGCCGATGCCCGTCTGACCGGTGTGGAACAGGGCGATGGTCCCCGTCTCCTCGATCACCTCGTACAGGGCGTACGCCACCGAGCGGTCGTTGGGGAAGAAGCCCTGGATGCTGGGGTGGAACTTGAACCCCTTCACCCCGTACTCCTCGACCAGGCGCCGGGCCTGCTTCACGCCCGCCCTCCCCCGGAAGGGGTCGATGGAGGCGAAGGGGATGAGGACGTCGGCGTTGGCGGCGGCGGCCTCGGCGACCTCCTCGTTCGGGACCGGCGCCGTGCCGGTCGCGGACTCGGCGTCCACCGTGAAGATCACGGCGGCCATCTTCCGCTCACGGTAGTAGCGGGCCGTCTCCTCCAGGGTGGGCTTCCGCTTGCCCTCGACCTTGAAGTAGGCGGACGAGGCGTCGTGCAGGTCGTCGTCCAGCGAGGAATGCCCCTTGGACGACACCTCGGCGTGGGTGTGGACGTCGATCGCGACCAGTTCCTCGACGTTCATGGCGGGGGTCGTGGCGGGGGTCGTGGACGGGCTCATCACGCCTCCGGGAACGTGGGGGCCGGGATGCCGACCGTCTGGAGCTCGGCACCGACCGAGGTGGGGAAGGCGTCGGCCAGGGTCTCGGGCGTCCAGCCGCCGTCGGCGTAGGCCGCGCGGATCTCCTGCGGATGCGACCAGAGTGCCACCTTGTCGCCGCCGATGCCGATGGCCTGGCCGGTGATGCCCCGGGCGGCCTCGGAGGCCAGGAAGGGCACCAGCGCCGCGCAGTCCTCGGGGGTGCCGAAGCCCTCGCCCTTGCGCAGGAAGTCCGGGAACGGCTCGCCGTTCTTCAGGGCCTCGACATAGGGGGCGAAGGCGGGGATCGTCTCGGTCATCGCGGTCGCGGCGACCGGCACGATCGCGTTGACGGTGATGCCCGCGCGGCCCAGCTCCATCGACCAGGTACGGGCGAAGGCGGCGATGCCGGCCTTGGCGGCGGCGTAGTTCGTCTGGCCGAAGTTGCCCCGCTGGCCGGCCGGGGAGCCGACGAGGATGAGCGTGCCGCCCTCGCCCTGCTCGCGCATCCGTACGGCGGCGGCTCGGGCGCAGGTGAAGGTGCCCTTGAGGTGGGTGGCGATCACCGCGTCGAAGTCGTCGTCGGTCATCTTCCACAGCACCTTGTCCCGCAGGATGCCCGCGTTGGTGACCAGGATGTCGAGCCGGCCGAACTCCTCCACGGCCCGGTTCACCAGCCGGTCGGCGGCTTCCGTCGTACCGACCGGGACCACCTCGGCGACCGCCCTGCCGCCGGCCGCTACGAGGGACTTCACGGCCTGCTCGGCCACGGCCTCGTCGACGTCGTTGACGACGACGGACGCGCCGCGGGCGGCCAGGGCATGAGCGTAGGCGAGGCCGAGGCCCCGGCCGCTGCCGGTGACGACGGCGACCTTGCCGGTGAGATCGATGCTGGGCACGACGGTGTCCCTTCACATGGGGTGCGCGGGGTGCTGACTACGAGATCGAAGCTAAGAGCAATAATTGTTGACGTCAATAGTTGTTGTAGTCCTACGGGTGCGTCATGCTGGAATCTGTACCGAGAACCACCCCGGAAGGGGACCGAGCCCAGGGAGTCCGCCATCGCCCGCCAGGACAACGCAAGCAACGCCGCCCCGATCGACGCGGACGAGCCGTGGATGCGCGGGCTGCACGCGGACACGGGTTACCTGCTGTACCGCCTGGGGCTGCGCTCGGGTCAGTTGTTCAACACGTTCCTCCAGGAGTCGGGGGTGCGGCTGCGCCACTACGCGGTGCTGCGCTTCCTCGCCACCTCCGAAGGCGCCCTCCAGCGGGAGCTGAGCGCCCGGCTCGGCTACGACCCCAGCGCGATCGTCGGTCTGGTCGACGATCTGGAGAAGCTGGGCTTCGCCGAGCGCCGCCCGGCACCGGACGACCGCCGCAGCCGGATCGTCGCCCTCACCCAGGACGGCCGCGCGTTCCTGCGCGGCACCGACGAGGCGGGCCTGCGGGTGACGAACGAGCTGCTGGACCCGCTCGACCCGGCCGACCGCGAGACGCTGCACACCCTGCTGCGGCGGATCGCCCAGGACGGACTCGCCTGATGCCGTGAGGAGGACCCGATGGACCAGGGCGTTCTCGCCGTGACCGCCCGCTCCGCGCCCGGCCGGCTGCTGGCCGTGCTCGCCGCGTTCGACCACACGCACCCCGCGCTGTCCCTGACCGACATCAGCCGCCGCGCCGGCCTGACCCTCACCACCGCGCACCGGCTGGTGAGCGCTCTGACCGAGTGGGGCGCCCTGGAGCGGGACCCGTCCGGCGTGTACCACGTGGGGCTGCGACTGTGGGAGGTCGCGGCGCTGGCCCCGCGCGGCCTGGCGCTGCGGCAGGTCGCGCTGCCGTTTCTGGAGGACCTGTACGAAGCCACGCACGAGAACGTGCAGTTGGCGGTGCGGGACGGGTCCGAGGTCGTGTACACCGAGTGGCTGTCGGGGCGTTCGGCGGTCGGGGTGCACATCCGGGTGGGCGCCCGATGGCCGCTGCACGTGACCGGCGTGGGCCTCGCGCTGCTGGCGCACAGCGACTTCGCACTCCAAGAGGAGTACTGCGCGGGGCCGTTGGCCTCCTACACCGCCCACACCATCACCGATCCTGCACGGTTGCGCCGGGTACTGGCCGAAGTCCGGCGGGCGGGCGTCGCGGTGAGCAGCCGTCAGGTCACCGACGACGCCCTGTCGGTGGCCGCCCCGGTGCGCGGGCCGGGCGGCGCGGTGGCGGCCGCCGTGTCGGTCGTCGTCCCGCACGCCGACGCGCAGGTACCGGTGCTGGCCCCGGCCGTACGTCTCGCGGCACGCGGGATCTCCCGCGCCCTGGGCTGGCAGCCCGACGGCCGGCCCGGCTGAGTTGCCGCACCCCGCGGACGGGACATGGGCGGCGGTCCGCTCCGCGCCCACGAAACCCGGTTGGCGACCCGGGGGGGGTCCCCGGCGAGAATGCCCCACCATGACGGAGACGAAGAAGGCGACAGGGACGACGGAGATCGGCCCCCTGGGCCCGGCGGACCGCGCCGCCTGGGAAGTGCTGGCGCGCGGTTACAAGGCGTTCTACCGCACCGAGGTGCCCGCCGACGGCTACGAGGAGATGTGGCGACGCCTTCAAGACGGCAGCGAGGTGCACGCTCTCGGCGCCCGGGCGGAGGGAAGGCTGGTGGGCATCGCCCACTACCTGTTCCACGCCACGGCCTGGTCGGCGGACAGCTGCTATCTCCAGGATCTCTACGTCGACGAGGCCGTGCGTGGCAGGGGGGCGGCACGGGCGCTGATCGAGCGCGTGGCCGAGGCGGCGCGGGAGCGGGGCGCCGCCCGGCTCTACTGGTCCACTCAGGAGGACAACACCACGGCCCGCGCCCTGTACGACAAGGTGGCGGCCTTCAACGGGTTCATCCGCTACGACTACCCGCTCGCGTAGGGCACCACGGGCCGGGACGGGGGCCACCGCCGGGAGCCGACGCCAGGCACGGACGAGGGCAAGACGCGGACGCGGGCCTGGCCTGGACGCGGGCCGAGCGTGGACGCGGCGGTCGGCATAGACACAGGGCCGGCCATGGACGCGGGCGCCAGGCACCGACCCGGGAGCCAGCCCTGGACACGGGAGCCGGCCCTGGACGCGGGCGGTTGCCCCCTCCCCCACGACGGCGAGCCGCGCAGACCCGCCCCCCGCACGAGCGAGCCCTCGCGCCTCCCCCTCCCCCCGGCGATCCGATGAGTCGCCGCAGGGTCGTTGCCGGACGAGTCCCCGGGGTGTCACCCCGGCGGGCGCCGGCGTCTCTCAGGCCGTCCTCGCCGTCCTCACAGGAATCTCAGGTTGCGACCCGGGGATTCAAAGGATCGCCCCATCTATGAGGCGCAGGATGCACGCGCAAAGGTGGACAACTCAGGAAGGCGTGCCGTGGGCGTCTCGCACATATCGAACCGGTCCGAACAGCAGCCGGAGGGCTGGTCCCGGCGCGGGATCCTGGGCGTGCTCGGGGCGGTCCCGGCCGTCGCGCTGACCGGATGCAGCTCCGGATCGGCGGACGCCTCGGAGAACACGACCGGGGCCGGGACCTCGGGTTCCGCGTCCACGAAGGCCTCGCCGGCGGTCAAGCAGCCGGTGATCTCGGTCACCCCCGCCGACGGCACCAAGAAGGCGGCCTTCACCAGCCCCGTCGAGGTCACCGTGACCGACGGCACGCTCGCCTCCGTGACGGTGGCGGGCAACGACGGCTCGACGCTCGCGGGCTCCCTCGACGAGGCCGGGACCACGTGGACGTCCACGGCCCACCCGTACTCCGGGACGAAGTACACCGTCACGGCGCAGGCGGAGGGCGCCGCCGCGCAGACCGCCACCTTCACCACCAGGTCCCCGGGCGAGACCTTCGTCGGCTACTTCACTCCCGAGGCGAACTCCACCTCCGGCGTGGGCATGCCGGTCTCGATCAACTTCTCGCACGCCGTGTCCGACAAGGCCGCCGTGGAGAAGGCGATCACGGTGACCGCCGAGCCGGCCGTGGAGATCGTCGGGCACTGGTTCAGCGCCACCCGGCTGGACTTCCGCCCGAAGACGTACTGGGCGGCCGGGACGACGATCACCCTCGGTCTGCGGTTGAAGGACGTCGAAGGATCGAATGGTGTATACGGTATGCAGTCGAAGGACGTCACGTTCCACATCGGCCGCGCACAGATCAGCACCGTGGACCTGGCCCGCAAGAAGATGACGGTCGAGCGGGACGGGGCGACCCTGGCCACCTACCCCGTCTCCGGCGGCGACTCCGACCACACGACCTGGTCCGGGATCATGGTGATCAGCGAGCGCTTCAAGCAGACCCGGATGGAGTCCTCCACGGTCGGCCTCGGCGACGAGTACGACATCTCCGACGTCCCGCACGCCCAGCGACTGACCACCTCCGGCACCTTCATCCACGGCAACTACTGGGCGTCGACCTCGATATTCGGCAGCCGGAACACCAGCCACGGCTGCGTCGGCCTGCACGACGCCAAGGGCGCGAACGACAGCTCCGTCGCGGGCTACGAGTTCTACGCGAGTTCGATGATCGGCGACGTGGTGGTCGTCAAGAACTCGGGCGAGAAGACCGTCGGCGCGGCCAACGGACTCAACGGCTGGAACCTCTCCTGGGCGGACTGGACGGCGGGCAGCGCGCTTTAGCACGTATGCGTGGTTCAACCCGTGAACTTCCGTGCCACGAAAGGACTTTCCTTGCTTTAAGTCTTGACGGTCTCCAGGACGGAGAGCACATTGGGCCCACTTTGAGAGCGCTCTCAAACGCTCTCGAAGTCACCCGCGCCCATCACTCCGTACCCGAGAGGCACCCCCCATGAGTGCAACCTCCGGCATACCCAGACGGCGACGCGCACTCGTCGCCGTGCTCAGCACCCTCGGTCTGGCGGCCGCCGCCGCGGCGGCCGTCACCCTGCCCGCGAACGCCTCCGCGCCCACGCCCCCGTCCGGCTGGACGCAGGTCTTCCTCGACGACTTCACCGGCGCCGCGGGCACCGGGGTGAACACCTCCAACTGGCAGTACAGCACCGGAACCTCGTATCCGGGCGGGCCTGCCAACTGGGGCACCGGCGAGGTCGAGACGATGACAAACAGCACCGCCAACGTCTCGCTCGACGGCAACGGCAACCTGCGCGTCACCCCGCTGCGCGACTCCGCGGGCCGCTGGACCTCGGGCCGCATCGAGACCAACCGCACCGACTTCCAGCCCCCGTCCGGCGGCAAACTGCGGGTGGAGGCCCGCATCCAGATGCCGAACGTCACCGGCACCGCCGCCGAGGGCTACTGGCCCGCCTTCTGGGCGCTCGGCGCGCCCTACCGCGGCAACTACCAGAACTGGCCGGGCGTCGGCGAGCTGGACATCATGGAGAACGTCCAGGGCCTGAACAAGGTCTGGTCGACGATGCACTGCGGCACCAACCCGGGCGGGCCGTGCAACGAGACCACCGGCATCGGCAACTCCATCGCGTGTCCGAACACCACCTGCCAGTCCGGCTTCCACACCTACAGCATGGAGTGGGACCGCTCGGTGAGCCCCGAGGCGATCCGGTTCTACGTCGACGGCGTCAACTACCACACCGTCACGGCGAACCAGGTCGACGCGACGACGTGGACCAACGCCACGAACCACGGCTACTTCGTGATCCTGAACGTCGCGATGGGCGGCGGCTTCCCGGACGCCTTCGGCGGCGGTCTGGACGGCGACACCCAGCCGGGCCACCCGATGGTGGTGGACTATGTGCAGGTGCTTCAGGCCGCGGGCGGTGGGAGCGGTACCACGCCCCCGCCGACCGGCAGCCGCGACGCCTACGGCACGATCCAGGCCGAGTCGTACGACAGCCACTCCGGCACGGTCACGGAGACGACCACCGACACGGGCGGCGGCCAGGACATCGGCTCCCTCGCGAACGGCGACTACGCGCTCTACAAGGGCGTCACCTTCGGTTCCTCGGCGGCGACCCAGTTCAGCGCGCGGGTCGCCAGCGGTGCGGCCGGCGGGGTCAGCGGACTGGTCGAGGTACGCCTCGACAGCCGTACCGCCACGCCCGTCGGCAGCTTCGCGGTGGCCAACACCGGCGGCTGGCAGTCGTGGCGGACGATCCCGGCGAACATCAGCTCCGTCACCGGTACCCACGACGTCTACCTGACCTTCACCAGCGGCCAGCCGGCGGACTTCGTGAACGTCAACTGGCTGACCTTCGGCCACTGACCCACGGCCGCACCACACCCCGGTCGCCTCAGCGCAGTTCCGCGCGAAAGGCCACCGGGGTGTTTCCCGTGTGCAGTTGGAAGAACTTGGAGAAGTTCGCCGGGTCGGGAAAGCCCACCGCCGCCCCCACCCGGCCGATCGGCAGGTCCGTGTGGGCCAGGAGCCGCTTCGCCTCCAGGACGACCCGCTTGTCGATGAAGCCCTTGGGTGTCTCGCCGGTGGCGGCGCGGACCGCGCGCACGAGGGTGCGGCGGGAGTAACCGAGCGCGTCGGCGTAGGCGCTGACGCTGTGGTTGGTGGCGAAGTCCCGCTCCACGGCGTCCCGGAAGAGGGTGAACGTGGTGTCGGCCCGGCCGCGTGCCGCCTCCGCGCTGCTCGCCGCGAGGTGTGCCAGCCGCAGCAGGAACGCGGTGAGGGAGTGCCGCAGCACCGCCGTGTGCAGACTCAGGGGCAGCGTGCCGTCGGCACCGCCGTCGTCGTACTCCCCGCGCAGATACGTCAGCGCCGCGCGCAGGCCCGCGAGCTGCGGCGCGTCCGGGTGGAGCAGCGGCGGCAGGTCGTAGCGGTACAGCCCCGCGGCCTCGACGGTGGCACGCGGCAGAAATCCGGGCTGCATGGTCAGCACCGTTCCGCGGTACTCGCTCGACTTCGAGAAGCGGTGGACCTGGCCCGGGCGGATCCACAGCACGTCACCGGCCGTCGCCTCGTGCTCGGCGAAGTCGATCATGTGGCGGACCGGACCGTCGTCGAAGAGCATCACCACGTGGAAGTCGATGCGGTGCACACGGTCCAGCGGCGCGTCGGTGTGCCAGGTGCGACCGGTGCCCATGGGGCCCACCTGCATGCCGACGCCGCCGACGCTGAGTTCGACGGGAAAGGGAAAGGTTCTGATGCCGTCACCGGCGCCGTCTTGGGTACTTGTGTCCACCATGTCCTTCTCGTGCCGCCCAGTTGCCGACCCGTGGCGCTCATGTGTCGCCGACGGGTGTCCCACTTTCACCACAGGCTGACACAGGGAGACCTTCCTTCGTAAAAGTCAGACTTTTAGGTTTGAACACAACAGAGCAGATGACCCGCTCCTATCGAGGATTTCTTGAAGATGAGCACGCAGACACCGAACAACTTCGAGTGGACCGAACTTGACCGGCGTGCCGTCGACACCGCACGCCTTCTGGCGGCGGATGCCGTGCAGCAGGTGGGCAACGGGCACCCGGGAACGGCCATGAGCCTGGCGCCGGTCGCGTACACGATCTTTCAGAAGGTGATGCGACACGACCCCGCGGACCCCGAGTGGACGGGCCGTGACCGCTTCGTCCTGTCCCCCGGCCACACCTCGCTGACCCTCTACACCCAGCTCTTCCTCTCCGGCTACGAGCTGGAGCTGGCGGACCTCAAGCGCTTCCGTACGCACGGCTCGAAGACGCCCGGCCATCCCGAGTACGGGCACACCGCCGGTGTGGAGACCACCACCGGACCGCTCGGCCAGGGCGTCGCCAACGCCGTCGGCATGGCGATGGCCGCCCGCTACGAGCGCGGCCTGTTCGACCCCGAAGCGCCGCAGGGCGAGTCGCCGTTCGACCACACCGTCTGGGGCATCGTCTCCGACGGCGACCTGGAGGAGGGCGTCTCCGCCGAGGCCTCCTCGCTCGCCGGCCACCAGAAGCTCGGCAACCTCGTCTTCGTCTACGACGACAACCACATCTCCATCGAGGGCGACACCGCCACCGCCTTCTCCGAGGACGTGCTGAAGCGGTACGAGGCCTACGGCTGGCACACCCAGCGCGTCGAGCCGACCGAGGACGGCGACGTCGACGTCCCCGCCCTGTACGCGGCCCTGAAGACGGCGCAGGCCGAGACCGGGCGCCCCTCGATCATCTCGCTGCGCACGATCATCGCCTGGCCCGCACCGAACGCCCGGAACACCGAGGCCTCCCACGGCTCGGCCCTCGGCGCCGAGGAGATCGCCGCCACCAAGCGTCTCCTCGGCTTCGACCCGGAGCAGAGCTTCGAGGTCTCCGACGATGTCCTCGCGCACACCCGCGCCGCCCTCGACCGGGGCGCCGAGGCCCACGCGGCCTGGGACAAGCAGCTGGAGAAGTGGCGCGGCGCCGACCCCGGGCGTGCCCAGCTGTTCGACCGGGTCCTCGCGGGTCAGCTGCCCGAGGGCTGGGAGGACGCGCTGCCGGTGTTCGAGCCCGGCAAGCCGGTCGCCACCCGCGCCGCCTCCGGCAAGGTGCTCCAGTCGCTCGGGGCGGTCCTGCCCGAGCTGTGGGGCGGCTCCGCCGACCTGGCCGGTTCCAACAACACCACCATCGACAAGACCTCCTCCTTCCTCCCCGAGGGCAACCCGCTGCCCGAGGCGAGCCCGTACGGCCGCACGGTCCACTTCGGTATCCGTGAGTTCTCGATGGCCGCGGAGATGAACGGCATCGCGCTGCACGGCAACACCCGCATCTACGGCGGCACCTTCCTGGTGTTCTCCGACTACATGCGCAACGCCGTCCGGATGTCGGCGCTGATGCAGCTGCCGGTGACCTACGTGTGGACGCACGACTCCGTCGGTCTCGGCGAGGACGGCCCCACCCACCAGCCGGTGGAGCACCTGGCCTCGCTGCGCGCCATCCCGGGCCTGAACGTCGTCCGCCCGGCCGACGCCAACGAGACGGCGATCGCCTGGGCCGAGATCCTGAAGCGGCACGCCACCCGGCCGGCCCCGCACGGTCTGGCCCTCACCCGTCAGGGCGTGCCGACGTACGCGCCGAACCCGGACGCGGCGAAGGGCGGTTACGTCCTGGTGGAGTCCTCGACCGCGACCCCCGAGGTGGTCCTCGTCGCCACCGGCTCCGAGGTGCAGCTCGCCGTCGCCGCGCGCGAGACGCTGGAGGCCGAGGGCATCGGCGTCCGGGTGGTGTCGATGCCGTCCGTGGAGTGGTTCGAGGAGCAGCCGCGCGAGTACCGCGAGCGCGTCCTGCCGCCGTCGGTGCGGGCCCGCGTCGCGGTCGAGGCGGGCATCGGCCTGACCTGGTACCGGTACGTGGGGGACGCCGGACGCATCGTCTCCCTCGAACACTTCGGCGCCTCCGCCGACGCACAGACCCTGTTCGCCGCCTACGGCTTCACCGCCGAGAACGTCGCCGCCGCGGCGAGGGAATCCCTTGCCGCAGCGCGTGGTTGATCCGACCGCCGGAAAGAAGATGATCGAAGTGACCGAAGCAACCGCGACCGCGGGAGCGCTGGACCGCCTGTCGAACGAGGGCGTCTCCATCTGGCTGGACGACCTGTCGCGCAAGCGGATCGCCTCCGGCAACCTCGCCGAACTCGTCGAGACGAAGAACGTCGTCGGCGTCACCACCAACCCGTCCATCTTCCAGGCCGCGATCGGCTCCGGCGAAGGGTACGAGGAGCAGCTCGCCGACCTGGCGGTGCGGGGCGTCACGGTCGACGAGGCCGTACGGATGATGACGACGGCCGACGTGCGGTCCGCAGCCGATATCCTGCACTCTGTATACACGGCGACGGGCGGCCGTGACGGTTGGGTCTCCATCGAGGTCGACCCCCGTCTGGCCCATCACACCGCCGCCACCATCGCCGAGGCCAAGCAGCTCGCCTGGCTCGTCGACCGCCCCAACGTCATGATCAAGATCCCGGCGACACGGGCCGGGCTCCCGGCGATCACCGAGGTCATCGGCCTCGGCATCAGCGTCAACGTCACGCTGATCTTCTCGCTGGAGCGCTACCGCGAGGTCATCGACGCCTATCTGGCCGGCCTGGAGAAGGCCGCCGCCAGGGGCCTGGACCTGTCCACGATCCACTCGGTGGCCTCCTTCTTCGTCTCCCGCGTCGACGCCGAGATCGACAAGCGGCTGACCGTGCTCGGCACCGACGCGGCCCTCGCACTGAAGGGAAGGGCGGCCCTCGCCAACGCGCGGCTGGCCTACGCCGCGTACGAGGAGGTCTTCGCGGGCGACCGCTGGACCGTACTCACCGGCGCCGGGGCGAACAAGCAGCGTCCACTGTGGGCATCCACCGGTGTGAAGGATCCTGCATACAAGGACACGCTGTATGTGGACGATCTGGTCGCACCGGGCACGGTCAACACCATGCCCGAGGCCACGCTGAACGCCACCGCCGACCACGGCGACATCACCGGTGACACGGTCACCGGCGGCTACGCCCGGGCGCGTGCCGACCTCGCCGCCGTCGAGGCGCTCGGCATCTCCTACGACGAGGTCGTCACCCGGTTGGAGGACGAGGGTGTCGCCAAGTTCGCGGTGGCGTGGCAGGACCTTCTGGACGCGGTCACGAAGTCGCTGATGAGCAAGGGAGTTGACGCGGAATGAGCACCAGCAGTCTCGGCGCGGCCTGGGAGAATCCCCTGCGGGACCCTCGCGACCGGCGCCTGCCCCGTATCGCGGGCCCCTCCGGCCTCGTCATCTTCGGCGTCACCGGCGACCTGTCCCGCAAGAAGCTGATGCCGGCGGTCTACGACCTCGCCAACCGCGGTCTGCTCCCGCCGGGCTTCTCGCTCGTCGGCTTCGCCCGCCGCGACTGGGAGGACCAGGACTTCGCACAGGTCGTCCATGACGCGGTGCGCGAGCACTCCCGGACGCCGTTCCGCGAGGAGGTC
Organism: Streptomyces sp. NPDC058295; assembly: GCF_042880655.1. Lineage (NCBI taxonomy): Bacteria > Bacillati > Actinomycetota > Actinomycetes > Kitasatosporales > Streptomycetaceae > Streptomyces > Streptomyces sp. NPDC058295. Next base: position 217,467 of record NZ_JBHVYO010000002.1, read on the forward strand.
TGGCAGCAGCTCGCCGAGGGCATGCGGTTCGTCCCCGGCGACTTCGACGACGACACGGCGTTCAAGCAGCTGCGGGACGCCGTCGAGGAGCTGGACTCCTCCCGCGGCACGGGCGGCAACTTCGCCTTCTACCTCTCCGTGCCGCCGAAGTTCTTCCCCAAGGTGGTCGAGCAGCTCAAGAAGCACGGGCTGGCGAAGGGGCCCGAGGGGTCCTGGCGGCGGGCCGTCATCGAGAAGCCCTTCGGGCACGACCTCGCCAGCGCACAGGAACTGAACGCGGTCGTGCACGACGTGTTCGAGCCGGACCAGGTCTTCCGCATCGACCACTACCTGGGCAAGGAGACCGTCCAGAACATCCTGGCGCTGCGCTTCGCCAACACCATGTTCGAGCCGATCTGGAACCGGTCGTACGTCGACCATGTGCAGATCACGATGGCCGAGGACATCGGCATCGGCGGCCGGGCCGGCTACTACGACGGCATCGGCGCCGCCCGTGACGTCATCCAGAACCACCTGCTCCAGCTGATGGCCCTCACGGCCATGGAGGAGCCCGCCGCCTTCGACGCGAACGCGCTGCTCACCGAGAAGCTCAAGGTGCTCAGGGCGGTGAAGCTGCCCGAGGAGCTGGGCAGCCACACCGTGCGGGGCCAGTACGCGGGCGCCTGGCAGGGCGGCGCGAAGGTGCTCGGCTACCTGGAGGAGGACGGCATCGACCCGTCCTCCACGACGGACACGTACGCCGCCGTGAAGCTGAACGTCGACAACCGCCGCTGGGCGGGCGTGCCGTTCTACCTGCGCACCGGCAAGCGCCTCGGCCGCCGGGTCACCGAGATCGCGGTGGTCTTCCAGCGCGCTCCCCACTCCCCCTTCGACTCCACCGCGACCGAGGAGCTCGGCCAGAACGCGATCGTCATCCGCGTCCAGCCGGACGAGGGCATCACGGTCCGCTTCGGCTCCAAGGTGCCGGGCACCTCGATGGAGATCCGGGACGTCACGATGGACTTCGCGTACGGCGAGTCCTTCACGGAGTCCAGCCCGGAGGCGTACGAGCGGCTCATCCTGGACGTGCTGCTCGGCGATGCCAACCTGTTCCCGCGCCACCAGGAAGTGGAAGAGTCCTGGAAGATCCTCGACCCGATCGAGGAGTACTGGGCACGGCACGGCAAGCCCGCGCAGTACGCCTCGGGAAGCTGGGGACCCGAGGAAGCCGACGAGATGCTCGCACGAGACGGACGGAGCTGGCGCAGGCCATGAAGATCGACCTGACCGACACCACGGCAAGCAAGATCAACAAGGCGTTGGTGCGGGGTCGCCGCGCCATCGGCACACCGGCCGTGGGCATGGTCCTGACGATGGTCATCGTCACGGACGAGGAGAACGCCTACGACTCGATCAAGGCGGCCGAGGAGGCCTCGCACGAGCACCCCTCGCGCACCCTGGTCGTCATCAAGCGGCACGCCCGCAGCCCGCGCGACCGCACCACCGCCCGCCTCGACGCCGAGGTACGGGTGGGCGCCGACGCGGGCACCGGCGAGACGGTCATCCTGCGGACGTACGGCGAGGTGTCCGACCACGCCGACTCCGTCGTCCTGCCGCTGCTGCTGCCGGACGCGCCGGTGGTCGTGTGGTGGCCGGTGGACGCGCCGGTGAACCCCGCCAAGGACCCGCTGGGCGCCCTCGCGCAGCGCAGGATCACCGACATGTACGCCGTCGAGCGGCCGCTGGCGGCCCTGGAGGCGCGCGTGAAGTCGTACGCGCCCGGCGACACCGACCTCGCCTGGACCCGGCTCACCCCGTGGCGCTCGATGCTCGCGGCGGCCCTGGACCAGGCCCAGGTGCCGATCACCTCGGCGGCCGTCGAGAGCGAGGCCGACAACCCCAGCGCCGAGCTCCTCGCGCGCTGGCTGGAGGCCCGGCTGAACGTCGTGGTCGACCGGGTCGTCACCGCGGGCCCGGTCGTCACGGCCGTCCGGCTCGGCACCGAGAAGGGCGAGATCGTCATCGACCGCCCCGAGGGCCCGCTCGCCACGCTCACGCTGCCCGGCCAGCCCTCACGCACCCTGGCGCTGAAGGTCCGCGCCACCTCCGAACTCATCGCCGAGGAGCTCAGGCGCCTCGACGCGGACGAGATGTACGCCGTCGCCCTGCGCGGCGAGGGCACCAAGGAGACCCCCTCCCATGTCTGACACCCCCCGGCTCGACCAGCGGCCCGAGTGGACCGCGCTGAAGGACCACCGCGCCCGGTGGCAGACGGACCTGCGGGAGCTGTTCGCGACGGACCCGGAGCGCGCGGAGCGGTACGTGGTGCGCGTCGGCGATCTGCGCATCGACTTCTCCAAGAACCTGGTCACCGACGAGACGCTCGCCCTGCTGCGCGAACTCGCCGCCCCCACCGACGTGTTCGGGCTGCGCGACGCCATGTTCCGCGGTGACAGGATCAACATCACCGAGGACCGCGCGGTGCTGCACACCGCGCTGCGGGCCCCCACGGGCACCGTCGTCGAGGTCGACGGCGAGGACGTCGTCCCCCAGGTCCACGCCGTGCTCGGCAGGATGAGCGGCTTCGCCGAGCGCGTGCGCTCGGGCGAGTGGACCGGTCACACGGGCCGCCGGATCCGCAATGTCGTCAACATCGGCATCGGCGGCTCCGACCTGGGGCCCGCGATGGCGTACGAGGCACTGCGGGCGTACACGGACCGCTCGCTGACCTTCCGGTTCGTCTCCAACGTCGACGGCGCCGATCTCCACGAGGCGCTCCACGGCCTGGATCCCGCCGAGACGCTGTTCATCGTCGCCTCCAAGACCTTCACCACGATCGAGACGATCACCAACGCCACCTCGGCCCGCACCTGGCTCCTGGAGGGGCTGGCGTGTGGGGGCACCTCCCGCTCGAGCGAAGTCGAGAGTGGGGGAGAGAAGGCGGTCGCGAAGCACTTCGTCGCGCTGTCCACGAACGCCGAGAAGGTCGCCGACTTCGGCATCGACACGGCCAACATGTTCGAGTTCTGGGACTGGGTCGGCGGTCGCTACTCCTTCGACTCGGCGATCGGCCTGTCGCTGATGATCGCCATCGGCCCGGCGCGGTTCCGCGAGCTGCTCGACGGGTTCAGGATCGTCGACGACCACTTCCGCACCGCGCCCGCCGAGTCCAACGCCCCGCTGATCCTGGGCCTGTTGGGCATCTGGTACGGCAACTTCTTCGACGCGCAGTCGCACGCCGTGCTCCCCTACAGCCACTACCTTTCGAAGTTCACCGCCTACCTCCAGCAGCTCGACATGGAGTCCAACGGCAAGTCGGTGGACCGCGAGGGCCGGCCCGTGCAGTGGCAGACCGGCCCGGTCGTGTGGGGCACTCCGGGCACCAACGGGCAGCACGCCTACTACCAGTTGATCCACCAGGGCACGAAGCTGATCCCGGCCGACCTGATCGGCTTCGCCCGTCCCCTCGACGAGCTGAGCGACGAACTCAAGGCGCAGCACGACCTGTTGATGGCCAACCTGTTCGCGCAGGGACAGGCCCTCGCCTTCGGCAAGACCGCCGAGGAGGTCCGGTCGGAGGGCGTGCCGGAGGAGCAGGTGCCGCACCGCACCTTCCAGGGCAACCACCCCACCACCACGATCCTCAGCCCCGAGCTGACCCCGTCGGTGCTCGGTCAGCTCATCGCCCTCTATGAGCACAAGGTGTTCGTGCAGGGCGCCGTGTGGGACATCGACTCCTTCGACCAGTGGGGCGTGGAGCTCGGCAAGGTGCTGGCCAAGCGCGTCGAACCCGCCCTCACCGAGGGCGCCGAGGTCCCCGGCCTCGATCCCTCCACCGCCGCTCTCGTCGCCGCCTACCGCGAACTCAGGAAGTAGTGAACTGACATGACATCGATGCAGCTGGGCCTGATCGGTCTCGGCAAGATGGGCGGCAACATGCGCGAGCGCATCCGCCGCGCCGGCCACACCGTCATCGGTTACGACCGCAACCCCGAGGTCTCCGACGTCAGTGGTCTCGCCGAACTCGTCGACAAGCTCGAAGCGCCGCGCACCGTCTGGGTGATGGTCCCGGCCGGCGCGGCCACCCAGTCCGTCATCGACGAGCTCGGCGGCCTTCTCCAGTCCGGCGACACGGTCGTCGACGGCGGCAACTCCCGCTGGACGGACGACGAGAAGCACGCCGAGGAGCTCGGCGCCAAGGGCATCGGCTTCGTCGACGCCGGGGTGTCCGGCGGCGTCTGGGGCCTGCAGAACGGTTACGCCCTGATGGTCGGCGGCGAAGCCGAGCACGTCGCCAGGGTGCAGCCGATCTTCGACGCGCTCAAGCCGGAGGGCCCGTACGGCTATGTCCACGCGGGCAAGGTGGGCGCCGGGCACTTCTCGAAGATGGTCCACAACGGCATCGAGTACGCCATGATGCAGGCGTACGCCGAGGGCTGGGAGCTCCTCGAGAAGGTGGACTCCGTGGAGAACGTGCGCGAGGTCTTCCGGTCCTGGCAGGAGGGCACGGTCATCCGGTCCTGGCTGCTCGACCTGGCCGTCAACGCCCTGGACGAGGACGTGCACCTCGACAAGCTGCGCGGCTACGCGGAGGACTCCGGCGAGGGCCGCTGGACGGTCGAGGCCGCCATCGACAACGCCGTGCCGCTGCCCGCCATCACGGCGTCCCTCTTCGCGCGGTTCGCCTCCCGCCAGGAGGACTCGCCGCAGATGAAGATGATCGCGGCGCTGCGCAACCAGTTCGGCGGCCACGCCGTCGAGTCGGCGAAGAAGTAGGCCCGGCCGTGGGGGATCTGCTGCTGGTCCGCCACGGGGAGACGGAGTGGAGCGTGTCGGGACAGCACACCAGCTTCACCGACCTGCCCCTCACCGAGCACGGTGAGGAACAGGCCAAGGCGCTCGCTCCGCTGCTCTCCGGCCGGACCCTCTCGCTCGCGCTGACCAGCCCGCTGCACCGCGCGATACGCACCGCCGAACTCGCCGGCGTCACCGGCGCCCTGCCCGAACCCGGCCTGCACGAATGGGACTACGGCGGCTACGAGGGCGTCACCACCGACGAGATACACCGCACCCGCCCCACCTGGGACCTGTGGACCGACGGCGTGCCGCCCGGCCCGGACGGCCGCCCCGGCGAGTCGCCCGAGGAGATCGGTCGGCGCGCCGACCGGGTGCTGGCCCGGGTGGACACCGCGCTGGCCCGCGACGACGGCGACGTCGTCCTCGTCGCCCACTCCCATTTCCTGCGGGTGCTGACGGCCCGTCGGCTCGGACTGCCGCCCGCCGAAGGACGTTTGTTCCAGCTGGCCACGGCCACCATGAGCCGTCTGTCGACGGAACACGGGCGGCCCGTGATCGCCGAATGGAACGTACGGGCATAGCCGGTTGACACCGCTCGGCAAGGCCCGCCAGAGTCGCGGCTGATGGAGATCAACGATCTGACACCGGCCGAACAGCGACTTTGGCGGGCCTTCGCCACGGGGGCGGCCGTGGACTTCCGCACCCAGGGCGACGAGGACGGCCCCGAACGCAGCGTACGGGCGGCCGTGTTGCGGGCTCTGCTCCTCAACGGCCCCCGTGAACCGGGGGAGATAGCCGCCCTCAAAGTCGTCGGCGCGCGCGTCACCGGTCTCCTCGACCTGCGGCAAGCGGTCGTCGACAGCATGTTCCGCCTGGTCCACTGCCGCTTCGACGAGGCTCCGCGGCTGGTCGGCGCCCAGCTCAACTACGTCAGCCTGCGCGACTCCGAGCTGCCCGGCCTGGACGCGTCGCACGCTCGGATCGACGGGGGGCTACGGCTGACCCGCTGCCGTATCCGCGGCCCGGTGCATCTCAGCAGAGCGCAGATCTCGGGCGCGTTGTACCTTGACGGGGCCGAGGTCACCGCGACGGACCCCGCACAGCCCGTCCTCCAGCTCAACCAGGTCTCCATCGACGACGACCTCTGCGCCCGCGGGCTGCGCACCCAGGGCCTGATCCGGCTCGACGGCGCCTCCGTCACCGGCTCGATCGACCTGGAGGACGCCGAACTGACCAACCCCGGCGCTCATGTGCTGAACGCGGAGTCCCTCGACGTGGGGGCCAACCTGCTGGGCCGGCGGCTGCGCGCCCACGGCCGGATCGATCTGCGCGGCTCCCGCATCCCCGGCCGGGTGGACCTGCTGCGCACCTCGCTGTCCAACCCGGGCGGCACCGCGCTGCGGGCCAGCAGCTGTGTCATCGGGGAGCTGTGGCTGCGCGAGGGCCCTCCGATCGAGGGCCGGCTCAATCTGCGGCGCGCCGAGGTGGGCCAGCTCCAGCTGGAGCCGGAGATGCTGCCCGACCAGGTCCGGCTGCTGGATCTCACCTACACCTTCCTCACCCCGCACGAGCCCGCCGAACGGCGGCTGCCGATGCTGGAACGCGACGACGGCGCGTTCGACCCGCACGCCTACGAGCAGTTGACCGCCGCCTACCGCCGCACCGGCGACGACCGCGCGGCCCGGGTGGTGCAGCTGGCCAAGCAGCGCCGGCATCGCGGCACCCTGCCCTGGTACGGCCGGGTGTGGGGCCATCTCCAGGACGCGGCCGTCGGCTACGGGTTCCGCCCGCTGCGCGCGGCCGTCTGGCTGCTGTCCCTGCTGGCGGTCGGCTCGATCACGTATGCCGGGCACCACCCGCCCCCGCTGAAGGCGGGTGAGGCACCCGAATTCAACCCGGTCTTCTACACCCTCGACCTGCTGCTGCCCGTGATCTCCTTCGGGCAGGAGAGCGCGTTCGCGCCGAGGGACGGGTACCAGACGCTGTCGTACGTCCTCATCGTGACCGGTTGGATCCTGGCCACGACGGTCGCCGCCGGTGTGACCAGGACGGTCAGCCGGCAGTAGGTCAGCGCGCGGCGTGCTGGGCGGCCAGCCGCACCGGCGCGTTGGCGGCGCCGTACCCCTGGTAGCCGCCGTCGCGCTGGACGAGCTCGAAGAAGACCCGGCCGACGGTGTGCGTGTAGCAGTGCCGGAAGGCGCCGTGCGCGTCGCGGTCGTAGAGGATGCCGAGATCGCGGTAGGTGTCCAGCTCGCCGCTCTCAAACTCGAAGCGGGCCGCGAGGTCGTCGTAGTAGTTCGCCGGGATGGGCAGCAGGCGTCCGCCGGCCTCGGTGAACCGGCGGGCCGCGGCGACCACGTCGTCGGTGGCCAGCGCGATGTGCCGGGCGTGCGCGGTGTCGTCGCCGGGGGCCGCGCCGACGGTGAGCGGGAAGCGGACGCTGCCGTCGGCGTTGGTGACGGCGCGGCTGCGCAGCAGCCCGTAGGGGTCGGCGACGTCGACGCTCTCCTGGGCGTCGAGGCCCAGGACACCGCGGTGGAAGAGCACCGCCTCGTCGAAGTGGTGCCAGGGCTGGGTGAGCGCCACGTGGTCGATACGGACGGCGTCCGAGGCGGCCGGGGGGTGCGGTACGTCCGCGAAGTCGGCGCGCCAGTTGGGGAGTTCGGGACGGTTCGTCGCGCACAGGAAGAGTTCCGTGCCGTCGGGGGCGGCGACGGCGTCGAGCGGGGCGTCCTCGGCGGCGCGACGGCGCGGCAGGACGGGGGCGAGCAGCGCCTCGGCGCGGCGGGCGGCCGCCGCGGGGTCCGGGGACTCCAGGCCGAGCGCGGTGAGGGTGGTGCCGTCGCGCCGGGCCGCCGGACCGGTGTTGACCAGGACGCGGGCCTCGCCCTGCTCCCACAGCTCGACCGGTTTGCCGCGGTGCCGGGCGGTGCGGGCGAAGCCGAGGCCGGTGAGGAGGGCGGCGACGGGTTCGGCGTCGTGGGTGACCAGTTCGGCGAAGGCCACCCCGGTGGGGGCGGCGGGCGCGGGCAGGGCCCGGATGCCGGCCTCCTCCTGGAGGATCAGCAGGGAGCGGCGGGCGTCCACGGCGGTCGGGCCGGCCTCGGCCTGCCGGAAGACGTCGTTGAAGACCTCGAGCGAGAGTGGTCCGTCGTAACCGGTACGCAGAACGTGTTTCACCAGGCCTGCGACGTCGAAGCCGCCCTGCCCGGGGAAGCAGCGGTGGTGGCGGCTCCACTGGAGGACGTCCATGCCGAGCAGCGGGGCGTCGGCCAGCTGGAGGAAGAAGATCTTCTCGCCGGGGATGTCCTCGATGCCTTCGAGGTCCTTCGGATCGGAGTTCCGGGACAGGATGTGGAAACTGTCCAGGCAGGTGCCGAGCGCGGGGTGGCCGGCCGCCTCGACGATCCGCCAGGCGTGGTCGTAGGTGCTGACGTGCCGTCCCCAGGCGAGCGCCTCGTAGGCGACGCGAATGCCGAAGTCCTCCGCCAGGCCCGCCAGTTCGCTCAGCTGCCCGGCGGCGAGCGCGTCGTCGTCGGCCGCGAGCGGGGAGACGCTGGAGCAGACCAGGACGGTGTCCGCGCCGAGCCTGTCCATCAGCTCGAACTTGTGCCGGGCGCGGCGCAGGTTGCGCGCGAACTCCTCGGCCGGCACCGCCTCTACGTCCCGCATCGGCTGGTAGAGGTCGATGCTCAGGCCGAGGTCGGCGCAGCGGGCGCGGATCTCCTCCGGCGTGAGGGGACTCGCGAGCAGGTCGTTCTCGAAGATCTCGACGCCGTCGAAACCGGCCCGAGCGGCGGCCGTGAGCTTCTCGGTGAGGGATCCGCTGAGGGAGACGGTGGCGATCGACGTACGCACGGTCATGCTCCTTCGAGGGCTGTGCCGCGACCCGTCGGGGGCGCGGGGCGGGACATCCTGCGGCCGAGCCGCTTGGGCGCGGCGGCCGCGGACGGCCCGGGGCTGTCATGGGGTGTGGCCCGCGGCCGTCGTACGGAACAGCCCGCGGCCGTCATACCGCATGGCCCGCCGAGTGCTCCGCACCACGGGCCAGCTCCGCGAAGTCGGCCAGCATGCCGACGCTGTCCGGCTCGCGGCCGGTGAACAGCCGGAAGGCGTCCACGGCCTGGAAGACGGCCATGCCGCCCCCGTCCAGAGTGGCGCAGCCGACCGCGCGCGCGGTGCGCAGCAGCTCGGTCTCCAGCGGACGGTAGACGACCTCGGCGACCCACAGGTCGGGGCGCAGCAGCCCGGCCGGGAAGGGCAGGCCGGGGTGGGCGGCCATGCCGGTGGGGGTGGCGTGTACGACGCCGTCGGCCCTGGCGAGCAGATCGGCCAGCAGGTCGGGCCCCGCGGCCGCGGCCCGGCCGGGTCCGAAGTGCCGGTCGAGGGAACCGGCGAGATCCGCGGCCCGGTCGGCCAGCGCGTCCACGACGGTGACCTGGCCGGCGCCCAGCGTGAGGGTGGCGTGCGCGACGGCGGCGCCCGCCCCTCCGGCGCCCACCTGCACCACCCGCTCCAGCGGCACGTCGGGCAGACCACGCGCGAAGGAGGCGGCGAAACCGGTGACGTCGGTGTTGTGGCCGATGGCCCGGCCGTCCTCGAAGACCACGGTGTTGACCGCGCCGAGCGCCTCGGCCTGCGGCGCGAGCGCGTCGAGGTGCGGGATGACCAGCTGCTTGCACGGGTGCGTGATGTTGAGCCCGTCGAAACCGAGGTCACGGGCGGCGCGCACCAGGTCGCCCACCGCCTCGGGCCCCAGACCCAGCACGTCGACGTCGATGAGCCGGTACAGGTACCGCAGACCCTGCCGGTCGGCCTCCCGCTCGTGCAGCGCCGGGCTGAGGGACGGTCCGATGCCGGAGCCGATCAGTCCGACGAGATACGAGTCCTTGAAGACGACGGCCACGGCGGACCTCCTGATCGGCTGGCTAATGTACGAACTGGTGAGTTAGTCATAACACCAAGGCGGACTCCGAGGGAAGCCCTCTCACGTCACGGGACGGGGAGGGGCTTCTAGAATCTCGACACTGCACCCACGCCGCCCGAAGGAACCTGGATGACCAGCGTCGACGAACCGGCACGACCCCACGGCAACGGGCGCCTGCGCGACGCCGCCCGGACCCGCGCCGAGATCCTCGACGTGGCGACGCTGGAGTTCGCCCGGGTCGGCTACGCCGGGGCCCGGGTCGACGACATCGCCGCCCGCACCAGCACGACCAAGCGGATGATCTACTACTACTTCGGCGGCAAGGAACGGCTCTTCACCGCCGTCCTGGAGCGGGCGTACGGGGTGATCCGCGAGGCCGAGCAGCAGCTCGACGTCGAGCACCTCGACCCGGTCGCGGCGATCCGCCGGCTGGCGGAGCTGACCTTCGACCACCACGAGCAGCACCCCGACTTCATCCGCCTGGTGAGCATCGAGAACATCCACGAGGCCGAGCACATCGCCGCCTCCGAGAAGCTCGGGCGGATCGGCTCCCCCGCGCTCGACGTGATCGGCCGCATCCTGGCCTCCGGCCGGGAGTCCGGCCTGTTCACGGCCGAGGTGGACGCCGTGGACCTGCACGCGATGATCAGCTCCTTCTGCTTCTTCCGGGTGGCCAACCGGCACACGTTCGGCGCCCTGTTCGGCCGCGACCTGGTGGACCCGGCCCAGCGGGAGCATTACCGGGCCATGCTCGGCGACATGGTGATCGCCTATCTGACGGCGGAGCGCACGGCGGACTGACCGGGCGGCCGATCGGGCGGGCCGGCTCGAGGGGCCGGCTCGACCGGCGGTGCGGCAGGCCGGCCGGAGGGGCCGAGCGGCGCCGAGCAGGCGGACCGTCCTGGTGGAACGACGCGGCACCTCCGTCGAAGATCCTTCGGCGCCGCCTATTGACAGCGGAGAAACATCAGCGCAACATCCGTAGCCATCCGCTACTAACTACCCAGTGGGTTAATTAGCCGGGCACGCACCCGGCGCAGCCGCCCCGCACCCCAGGGAACCGGCCCTACTCCCCTTGTCTCACTCCACGTACGTTGGAGTTCCCTCGAAGGAGCACGCCGTGTCCGTCCCCGCCGCACCTCCCGGCCAGCCGAGGAAAGCCGCCATGGCGGCCTGGATCGGCAGCGCTCTGGAGTACTACGACTTCTTCATCTACGGCAGCGCGGCAGCACTGATCTTCCCGAAGGTCTTCTTCGACGAGTCCGACCCGGCCACCGCGACCCTGCTGTCGCTGGCCACCTTCGGTGTCGCCTACGCGGCCCGGCCCGTCGGCGCGCTCTTCCTCGGCCACTTCGGCGACCGCGTGGGCCGCAAGAAGATCATGGTCTTCACGCTCATCCTGATGGGCGTCTCGACGTTCCTCATCGGCTGCCTGCCCACCCGCGCGCAGGTCGGCACGCTCGCGCCCGTCCTGCTGGTGCTGTGCCGCGTCCTCCAGGGCATCTCCGCGGCCGGGGAACAGGCCAGCGCGAACTCGATGACGCTGGAACACGCGCCGTCGGAGCGGCGGGGCTTCTTCACCAGTTTCACCCTCAGCGGCACCCAGGGCGGTCAGCTCCTCGCCACGCTCGTCTTCATCCCGATCGCGGCCCTCCCCGAGAAGCAACTGCTGTCCTGGGGCTGGCGGGTCCCGTTCTGGCTGAGCATCGCGGTCGCCGTCGTCGGCTACGTCATCCGCCGCAAGCTGGAGGAGACCCCGGCCTTCGCCGCCCAGCAGGCCACCGGCGAGGTCGTCAAGCTGCCGCTGGCGGTACTGATGCGCGACCACTGGGCGGACGTCCTGCGGGTGGTCGCGGGCGCGCTCGTCGCCTCGGTCAGCACCATCTTCACGGTGTGGGCGTTGGCTTATGCCACCAGCGACTCGGTCGGGATGAGCCGCACCTCCATGCTGTGGGTGGGCGCGCTGGCCAACGTGGTCGCGCTGGCGGCCATCCCGGCCTGGGCCACGCTCTCCGACCGCGTCGGCCGCCGTCCGGTGTTCCTGATCGGCGCGGCCGGCAGCGCGGTGATGATGTTCGCCTACCTGTGGGCGATCTCCACCGGCTCCTACCCGCTGATCATGCTGCTGGGTATCGCCACCTTCGGCGTGGTCTACAGCGCCGCGAACGGCGTGTGGCCCTCCTTCTACGGTGAGATGTTCTCCACCCGTGTCCGCCTGTCCGGCATGGCGATCGGCACCCAGATCGGCTTCGCGGTGGCCGGCTTCGCGGTCACCTTCGCCGCCCAGATCGCGGGCCCGGACGGCGACGGCTGGTCCTCGGTGGCCCTCTTCACGGCGGCGCTGTGCGTCCCGCCGGTGATCGCGGCCCTGTCGGCCCGGGAGACCGCGAAGATCCCGACGGAGCAGCTGGGCGAGCGGGGCGCGCGAAAGGCGTCACAGCCGGAAACGGTTACCGCCTGATCCCGGGTCCGCCCCGGGCCCGCTCCGGGTACTCCGTGACGTCGTAACTCCCCGAAATCCGTGACGGCGCATCTCTGAAACGGGATTTCCGTGGCTCCCGTTTCCGCGCCTCCCGAGCCCCCGGCCGGCTTCTCGGCGCCGGGGGCTCGGCGGCCGTGCGGGCCGGCGGGGCAGGGTGACGGGTGGGGGGGCGGACGGGCAGGAGCGGACGGGCAGGGGTGACGCTCACCCCTGGGAAACGCCGGGAACAGCCCGCTCGACGGCCGCGTCCAGCAGTGGAGCCAGCTCCGTCGCGACCGTCGTCAGCGCCCGGACGTCCCGTTCCGCCCGGGCGATCAGGATCGCCCCCTCCAGGGCGCTGATCATGAGGGTGGCGAGTGCGCCGGCCCGGGCCGCCGGGACGCCCATGCCGGTCAGAGCCTCGGCGACCGGGCCGGTCCAGCTGGCGAACGCGGCGGCCGCGGCCTCCCGGGTGGCGTCGCCGGAGGCCGCGCAGTCGACGGTCGCGGCGGCGACGGGACACCCGGCGGCGAACCCGGACGCCGCGTACTCGTCCGTCCACTGGCGCACCATCGCGGCGAAGAGCCCGGCGGGAGTCGGCGCGCCGGCCCGGGCCGACTCGTCCAGGAATCGGGCCACGCGTCTGCCGGCGTAGCGGCCCGCCCAGTCCACGGCCTCGTTGACGAGCTGCTGCTTGCCACCCGGGAAGTAGTGCTGGAGCGAGCCCCGGGGCGCACCGGCGTGGACGGCGACCTCCCGCATTCCGGTCGCGCCGACTCCGTCGCGGCGGATGAGCTGGGCCGCGCTGAAGACCATCCGCTCACGGGGTCCGCGTTCGGGCACCGGCATGGTCGGCCTCCTCCGGGCTGGCGCACTCGCCGAATCCTGTGAAAGGGGAATCCTATGACCGCCGTCATAGGATTCGCTACTATGACCGCGGTCATAGGACACAGGGAAAGGCGGCCGTCGTGCGGGTCGGATTCATCGGTCTGGGCGTGATGGGCCACCCCATGGCGCTGCGGCTGGCCCGCGCCGGGACACCCCTCGTGGTGTGGAACCGTTCGACGGCCCCCGCCGAGGCGCTGCGGGCGGCCGGCGCCGAAGTCGCGGCGGACCCCGCCGGGGTGTTCGCCCGCGCCGACGTCGTGATCCTCATGCTGGCCGACGAGTCCGCCGTCGACACCGTCCTCGGCCGCGGCACCCCGGACTTCGGCCCGTTGGTCACCGGACGCGTGGTCGTCACCATGGGCACGACCTCGCCCGAGTACTCGGGCGCACTGGAGGCGGACGTGCTCGCGGCGGGTGGCCGCTACGTCGAGGCGCCCGTGTCCGGCTCACGGGTCCCGGCCGAGCAGGGCCGGCTGGTGGCGATGCTCGCCGGTGCGGACGAGGCCGTGGACACCGTACGGCCGCTGCTCGCCCCCCTGTGTCACGAGACGTTCCGCTGCGGCCCGGCGCCCGGCGCGCTGCTGATGAAGCTCGCGGTGAACCTGTTCCTGATCACGCAGGTGACCGGCCTCACCGAGGCATTCCACTTCGCGGAGCGGCAGGGGCTGGACCGGCGGCTGTTCCTGGACGTCGTGGCGGCCGGCCCCCTGGCGAGCGGCGTCTCGCGGATGAAGGCGCCCAAGCTGCTGACGGGCGACTTCGCGGTGCAGGCCGCCGCGCTGGACGTCCTGAAGAACAACCGCCTCATCGCCGACGCCGCACGCGCGTCCGGCCTGGCCTCCCCGCTCCTCGACACCTGTCACACCCTGTTCGAGGAGACCGTGGCGCTGGGCCACGCGGGCGCGGACATGGTCGCCGTCCTGCACGCCCTGGAAGCCCGAAGCGACGCCTACGACGACGGCAACGGCGAAGGCGGCAACGGCGGCAACAGGCCTACCGGCTAACCGTCGTTGGTGCCCTTGGGGATGCCGTACGCCCGCTCCACCCGGAGGCGCAGCACCAGGCGGCGGTCGCGGACCATGGCGGCGCGGTAGTCGTCCCAGTCGGGATGCTCGCCCACCAGGTCGCGGTAGAGGCGGACCAGTTCCTCCACGGTGGCGTCGTAGGGGTCCTTCGCGACCGCCGAGAGGTCGGCGGTGCCCTCGGCGACCGTGTAGGCGCGCCGGTCGGACGCCGTGACGTGGTACGACGCCCGGGGGTCGCGCCGCAGGTTGCGGGTCTTGGCGCGGTCGTCCGTGACGGAGATCCGGATGACGCCCTCGTCCGGGTAGTAGCGGTGGCTGACGTTCGACAACTGGGGGCGGCCGTCGCGCTTGAGGGTGACCAGTACCCCACCGCGGCCCTCGGAGAGCAGTGCGAGCAGCGCGTTCTGCGTCGTGTCCTGAGTCATGTCGACACAACCGGCGGCGCCCCGCACCGCATTCCCCCCGACCGCATTTCCCCCGCCGCGATCCACCGTGAGTGAGTAGACACTGTCTACGTCACCTGGTAGACAGTGTCTATGAGCGACCCCGAAACGCCGCACCCCGAAACGCCGCACCCCGAAGAGTCGGACTCCGCAAGGTCGGCCTCCGAAACGCCGGACCCCGATCTGCGGACCCGTCTCGTCGACGTCGGCGTGGACCTGGTCTCCCAGGAGGGCGCCGGAGCGCTCACCCTGCGGGAGATCGCACGCCGGGCCGGCGTCTCGCACGGTGCGCCGCGCCGCTACTTCCCCACCCATCTGGAGCTGCTGTCGGCCATCGCCCACCGCGGCTTCGCCCAGCTGGGCGCCCGGGTGAGGACGACCCTCGGCGACGGCACCGCCGACCCTCGCGATCAGCTCACCGAACTGGCGGGCACCTACCTGGAGTTCGCGCTGCACAGCCCAGGCATGTACGAGCTGATGTTCCGTCACGACTTGTTGGAGAGCGGTCACTTGCGGCTGCGGGACACCAGCCTGCCCCTGTTCGGCGTCCTGGTGGACCTGGTCGGCCGGGTCCGGCCCGACGGTGACGCCCGGTCGGTCGCCGGCGCGCTGTGGGCGAACCTGCACGGCATCGCCCAGCTCTGGCGCTGGGGAAGTCTCCAACTCGCCACGGGCAGCGATGACTTCGTGCCCCTTCTACGAACGGCCCTGGACGCGCATCTCGGGCCGGAGGCCGACCGGTGAAGCGTTCCCGCCCCTCCCTGCCCCTCACGCTGGCGAGCAGCGTGGCCGGCGCGATGGTGGTCGCCCTGGACGGCACCGTGCTCACCGTCGCCCAGCCCACCCTGCGCCGTGACCTGGGCGCCTCCTTCACCCAGGTCCAGTGGACCAGCACCGGGTATCTCGTCGCGGTGGCGGGCCTGTTGGTGTTCGCCGGGCGGCTCGGGGACCGTTACGGACACCGGCGCACCTTCGCCCTCGGCATGCTCGGCTTCGGCGCCGCCTCGGCGGGCATCGCACTGGCGTCGGACATCGGCTGGGTGATCGGGCTGCGGGTCGTGCAGGGGATCTTCGGAGCGCTGTTGCAGCCGGCCACACTGGGGATGCTGCGGGCCGCCTACCCGCCCGAGCGGCTGCGGACGCCGATCGCCGTGCGCACCGCGTCCATCGGGGTGGCCGCGGCGGCCGGACCTGTGGTGGGCGGCGCGCTGGCCACCGAGTTCGGCTGGCGGGCCGTGTTCCTCCTCAACATCGTGCCCGCGCTGGTGTTCGGCCTGCTGGCCCTCGCCTCCCGGGACCGCCGGGACGGTCGGGGCCGTCCGGGTCCCGCCGCCGGCGTCCCGCTCGACCTGCCCGGCGCCCTGCTGCTCGCCGTGGCCCTGGCCTGCCTGGTGCACACCCTTGTCACCCTCCCCGGCGTGACGTGGTCGGCGCCGGTCGCCCTCCTCGCCGGCGCCGCCTTCCTACGGCACGAGCGCCGGACGGACTCCCCGCTGCTGCCACCGGAGGTCGTGGCCTCCCGGGCGGTGGGCGGGGCGCTCGGCGTGCTCGTCATCGCGTCCGCGGCCCTCAACGGCGGACTGCTGACCTGCGTCTACGTACTCCAGGACGACCTGGGACTGACCCCGCTGCGCAGCGCGCTGCTCAGCCTCCCGCTGGCCGCGCTGCTGGTGGCCGCCGCCCCCACCTCCGCCGTCCTGCTGCGCCGGTCAGGCGCCCGGGCCACGGTCGCCGGAGCGATGGTCGTCCTCGCCGCCGGTCTCCTCGTCCTCGCCCGGGCCTCGGCGCCGGTCGCTCTCTGCGCCGGGTTCGCGCTGGTGGGCGCCGGGTTCGGCACCGTGATGGTCGCGGCGACCCATGTCGTCGTACGGCAGGCCCCCGCGGAGTCGGCCGGGGTGGCCGGCGGACTGCAGCAGACCGCGATGAACGTCGGGCCGGTGCTGGGGGTGGCTTCGGCGACCGTACTCATGGACCTCGGGGCGACGCGCTCACCCCTGGTCGTACTGGCGTTCGTGGCCGCGGCGGCGCTACCGGTCTGCCGGGCGCTGCCGGGCGGTTCGCGGACCGTGCCGGCCACCCCTCCCGTCGGGCCTCCCCCAGGTGCCCCGGCTGGCGGAAGCGACGCAACGCACACCGATCACGGCGCCGAAAGGGGTCCGCACACGCGTTCCCTACGCGACCATGAGGTCTGAGGTCGTCCGGGCGGGGTAGGCCGGGACCGCACCTTGAACAAGCGCACCGGAGGAAAACCATGGCACTGCTGCGGCAAGAGGTCGACCCGAGCGAGGTCGGGCTGGACGCGAAGGCGCTGGACCGGCTCGACCAGCACATCGCGCACTTCGTCGACGAGGGGCGCCTGCCCGGGTTCCTCGTGTCCGTCTCCCGCGGCGGCCGGGTCGCCCACCTCACCGCGCACGGCCACCGTGACATCGCCGCCGGACTGCCGGTCGAGGCCGACACCCTCTACCGGATCTACTCGATGACCAAGCCGGTCACCTCGGTCGCCGCACTGATACTGGTCGAGGAGGGCCGGCTGCGCCTCGACGACCCGGTCGCCGACCACCTCCCGGCCTTCGCCGACCAGCGGGTGTACGTGGAGGGCTCGGGCGCCGGCCTCACCACCCGCCCGGTCGGGCAGCCCCTGCTGGTGAAGCACCTGATGACCCACACCGCGGGCCTGACCTTCGCCTTCTACCACTGCCACCCCGTCGACGCCCTGTACCGCGAGGCCGGTCTGGAGTCGGCGGTGCTGCCGGGCTCGGACCTGGCCGGGACGGTGGAGGCGTACGCGCGGCTGCCGCTCCAGTTCGAGCCGGGCACGCAGTGGAACTACTCGGTGGCGACCAACGTCCTGGGCCGGATCATCGAGGTCGTCTCCGGCCGGCCGCTGGACGAGTTCATCGCCGACCGGATCTTCCGCCCGCTCGGCATGCCGGACGCCGGCTTCCAGGTCACGGACGAACAGGCCGGCCGACTGGCGGAGCTGTACAGCGACGCCGACAGCGGGGGGATCGAGCGGATCCCGGGCCTGCCGCTGTTCGGCCGCCCCCGCTTCCTGTCGGGCAGCGGCGGTATGGTGGCGACCGCATACGATATCCACCGTTTCAGTGAGCTGCTGCGCCGCCGCGGCGAGCTCGACGGCGTACGCCTGCTTCGGCCCGAGACGGTCGACCTGATGACCCGCAACCACCTCCCCGGCGGCGCCGACCTGCGTACCTTCGGCAGCCGCCCCGCCCACGACGAACCCGGCAACGACGGCGTGGGCTTCGGTCTCGGGGTCTCCGTGGTGACCGACCCGAGCCGCACCCAGGCACCCTCCGGGCTCGGTACCTACGGCTGGAGCGGTGTCGCCACGACCACCTTCTGGGTCGACCCGAGCCGCGATCTGAGTGTCCAGTTCCTGACCCAGCTGAGGCCGCGGAAGTCTCTGAAGCTCTACCCCGAGCTCAAGCGGCTGGTGCACGACGCGATCAACGACTGACCGGCCCGTCAGCCCGCGACCCGCAGCGTGAACTCGAGTCCCTGGTCACCGAGTTCACGAAGCCATTCCTCGGAGCGCGATGCCGTCTCGGCCGCGCGGCTCAGCCCGGGTGGCAGGGAGCCGTCCAGGATGCGCCGGACGCCCAGGGCGAGCGGTCGGGAGACGCAGCGTGCCATCGCGCTCTCCTCCTCGTCGCCCTCCAGGTCCAGGAGGTAACTCCCGGACCACACCGTGCCGTCGAGGTCTCCCCCGACCTGATCGCCTGCGGCGCCCGCGTCACCCGTGCCGTTCCCGGGCACCCGCACCTCCAGCGACACTGCGAGGACCACGCGGTCGCGGTCGGTGTCCGTGGTCGGGTAGGTGGCCGCCAACTCCTGGGCCAGCGCGGCGATCCCGGCGTCGTCGTCCGTCCTCAGCCGCTCGAAGACCGTGTCCCAGGCCCGCAGCCAGCCGTCCAGGCGCAGGGTGCCGCGTACGAAGGTCTGCGGCTTCCACGCCCGTGGCAGCTCGTACTGTTCGATGAACGGAACGCTGTCGCGGTTGGGGTAGACCTCGAAGGTCTCGCCGTCGACGAGGTGATCCCGGGTGGCCTCCCAGGGCCGGCCGACCACGGTCTCGGTGCCGTTCTCGACGTAACGCGCGGGCGAGCGCAGGGCGTTGAGGACGCCGAAGGGTGCCCAGCTGAAGCGGTACCTGAAGTCGTTGGGAACGGCCGGGATGCCCCCGCAGTACGAGGTGAGGCGGTACGAGGCCGCCGTGTCGTCGCCGATCACCCGCCGGGCGCGCGCCACCAGGCTGTGCGCGAAGAGGTGGTCGATGCCCGGGTCGAGCCCGGCCTCGGTGAGCACGACGAGTCCAGCTCCGGTGGCCGCGGGCACCTGCTCCAGCACCGCGTCGGAGACATAGCTGGAGCACGCGAAGTGGGCCCGCCGGGACACGCACGCCGCCAGCAGCGCCGGGTGCTCGGACGCGGGCAGCATCGACACCACGACGTCCCCGGGCGCCAGTCGCCCGGTGAGCGCGTCGAGGGTGTAGGCGAGCGGCTCGGCGCGTCCGGTCAGACCCAGCCGGTCGAGGGCCTCGGCCGCCCGCTCCACCGTGCGGTGCCACAGCCGTACGCCGTCGGTGTGCTCGCACAGGGCGGCCAGGCCGCTGCCCGTGGAGAGTCCTGCGCCGATCCAGTGGACGGTGCCGGTCGCCGGAACCAGGTCAGCCACGGCCGAACTCCTCTTCTGTCACATCGAGTTCGCGGGAGGCCAGACGGAAGCGGTCCAGACAGCGGCCCCACGGGCCGCCGGCGCCGAAGTCCATCAGCCGGGGTGTCAGGTCCGCCGAGAAGTCGACGCTGGACTCGCGCGGCAGCAGGGACGGCAGGTTGTCGATGGCGATCAGGTCGAGCGGGGGTTCCTTGCGCAACCGGCGGACCGGGTCCGTCCACTCGGTGGTGCGGTCGTACACCGGCAGGACGTTGAGGGGTGAGCCCACGTCGCAGGTGACGTCGGAGAGGGTGCGCAGTCGGCGGGCCGGGTCGTCGAGGTCCTGCTCGCGGACGAACGGCGGTACCGGGGTCGTGGCGAGGACGCAGTTGACCATCACGTCGTGGGCGAGCAGGGCGGTACGGTCCAGTTCGCCGGTCTCCGCCAGGTCCCAGCGGGTGGGTTCGGCTCCGGCCGTGGCGAACGCGGCCTGCGCACCCCGGCCGCTGCGGCCCAGGGCGCCGACGACGAGGGCGGCGAACTCCTCGTCCCCGGCGGCCGGACGCAGGGTCTCGTCCAACTCGGCCTTGCCGGTGGGACGCAGGGGGGCGGTGAGCCGACCCCGGTGCTGGAGGACCGCGAGTGCGGCGCCCAGGTATCCGGCCCAGAAACCGAAGGCGGCGAGCCGGCGGCCTTCGTCGTCGACCAGGTACTCCAGGTCCAGGAGCGCCCCTCCCCCGGCGGCGAACCGACGCAACAGGGCTGCGGCACCCGGCTGTTGCTTGTACGCGTGCCCGAAGAAGATATGACGGTGGCTCAGCTGTTCGGGCTGGTCCGGGAGTTCCTTCAGGCCGAGGACGACCGTCTTGGACGGCGCGGACGTCCAGGAGCCGGCGGGGACGATCCGGGCGCCGACGGCCTCGTACTCCCGCGCCGGGAAGACGCGCTGCGGGGAGTCCTCGACGGTCAGTTCCACACCGGCCTCGACGAGGCGGCGGGCGTCGTCGGGGACGACCGGGGTGCGCCGTTCGGTGGTACGGACCTCGTGCCGCAGCCACAGGTGCAGTTCGGTCATACGCGATTGGCCTCCGGACGCGGGGCGTCGGCCGCGAAACGGTCGGCGCTCAGGGGGGTGACGTCCACGAAGGGTACGCGGCCCAGACACAGGTCGCGGACGACCTCGCCGACGGCCGGCCCCTGGAGGAAACCATGGCCGGAGAAGCCGGTCGCATACAGAAAACGGGATACCGAAGACGCCTCGCCGATCAGCGCGTTGTGGTCCGGGGTGACCTCGTACAGCCCCGCCCAGCCACCCGTGCGGCGCAGGTCGAGAAGGGCGGGGGCGCGGCGCTCCATGGCCGCGGCGAGGCGGGGGATCCACCGGTCGTGGGTGTCGGTGGCGAAGCCCGGCCGTTCGTCGGGGTCCGACATGCCGACCAGCAGACCGGGGCCCTCGCCGTGGAAGTAGAGGCTGCTGGTGAAGTCGATCGTCATGGGGAGGTCCGGCGGCAGGCCGGGGACCGGTTCGGTGACCGCGATCTGGCGGCGCAGCGGCTGTACCGGCAGCTCCACGCCGGCCATCGCGCCGACGGCCCGGGACCAGGCGCCGGCCGCGCAGACCACCGTGTCGGTGGTGACGCGTCCGAGAGTGGTCTGCACGGCGGTGATCGTGGCGCCCTGCCGTTCGATGCCGGTGACCGCGGTGTGCCGCAGGATGCGCGCCCCGTACCGGCGGGCGGCGGCCGCGTACCCGTGGACGACGGCCTCCGGGGTGCAGTGCCCGTCGTCGGGCGAGAACGCGGCCGCGAGTAACCCGTCGGTGCGGATCAGCGGGGAGAGGCGCCGTGCCTCGGCCGGGTCGATCATGCGGCTGGGCACCCCGAGCGCGTTCTGGAGCCGCACGCCCGCCTCGAAGGAGGCGACCTCCTCGGGCGTGGACAGCAGGAAGAGGTAGCCGACGCGGTGCAGCCCGATGTCGTACCCGGTCTCCTCCTCGAACCGCCCGAAGGTCTCCAGGCTGCGCGCCCCGAGCTGGATGTTCAGCTCGTCGGAGAACTGGGCGCGCACCCCGCCGGCGGCTTTCGAGGTCGAACCCGCGGCGAGTTCGTCGCGCTCCACCAGCAGGACGTCACGGACGCCGGCGGCGGCGAGGTGGTAGGCGATGCTCGTGCCCATCACCCCGCCGCCGATGACGACTACCGAGGCATGCGTGTTCACCCGAGCGGCTCCTTGTCACGGCGGCACCGGCCCGTACGCCGGGACCGGGGCTGTCGTACGCCATGGCCGCCGTGATCCCTACCCGTTCGGGTCGGCGGTTCCACGCGCGGTCAGGACCAGTGCGCCACCGCGTCCAGGTGGGGCAGCCGGTGGTCCAGGCGCTCCCGCTTGGTGCGCAGGTAGGTGATGTTGTTCTCGCACGGCTCGATCAGCAGCGGGACCTCCTCGGCGACCCGGATGCCGTTGTCCACCAGCGCCTCGCGCTTGCGCGGGTTGTTCGACATCAGGCGGACGGAGTCGACGCCCAGGTCGCGCAGGATGTCGGCGGCCACCTTGTAGTCGCGGGCGTCGACCGGGAAGCCGAGCGCGACGTTCGCCTCGACGGTGTCCAGGCCCTCCGCCTGCAGCGCCATCGCCCGCAGCTTGCCGAGCAGCCCGATGCCCCGGCCCTCGTGCCCGCGCAGGTAGACGACCACGCCGCGGCCCTCGGCGACGACCGCCCGCAGCGCGGACGCCAGCTGGTCGCCGCACTCGCAGTGCTGGGAGCCGAACGCGTCGCCGGTCAGGCACTCCGAGTGCAGCCGGGTCAGCACGTCCTCGGTGCCGATCTCGCCGTACACCAGAGCCACTTGCTCGTCACCGCGGTCGTGGTCCATGTATCCGACCGCCTGGAAATTCCCGTACACGGTGGGCAGGGGTGCATTCACCACGCGTTCCACACCGGTGCGCTGCGGGGTCTTCGTGCCGAGTACGCCAATTTTTTCTGTCATGATCTGGTTCCTAAGCAGAGACGAAGGGCCGGGAAGAAATGAGTGGTTCGGAAATACGGTCGGCGGCGTACGGACTGGTGCCGACGGACACGTCCGAGGACGTTCGGACCCGGGGCGCCGGCGTCTCGACACAGGTGGCGGTCCTGCCCGTCGGAAGCTTCGAACAGCACGGACCGTACCTGCCGTTGGCCACCGACACACTGGTCGCCTGTGCCATCGCCCGGGAGATCGCCGGAGCGTACCCGGTGCACCTCCTCCCGCCGGTGACCATCGCCTGCTCGCACGAGCACGCGGCCTGGCCGGGAACCGTCAGCATCTCCTCCGTGACCCTTCACGCGGTGGTACGGGACATAGCGGCGTCGCTGCGCCGCTCGGGCGTCGAGGCCTTGGTGCTGGTCAACGGACACGGCGGGAACTACGTCCTGGGCAACGTCGTCCAGGAGTCCTCCGCCGCAGGTGAGCGGATGGCCCTCTTCCCGGCCCCGGAGGACTGGGAGGCGGCGCTGGAGCGGTCCGGGGTGTCGACCTCGCTGCTCACCGACATGCACGCCGGGGAGATCGAGACCTCGATCCTGTTGCACGCCCACCCCGAACTCGTCCGGCCCGGTTATGAGTCGGCCGATTTCGTCGCGGACGACCGCCGTCATCTGCTCACGCTGGGAATGTCCGCCTATACCGATTCGGGCGTCATCGGCCGTCCTTCCCTGGGGTCCGCGGAAAAGGGGAAGGAACTCCTGGCGAGCCTGGCGGATTCCTTCGGCGCGTATTTCTCCTTGCTGACCACGGGGACTCCGACCGCTTCGGGTACGGAAATCCGTACCGCAGCGGCCGGTGCGTCCGACGCCGGTGACGACTCCGGAGCGGGTGCCGCGACGTCGTCGTGACGCCGCTCGTCGAGCCCGGGGCCCGTCTTCGCGGCGGCCCCGGCCCGCAGCCCCGCGTACCAGCGGGCGACCAGCACGACCGCCCCCGGCAGCGCCGCCACGAAGCTGAGCACGCCGTACACGACGGCGACCGCGAGACCGGTGCTCGCACCGAGCCCGGCGGCGCCGAACGCCCAGGCGGTGACGCCCTCGCGCGGGCCCCAGCCGCCGACGTTCAGCGGCAGGCCCATGGCGAGCAGGGCGAGGACGGCGATCGGCAGCAGCTCGAGGACGGAGGCGTCGGAGCCGGCGACCCGCGCGGCCACGACGAACATCCCGAGGTGCCCGGCCAGGACGACCGCCGACGACACGGCGACGCCCGGCCCGTTGCGCCGCGACAGCAGTGACTCGCGCGCCTCGGCCAGTCCCGCCCGCAGCCGGCCGCCGCGCCGCGGTGCCGAGGAGTTCATCCGGACGGCGAGGACGACGGCGAGCGCGCCCACGCCGGCCAGCAGGACCAGCGGGGCGATCTGCCGTGCGTCCTGCATGACCGGGGAGGGCAGGGTCAGCAGGACCGTTACGCCTGCGACGGCCAGCACGAGCTGTCCCGCGGTGCGCTCCAGGACCACGGCCCGCACGCCGCGTCCGACGTCACCGGCGCTCTGCCCGTGCCGTACCGCGCGGTGCACGTCGCCGAGGACGCCGCCGGGCAGGGCCGCGTTGAGGAACAGCGCCCGGTAGTAGTCGGCGACGGCCGGGCCGAGCGGCAGCCGGATGCGCAGCCCGCGGGCCACCAGCGCCCATCGCCAGGCGCTGAACACCGTGGTGACCGCGCCGATCCCGAGCCCCACCAGCAGTGTCGGCACGTCGATCCGGCGCAGTCCGTCCATGAAGACCCCGGTGCCCAGCCGCCACAGCAGCACGCTGAGGATGGCGACTCCGGCGACCGTCCCGAAGTGTGTGCGGACGGCCCGGTTGCCGAGCAGGGCGCGCAGCCGGGAGGGCTTCCTCGCCCGCGGCCCGGTCACGATGACACCGATCCGGGCCTCGGACACGGCGGCGCCGGTGCGGGCCACCGAGGGGCTGCGCAGGGGCCGGCGCGCGACCGTCCTGGCTCCCTCCGCCCACCCGGCCGGCGGCGTGACCGTCACCCGGGGGCTCACCGTCTCCGCGCTCATCAGACCCCGCCCGTCGGCCGGGCCAGTGCCAGCAGGTCGCTGTGGTGGACGGTGACGTGCAGTTCGCCGGCCGCGCAGGCCGCCAGCCGGGCGGCCAGGTAGGCCTCGGCGCGCTCGGCCAGTGCGGGGCGCTCCTCCACGGCCGCGCCGACCCAGCCGCGCAGCCACTGGGCGGTCAGGCCCACGTTCTCGGGGCCGAGCCGCCACGGGCTCGGGTGCACCTTGACGGTCGCGCCGTGGGCGGCGAACGCCTCGCAGGCGACGGTCACCGAGTCGGGGCCGAGGAGACCGCCGCGCCGCTGGTGGTCGTTGAAGGCGGCGGCGATCTCGTCGTCCAGCGGGTCCGGCGCGCTGAGTTCGACGCGTCCGGCGACCGAGAGGGTCAGCAGCGCCGGGCAGCCGGCGCCGGCACAGGCCGCGGCGAGCGTCTCGATCTCCTCCCGGGTGAGGACGTCGAGCAGCGCGGAAGCGGTGACCAGCGAGGCGCCGAGCAGGGCGTCCGGGGTGAGGCGGGCGACGTCGCCACGCCGGGTCTCGACGGTGACCCGGCTGCCGTCGGCGGCCGCCCGGGGCGAGGCGACGGCCGCGAAGTGCAGAAGGTAGGGGTCCCGGTCGTGCAGGATCCAGTGCTGGGCGCCGTCCAGCCGGGGGGCCAGCCAGCGGCCCATCGAGCCGGTGCCGCACCCCAGGTCGTGGATGGCGAGACCGCCGCGTCCGGGCAGGTTGGCGAGCCGGATCCGCAGCGGGTCCAGCAGCTCCATCGACCGGGCGGCGGCGTCGGCGGGCTCGCGCAGTTCCAGCCACTCGGGGGCGTAACGGGGCTCCTCGTCCGGCCCGACGTCGCGCAGCCGCACGGTGGGCCGCTCCCCGGTCCGGCTCACCGGTCCGGCGCCGGCGATCACGCCGAGCACCTCGTCGCCGGTACCGGAACCCTTGCCGGCCGCCGAGCCGCCGTCGGGGATCAGTGACTCCATCAGGTGACCAGCTTCCTTCCGGACCGGCTGTACCGGAATGCCGCCCACGCGTCGCGCCACGTCGGCCGGGGTCGCCGTCGTCTTCCTCATGCAGCCCTCCGGGGTTCGCTGGGAAGCCGGCCCAGGACGCCGGCCAGGCTCTGGGCGGTCGTCGCCCAGCCGTTCAGTGCCGCCCGGCGGCCCCGCGCGGCGGCCTTGAGACGACGTCGTACGTCGGCCTCGCCGAACCAGCCGCGCAGCTCGGCCGCGAGGGCGGCCGGGTCCTCCGGCGGGACGAGGATGCCGGGGACGCCGCCGTCGGGGGCGCGGCCGACCGCCTCGGGCAGCCCGCCGACGTCCGTCGCGAGGACGGGGATGCCGCGGGCGAGCGCCTCGGTGACGGCCATGCCGTACGTCTCCGCGTAGGAGGTGAGGACCATCAGGTCGGCGGAGGCGTAGGCGGCGTCGAGCTCGGCGCCGGCCTTCGGGCCCGCCAGCTCCAGCCGGTCCTGGAGGCCGTACTCGGCGATCAGAGCGCGCAGATGGGCGACGTACTCCGGGTCCTGCCCGAGTCCGCCCACGCACACGCAGCTCCACGGCAGGTCTCTCGCCGCGGCCAGCGCCTCCACCAGCCGGTGCTGGCCCTTGCGCGGGGTCACGGCGGCCACGCACAGCAGCCGCGACACGCCGTCGGTGCCGGAGGCGAGGGGGGCGATGTCGGCGCCGGGGGCGGCGACATGCACGCGCTCGGGGGCGAGTCCGTGGTGGGAGACGAGCCGGCGCACCGCCCACTCGCTGGTCGCGACGACGGCCGGGACGGCCCGCAGCACGGCCCGCTCCTTGGCGTCGAGTTCGGCCGCCACCTCGGGCGCGAGGCCCCGCTCGTCACCGAGCGGCAGGTGGACGAGGACGACGAGCCGCAGCCGCTCCGCCTCGGGGGCGATGATCTCCGGGACCCCGCAGGCCACCAGCCCGTCGAGGAGGACGACCGTGCCGTCGGGAAACTCCCGCAGCGTCCGCGCCAGTTCCGCGCGGGCGGCCGCCTCCGGGCGGGGCCAGGAACCGGACACCTGGTGCTTGTGCACCTGCCAGCCGAAGCCGGGCAGATCCAGGCAGAGGCGCCGGTCGTAGGCGTTGCCGCCGCTCGGGTTCGCCGGGTCGTCGACACCGCCCGGCATCACGAACTGCACGGAGCGCAGGGACATGGGGATGATCCCGCCGATCTTGGGAAGCGCGGCCTGCGCGGGCACGTACGCGAGCGGGGCCTTGGGCACGGCCGCCTTCTCCAGGGTCACATCGGTCACAGCGCACGCTCGTAACTCGCCCAGGCGACGTGCGACTCGTGCAGGCTGACCGCGATGGCGGCGATGCCCCGGGCGCCCTCGCCGAGCGCGCCCTTGTGGATGCGCTCCGCGAGCCGGTCCGCGACGACCTTGGCCAGGAACTCGGTCGAGGTGTTCACCCCGGCGAAGTCGGGCTCGTTGTCGAGGTTGCGATAGTTCAGCTCGCTGACCACGGCGCCGAGCTCCTGCGTGGCCAGCCCGATGTCGACGACGATGTTGTCGTCGTCCAGCTGCTCGCGGCGGAACGTGGCGTCCACGAGGAACGTCGCTCCGTGCAGGCGCTGCGCGGGTCCGAAGACCTCGCCGCGGAAGCTGTGGGCGATCATGATGTGATCGCGGACGGTGACACTGAACAACGGACGACCCTCCAGGTGCGGCGCCTCTGTTCCCCCCGGCCGTTGGCCGCCCGGGGGATGCCGTGTAGTACGGACCTTCACTTCCCCGTGTTCAGCCCGATCTCACTCTTTTCTCAGGTCAGGCGCTCTTGCCCGTACCCGACGCGGTGACACAGGGCCGGAATCTCGCCCGTCGCGAGCTTCGGCATCACCTCCGGCAACTCCTCGAAAGCGCTGTCTCCGGTGACGAGGGCGTCGAGCGCCGGGTCGGCCAGCAGCTCCAGCGCGAGCGCGAGCCGGTCGGCGTACGTGCGGCTGGCGCGGCGGGCCGGGGAGACGGTGCCGACCTGGCTGCTGCGGATGACCAGCCGCCGGGAGTGGAAGACCTCGCCGAGCGGGAGGGAGACCTTCCGGTCGCCGTACCAGCTCAGTTCGAGGACGGTGCCCTCGGCGGACAGCAGTTCCAGGGAACGGGTCAGGCCCTGTTCGGTGGCGCTGGCGTGCACGACGAGGTCGAGACCGTCGCGGGCGTCCTCGGGGGAGGCGAAGTCGACGCCGAGCGCCTCGGCGACCTTCGCCCGCGCCGGGTCGGCGTCCACCAACTGCACGCGGACGCCGGGGAAGCGGGCCAGCAGCGCGGCCACCGAGCAGCCGACCATGCCGCCGCCGACCACCGCGATCCGGTCGCCGACCAGCGGCGCCGCGTCCCACAGGGCGTTGACGGCCGTCTCGACGGTGCCGGCGAGGACGGCCCGCGGCGCGGGCACCGAGTCCGGTACGACCGTGACCGCCGCCGCCGGGACGACGTACCGCGTCTGGTGCGGGTAGAGGCAGAAGACCGTGCGTCCGACGAGCGCCGCCGGTCCCTTCTCCACCACCCCGACGTTGAGGTAGCCGTACTTCACGGGCGCCGGGAAGTCGCCCTCCTGGAACGGCGCCCGCATCGCCGCGTGCTGGCTCCCGGGCACCCCGCCGCGGAAGACGAGGGTCTCCGTGCCACGGCTCACACCGGACCACAGCGAGCGCACCAGCACCTCGTCCTCGGCCGGGTCGGGAACGACCACCTCGCGGATCTCCCCTTCACCCGGAGAGCTGACCCAGAACGCACGAGCGGTGACAGACATCGGCATCCTCCTGAACGATCGGCAACCGGCCCACGTACCGAGGTGTGCACAGTCCGCGCACAGTACGCGGCACTGATCATCTTTGTCATCTGGCCGGAGGAATGTGCGGTGGCCCTGAACAACACTTACGACGCAAGGCTGGTCCAGCAGGAGACCGCTGTGGGAGCGGGCGTTCAGATCCTGTTGCTGGCTCTGCTCGGCTCGGCGATCGGCCTGGGGCCGGCGGGCTGGGTGACCGGTCTTGTCTTCGCCATCGCCACCTGGGGGGTGCTCTCCCGCGCGCTGCACCGCTCCAGCCTGCGCTCGTTCGGCCCGGCCAACCGGGTGACACTCGGCCGGGCGACCCTGGTCGGCGGGGTGACGGCGCTGGTCGCGGACTCCTTCGAGAGCACGCCGCCGGTGACGCTGCTGGTCGGCCTGACGGCCGTGGCCCTGATCCTGGACGGCGTCGACGGCAAGGTCGCCCGCCGTACCGGCACCTCGACGGCGCTGGGCGCGCGCTTCGACATGGAGGTCGACGCGTTCCTGATCCTGGTGCTCAGCGTGTACGTCTCGATGGCGCTCGGACCGTGGGTCCTCCTGATCGGCGGCATGCGCTACGTGTTCGTCGCGGCGGCCCGCGTCGCCCCGTGGCTCAACGCCCCGCTCCCGCCGAGCACCGCCCGCAAGACGGTCGCCGCTCTCCAGGGCGTCCTGCTGCTGCTGGCGGGCGCGAACCTGCTGCCGTACGCAGCCAACTTCGCCGTCGTCCTGCTGGCGCTGGGCTCGCTGGTGTGGTCCTTCGGCCGGGACGTGCTGTGGCTGCGGCGGACCTCGCGGATCGCCGCGCAGGCGCCGGCGCCGAAGGTCCTGGAGCTCGTGTAGCTCCCCTCTCCCAGGGGGCAGGGCCCGGACCGGGTGCACGGTCCGGGCCCTGCCCCCTGGGCTTTCCGCGTGGTTACGAGCGTGCCGACCGCGTCCGTACGACGGCGAAGCCGGCCGCCGCGAGGCCCAGCACGCCGACGACCAGCCCCGCGCCGCCCAGTCCGCGGGCGGTGGAGTCACCGGCGTCGGCCGAGATGACCTGGACCGTGCCGCTCCTGGTGCCCCCCGCGCCGCTCGCGCCGTCCGTACCGTCCGCGCTCTTCGAGGCGGTGTCGGAGGGGGCGTCGCCGTCGTCCGCCGAAGCCGCTGTCAGCTTCAGCACCGGCGCCGGGTCCTCCGGTTCGTCCGCGCCCGCCTCCGCCTCCTCGATCCACCGGACGGTCTTGCCGTCGGAGTAGGTCTGGAGGGTCTTGAAGGCCAGCTGAGCCGCGTCGTCGGGGAGCCGGCCGAAGGCGACGTCGAAGTCCTCGTACTGGCCGGCGCCGATCTTCCCGCCGGTCCAGGTGATCCGGGAGACGGCCTCGGTGATCGTACCGTCGTCGGTCTTGACCGGCGTCCTGAGCTTCGTGGTCGTCACCTTGGCGGTCCAGCCGTCCTGCGGATGGACCAGCACGCCGAGCACGGGATGGTCGGTGGGCACGAAGACCTGGACCTCGGTGGTGCTCGCGGTGTCCTCCTCGTTGGGGACCCGGAAGCTGAGGACGCCGTCCGTGGCCCCCTTGGCGTAGCTCTCGGGGTGCACGGTGACGTGCGCGGAGGCGACACCGGCGGCGGCGAGGACCGCGGCGGCGGCGAGCACGGTGCCGAGACCGGCGCGGCGCAGGGCGGGGTGTGTCGTGAACATGAGTGGGTGATCTCCGTACCGGAAGGATGGGGGTCCGGCTCGGGGCCGGCTCGGGGTCAGATCGCGTACGGGATCTGGACGGGCGGTCCGCGGCGGCTCACCGCATGGCGCAGCAGCAGTTGCCGGAGCGGGGCGGGAGCCGGGGCGGCGGGGTGGACCGGCGGCACGGCCGGCGGGCCGGGGGTCCCTCGCCACCAGGCCGCGAGACCCGGCAGGACGGCGACCGCCCGGCGCAGCAGCGACCACAGGGCGGCCTCTCCGCGCCGCAGCCACCAGGAGGCGGCGAGCGCGGCCAGGACATGGGCCGCCGTCGCGTGCGCGGTCATCGCCGAGGCGGTGTGGGCGTGCAGTTGCATACCGTGCAGTTGCGTACCGTGCGCGTGCATACCGTGTACGGACGTCATCGGCATGGCGGGCACGGTCTGCGCGGCCGTACGGGAGCGGGCCGCGTCGAAGGCGACGTGCAGGCCTGCCTGGGTGGCCAGCATGGCCGCGCCGATCCCGGGCAGGGCGCGTTCCCGGGCGCCGAGCAGCCACCCGGCGGTGAAGACGGCCAGGAATCCGGCGCCGTCGGCCCACAGCGGCGGCGTGTCACCCGTGGCGAGCCCGTGCCCGGCGGCGGCCAGCAGCACGCACACCGCGGCGAACACCGCGGCGCGCAGACTCCGGACGGCCGGGGACGCGCTCATGGTGAGGGATCCTCCCACGTTCGACTGATACGCCGACCGCCGCTCCGGCGTTCACGTCCTCCCGTCTTCCAGCGCGCCCGCGTGCACGCGTTCTCATGCGCTTCCGCGTTCCCGGGCGCCCGAGTTCCCGGGCGCCCGCGTTCGCGTGCTCCCGGGTTCACGTCCGCCGGGGAAGGAGCGCGACGGCCGCGGCCGGTACGGCGGCCAGGAGAAGCCAGGGGACGGCCGGGGGCAGCCCGGCGTCCAGGAGGGTGCCGGTGGCCGCGCTGCCGAGCAGCACGATCAGCCCGGAGACCGAGGACAGAGCCCCGGTGTACAGGCCGAGCCGGCCCTCCTCGGCGAGGTCGGGCACCCAGGCGCGGGTGGCGGGCACGACGAGCATCTGACCGAGCGTGAGCAGCAGGACGAAGCAGGCCGCGGGCAGCAACCCGGCCGTCCCGGTCCGTCCGGCGGGCCGGGCGACGGCCACCACGGCGAAGCCCGCGGCGATCAGCACGAGCCCGGCCGCCATCGAGCGGCGCAGGTCGATCCGCTCCCCCGCCCACCGGGTGACCGGCAACTGGGCCGTCACGACGAGCAGCGACGACAGCGCGAACAGCCAGGCGAGCGGCGCCTGCGAGGCGGCCGCCCGCTCCACCTCGGCGGGCAGGGCGAGGTAGAGCTGGTTGTAGGCGAGGAGATAGGTGCCGTACGCGCAGCACAGGGCGAGGAAGCGGCGGTTGCGGAGCAACGGGCCCACGCCGCCGCGCACTTGGACCCGGGACCGGCCGGGGATGTGCTGTGGCAGCAGCCGGGCGTGACCGGCCAGGACGAGGACGAAGACGCCGGCTCCGGCCAGGCAGACCGCGCGGAAGTCGACGGCGAGGAGCAGTGCGCCGAGCAGCGGTCCGACGAACGCTCCGGCCTGTCCGGCGACCGTGAACAGGGCGAGCACCCGGGTCCGCGGCCCACCGCCCGACTCCTCGTGCACGACGGCCTGCCGTGCCACCTCGGACTCGACGGCGGGTGAGAACAGCGCCGCCGCGAACCCGATCAGCAGCACCGCCCCGACGACCGTCCAGGCCTGTTCGGCGTATCCGAGCCAGCCGAACCCGGCGATGCGCAGCACGCACCCGGCGAGGACGACCGGCCGGACGCCGTACCGGTCGGCGAGGGCCCCGCCGACCACGAACAGCCCCTGCTGGCTGAAGGTCCGCAGCCCCAGCACGAACCCGACCAGCCAGCCCGCCATACCGACCGCGTCGCCCAGATGCCCGGCGAGGAACGGCAGGACGGCGAAGAAGCCGACGTTGAAGGCGAGTTGGGTGAGGATCAGCAGGCGCAGAAGGGGGGAGAGCGCAGGCGTCCCCCGCGCGCCGCGCCGCGGGGAAAGCCGTGTCGCCGTCATCCGGCACCGACCGACTCCGGTCGCTCGGACGGCTGTTCCCCGACGAGCGGATCCGCCGCACGAGGGCGCCGTGGCCTCGGTCGTCGCAGTCCGCCGGCCGCGGTCACCGCCAGGGCGCCGAGGAGGGCGAGGACGGTCGCCGGGGCGAGGACGGCCCAGGGGGCTCGTTCGGCATAGGGCTGGTTCTCCGCGAGGAGCAGCCCCCACTCGGGGGACGGCGGCTGGGCACCGAGGCCGAGGAAGCCGAGCGAGGCCAGGGCGAGGGCGATGCCGGGCAGCCGGAGGAGGGCGTGCCGGGTCACGGGCGGGAGGACGGCGGGCAGGAGTTCGCTCCTCAGCAGATACCCGGGGCCGGCGCCGAGGGCGCGGGTGGCGGTCAGGTGGAGCGTGGCCCTCTCCTGGCGCAGCAGCGCGGAGGTGTGCGCGGCGAGCGGCGCCCAGGCCACGACGGCCACCGCGAGAACGGGCGTGACGGACCCGCTGCCCCAGACGGCGGCGACGAGGAGTGCCGCGAGCACCGGCGGTACGGCGTTCACGGTGTCGACGAGCGGCCCGGACAACCGGGGCAGCAGCCCGAGCAGCACGCCGGCCGTCAGGGCGAGGGCGCTGATGGCGAGGGCGAGGAGCAGGGTGTCGAGGGCACCGTGCGCGACCCGGGCGAGGACATCGCGGCCGAGCGCGTCGGTGCCGAACGGGTGCGCGGCGGAGGGGGGTCGGAGGCGGGCCGCGGTGTCGAGGGCGAGCGGATCGCGGGGCAGGCCGAGGGAGATGACGACGGTCAGCAGAAGACCGTATACAAAAGGCAGGATCCTGCGGACGGGCGGCGATGGCCGGTGGAGTGTATGCAATGCGCCGTCGCGCAGCGCGGGGCCGATGAGCAGCCGGGCGGCGACGGTGGTGACGGCCGCGAGGGCGACGAGGACGAGGGTGCCGGCCTGGAGGACGGGCAGGTCCTGCGCGATCGCGGCCTGGAGGGTGGTCCGGCCGAGCCCGGGGATGTCGAAGATCTGCTCCACCGCGACGGATCCGCCGGTCAGCCCCACGACGAACAGCCCGAGGTTGGGCAGCAGTCCGGGCACACAGCGGCGCAGCGCCTTGCGGGCGATGCTCCGGCCGGGCAGTCCGCGCGCGGCGGCGGCCAGCGCCCAGGGCTCGACGAAAGCGGCCGGCAGTTGGTCATCGAGAAGGCGCCCGAGCACCGCACCGGCGGGCAGGCCCAGGGCGAGCGCGGGCAGCACCGTCCACTGCGGGCCGTACCAGCCGAGAGCGGGCAGCCAACCCCACTGCACGCCGACGACGGTGGCGAGCACGGAAGCGGTCAGGAACTCGGGCAGCGCGGCGAGCACGGCGGAACCGGAGCCGCCGGCGGGCCGGCCCTCCAACTGCCGCCGGGCACCGAGGTACAGGGTGCGGGCGCACACGCCGGCGGCGGTGACCAGGGCCACGGCCAACGCCACCACCATCAGCAGCAGCGACGCGCCGAGGGCGTCGAGGACGCCGGGCAGGACATCGGCGCCGGAGATCCACGACCGTCCGGCGTCCCCCCGAGGCAACCCCGCGAGCCACTGCCCGAGGAGGCCCAACGGGTCCTCGCCCAGACCGAGTTGAGCCCGGATGTCGGCGAGCACCTCAGGCGTGGCGTCGCGGTCGGCGGATCGCGCCTTCAACACGGTCAGCGCCGGGTCGGTGTGCGACAGCCAGGGCAGCAGCCCGATGCAGCACACCAGCACCGCCGCCAGCACGGCACGCCACAGCAGCGCGCCCAGCCTGCTTCTCATGCCGTCAGCGCCGGGTCCCGGCACCTACGAGCGTGCGCTCGTACGGATCGAGGAGCACCCCGCCGACCTCGGCGCCGACGCCGGTGATGACGCGCTGGTGGACCAGCGGGACGACGGCGTCGGTGCCGAGGATCGCGGCCTCGGCGGCCAGGGCGGCGTCCTGCCGCTCACCGGTGTCGGCCACCGTCTGCGCCTCGGCGACCGCCCGGTCGACGCCCTTGTCGCACAGGAGGGCGAGGTTGTAGCCGCCGTCGCAGGTGAAGTCACTGGCCAGGAGGGAGACGGGGTCGCCGGTGTCGAGGAGACTGTTGCGGGCGCCGAGGAAGGCGTCGAACTTCCCCGCGAGCGCGTCGCTCTCCAGCCTCGAGTACTCGCGCACCTCCAGCTTCACCTTGAAGCCGGCCTTCTCCAACTGCTGCTTCAACACCTGTGCGGCTTCCGGAAGTTCGGGCCGGTTGTCGTAGGTGGCGAGGGTGAGCGAGACACCGCCGGGACTACCGGCCTTCACCCGCCCGGCGGGCTGGACGCGCTTGCCCTCGGCCCAGGTGACGGCGGGGCCGTAGATGCCGGCTCCGGCGTCCGCGTGCCCCTCGTAGACGCCCTCGGCGAGGGCCGAGGTGTCGACGGCCGCCCGCGCGGCGGCCCGCAGGGCCGGATCCTCGAAGACACCCGACTTCGCGTTGAGCAGCAGGCTGGTGGTGCGGGTGGTGGCGGTCTCGCGGCGGGTGTCCGCGTCGAGGGTCGCGGCCTGGGCGACGGGTATCGCCTCGGCGATGTCGACCTGTCCGGTGCGCAGGGCGTTGGCGCGGGCGGTGCCGTCGGCGATGAAGCGCACGTCGACGCCGGAGGCCTGGGCCCGTCCGCCCCAGTAGTCGTCGAAGCGGTCGAGGTCGGCGGCGGTGGCGCCGGTGACCTCGGTAAGTTCGAAGGGTCCGGTGGCGGTGCCGACCGGATCGACGGCGCCCTTCTTCCCGTAGGCCTTCGGAGCGAGGACGGCGAGACCGGGGCTGGACAGGCGCAGGGGCAGGACCGGGTCGGGGGCGGCGGTGGTGACACGTACGCCGGTGGTGCCCTCCGCCTTCGCCGTGAGGGTGACGCCGGAGAGCGCGGCCGGGACCGGCTGGGCCTCGGTGGCGCGGGTGAGGGAGGCGGCGACGGCGGCGGGCGTGACCTCCGTACCGTCCTGGAAGGCGGCCTCGCGCAGGGTGAACAGCCAGTTGCGTTCGTCCACGCGGCGCCAGGACGCGGCGAGTGCGGGGGCGGCGGTGCCGTTGGCGTCGAGGGCGGTCAGCCCCTCGGTGACCCCGAGACGGCTGAGGATCGTCGCGTCGGCGCCGTAGGGGGAGAGGTTCTCGGCGGGCGGGAAGGCGAGGGCGACGCGCAGCCGGAAGCCGTCGTCGGCGCCGGAGGCCGCACCGTCGTCGCCACCGGAGGAGGCGAAGCAGCCGGCGAGCAGCGGGGTGAGAAACACCGCGGCGAGAAGCAGGGGAGGACGGGGACTGCGGGAAGGGCGGGGACGGCGGGGGAAGCGCATGGAGTTACCGGCCTGTGGGACGAGGGCGGGAGGAGGAAGAGGCAACGGGGGCGGAGGGGGCGATCGGGGCGGTGGGGCCGCAAGAGGAGGGGGAAGCGCGGAGGAGGACGGCGCGGGGAACACCGAGGGGGCTCGCGAGGGGGACATCGAAGTGCACGACGCCCTGACCGCCGCTCACTCCTTCCCGCTCGTCGTGCACGACGGTCCCAAGGGACCGCCAGAACCCCTCGGCTCCCTCCACGGCCGGGTCCGTGTGCAGATAGACGGCCCCGTAGCCGCCGTCCGCGGCCGCGAAGGCCAGGAGTTCGGCGACCAGCCGCCGGGCGAGGCCGCGTCGGCGGTGCTCCCGGCGGACGTAGACGCGGCGCAGTTGCGCGGTCGTGCCGGAGGGGTAGCGATCGGCGACATGGCGTGGGTTCGGCGGGTGCGCGGGACCTCGGGAGTCCAGGGCCGCGGTGGCGACGACCTCGCCGTCCTCGCCGTTCTCGCAGTCGAGCGCGACCAGCAGGGTGTGGCGGGCCGGGACGAGGTAGGCGGCGACGGGGTCGATGATGTCGCCGTGCCAGCGGGGCACGTAACCGGTACCGAAATCGCGGTAGACGGTGTCGAGCATGACGGCTCGGGCACCGTCGAGGTCCTCGGGGCCCGCAGGCCTGATGCAGTAGTCACGCACTTGCGCATCATATGCATTAAGCGGAGCAAGTTGATCACTTAACCATCCCTCCCGGATTTGACAGAGATCACAGCGCCCCTAAATCTAGCCACATGACATTCATTTTCAACAAGGGGGTGCTGTGATGCGCGTCGCGTTCGTGGGGAAGGGCGGCAGCGGCAAGACGACCCTGTCGGCCCTGTTCGCCCAGCAGTTGGCGCGGTCCGGCGCACCGGTGCTGGCCGTGGACGGCGACATCAACCAGCACCTGTCCGAGGCCCTGGACCCCGCGGCGGACGCGGCACCCTTCGAGGCCCCGCCCCTGGCCGCGCATCTGGGCGACATCAAGGACCTGCTGCGCGGCACCAACGCGCGGATCCCCTCCCGCGAGGCGATGGTCAAGACGACCCCGCCGGGCCGGGGCTCCCGGCTGCTGCGCCTGCTGGGCGACGACGCACTGCACACGCGGCACGTCCAGCGGGTCGGTGGCGTGCCGTTGATGGTGACGGGCGAGTTCGACGAGAGCGACCTGGGGGTGGCCTGCTACCACTCCAAACTGGGCGCGGTGGAGCTCTATCTGAGCCACCTGGTGGACGGACCGGGCGAATACCTGGTGATGGACATGACGGCCGGCGCGGACGCCTTCGCCTCCGGCCTGTTCACCCGGTTCGACATGACGTTCCTGGTGGCCGAACCCACCCGCAAGGGCGTCTCCGTCTACCGCCAGTACCGCGACCACGCCCGCGAGTTCGGCATCCCCCTCGCCGTGGTCGGCAACAAGGTGACCGGCGAGGACGACCTGCTCTTCCTCAAGGAGGAGGTGGGCGACGACCTCCTCACCCACCTCGTCGCCTCCCCCTGGGTCCGCTCGGCCGAACGGGGCGCTCCCCAGGGTGAGTTGGAGGACGTCAACCGCCACGCCCTCACCCTCCTGCGCGAGACGGTCGACGCCCGCGAGAAGAACTGGCCGGCCCTGCACCGCCACGCAGTGGAGTTCCACCTCCGCAACGCCCGCGCCTGGGCGGACGCGGCGACCGGTCAGGACCTGGCCGCCCAGGTGGACCCGGAGTTCGTCCCGGGCCCGGCCTCACTTCACTGACCTGAGAAGACCCCGCGCGCGTCGAGGCGGGCGCGACCCCTCCCCCACCCCTCCACCAGAACAGGACACCCATGTCTCTCGACGTCTCCCCGAAGCTCCTCTCCGAGGCCGAGGCCGGTGACATCCGCGAGGAGGACTTCGTGGACACGGTCCGCGCGTCCCTCCCCTACGCCTACGGCCTCATCGCCGGCCTCGCCACCGAACTGCACTCGGGTGTCCGCGAGTTCACCGACAACCAGACCCCTCCCCCGTCCGAGCAGGAGCGCGGCCAGCTCCTGCGCGCCCTCGCCAGCGACGCCATCCGCGGCAGCCTGGAACGCCACTTCGGCGTGATCCTGGCCTTCCAGAACTGCCACCGGGTGGCGGCCTTCCGCCCGGCGGCACGGGACGGGTCCACGTACGCCCGGTTCACCTCGACGCGGGCGCAGGTACTGAACCAGTCGGCGGAACTGCGGGACTGCTGATACGCCCCCGTTGATGAGCCCCAACTGATGCGCCTCAACTGATTCCCCGGAGGACGGACCGACCCACCGCACAGCGGCCAGGTCGGCCCGTCAGCGGTCCGTGAACTCCTTCACGATCGCCACGAACCGCGCGGCGTCGTCCCGCCAGGGAAAGTGGCTCGCTCCCGGCTGCACGACGAGCTCCGTTTTCGGGAACAGTTCCGCGAACTCCCTCATCACGCGTGGCGGAGCCGCCAGGTCCGTCTCCCCCGCCAGCAACAGGACCGGCGACGGGAAGGCGGCCAGCGCCGCGCGGGTGGCAGCCGGGGAGAAGGCACCCTCGGCCGTGTACACGGCCGCCGCCTCGTGGTTCTTCGCCCGCTCGCCGGCCTCGTCGAAGGCGCGGGCCGCCTCGTCCCAGCGGGCGTGCCAGAAGGGGGCGACGGCGTTCCAGGAGTCGGCCGTGGCACGCCCGGCGGTAACCGCTTCCAGGGCCGCGTACGCAGGGGCGAACCACGGCTCGTCCCGACGCAGGCGGGCCGTGGCGAGACGGTCCTCCGCGGTGATCTCGAGGTCGACGGCGTAGACGCTCGGGGTGATCAGCAGAAGACGGGCGACGCGGTCGGGGTGACGGGCGGCGTAGAGCACCGCGAGGTTGGCTCCCCCGGAATGGGCGAGCAGGTCCATACGATCGAGGCCGAGGTCCACCCGCAGGGCCTCGACGTCGTCGACCAGGCGATCGCACCGGTACGACGCCGTGTCCCGCGGAATCGCCGACGCTCCCGTGCCCCTGGGATCCAGCCCGATCAGTCGGTGGTGAGACGTGAGCCCGCCCAGGTCGCCCAGATAGGCGGCGGACTGCATGGGCCCGCCGGGCAGACAGACCAGGGGCGGCCCGCCTCCCGACTCACGGTAGGCGAGGCTGGTTCCGTCGTGGGCGGTGAAGGTGACCATGCGCCACAGCGTTTCAGGGCAGTGGACGCGGAACAAGCGGATTCGACGGCTCGGAGCAGGGCCCGCCCCTCACACGCATGCACACGTTTCCTGCACCGTTTCATGCAACCTTTCCCACATCCGGAGAGTCCGCGTTTCTATGTACGCGCACGTCCTGAACCGACAGGCCCATATGGGCCGACTCGCCCCGACCGCACAGCCCGCCGCAGGCCACAGCCTCGGCGCCCCGTCCTCCGAGTGAGCCCCCGTTGATCAACAGCACGCCCTCCCACCACGACCACCGGGAAACGCTCGCTTCCGTCCCTCCCGCCCTGGCGGACGTCCGCGCGGACCGCCGTCGCCTGATCGAAGGCGTACGCGCCCTGCGCCGCCTCCTCGACAAGCGCCGTCCCTTCGAGCTCGCCGACCGTCGCCGTCTCAACCACGAGGCGAGGAAGCGAAGCCGCGCGGAAGCCGCCCACGGCAAGTCGCTGCACCGCATCCACGAGCAGCAGATGCGCCAAGAGCGTTCCCTCGCACGCCGGCTGAACGGCCTCGACGGCAAACGTGACCACCAGGAACGACAGGCCCTCGCCGTCCTGCGCCGGGAGTCCGTCCAGCGCACGCTCAACGGCAGCCGTCTCACAGCGAGCGAGGTGAACGGCATCGGCAGCGGACTCGTACGCGCCCTCGCGGCCCAAGGCATCACCACGGCCGCGGACTTCACCCGCGTCAGCTGGGGCAAGGCGCCCAACGGCAAGGGCGGCGAGGTCCTCTACATCCACCGCTCCCAAGGCCGCAAGGTACACATCAACGGTATCGGCGAGCACCGGGGCCGACCGCTGATGGAGTGGCGCCGAGCCGCTCTCGCCCGCGCCGAGGCCCGCGCCCCGCGCGAGCTCCCGCCGCACGAACGTCACCGCATCGCCGAGATCATCGAGGCCGAACGCACCCGCCTGCAAGGAGAACTGGCCCAGGCGCCCCGTACAGCGGAGGCCGCCCGCGCGGAAGCCGTACAGCTCCACGCCGAGGCCCTCGAACGGCTCACCACCGCCGAACGCGAGGCAGCGCACCTCGCCGCCGAACGCCGAGCCGAGTTCGACGCGATGGCGGAGCAGTTGTTCACCCTCCAGGCCGAACTGTCCGCGCACATGGACCAGCACGGCGACGCCGGCCGTCGCATCCGCCGCGCCCAGACGCGAGCACTGCGCCCCCTTCGGGAGGGCGCGCCCCTCCCCGCCGCGCCCGTCCCCGCCGTGATCCCGGCTCCGCGGATGCCCGTCACCCTCACCAAGGCGGGGACGGAGGCAAAGGCGGACACGAAGGCCAAGGATCCGGCGGCAGCCGCGGCCCCAGCGCGCTCCCCCGGCACCCGGGCAAGCCTCGGCTGGCTGCTGCCTGTCCTCTACTTCGGCTTCACGACCCTCGTCGGCGTGGGCGAACTGGGTGACAACACGGCCCCCTTGGGGCTGATGATCTCCTCCAGGCTCCTCGCCTTCGCGGCGACCGCGGAACTGCTGCGCCGGTGGATTCCCCGCAGGAACTGGCGGACACCGAGCCCGATGCCCTCCGGGACGGGCCCGCAAGCCTTCGGGGTGTTCCTCGCCCTCACCGCCGCCGGCATGTTCGCGGACGAGGAATCCGACGTGTTCCTGGTCGCCTGCGTCACGTCCGTCCTCGCTGCTGCACTCCTCGTGACGGGGTCCTGCCTGCACTGGAGGGCGCGAAAGGGCGAAGAAGGCAGGACGACCACCCCCTTCGGCTGATCCACCACACACCAACTCCCGCCGCTTCCGAAGACGCACGGTCCGGGTCGACGTCGCATGCCCTGTGGGGTATCCGACGGCCCGAACCGAAGCCGAGCCGAAGCGGAACCGAAGTCGAGCCGAAGCCAAGGTCGAGGTCGCAGTCGCCTCCGCCGTCGCGGACGCGGTCGCGGTCGCGGTCGCGGTCGCGGTCGCGGTCGCGGTCGCGGTCGCGGTCGCGGTCGCACAGAAGCGTCCTGTCGACGCCGCGTCCGGTATCGGCCGCGGCTACCCCTTCTGCTCCACCCGCACCCAGTCCACTTCCGCCTGCACTCCCCCGCCGGCGATCCGGTCCACGCTCGACTGCGGCAGGCCCCAGTAGGGGGTCGTGACCTGGTTCCAGCCGGCCGGGTACGCGCCGCCGAGGGCGAGGTTGAGGATCACGTACTGGTCGTGGCCGTAGACCCATTGGCCGCGGGTGGACTCCAGCTTGTTGCGGGTCGTCTCCTGGACGAGGCGGTCGTCGACGTAGAAGCGCATGCCGGTCGGCGTCCACTCCACGGCGTACGTGTGCCAGGCGTCGGCCCGGCCGCCGTTCGGGTACGTCTGGCGGGCGCCGATGTTGCCGTCCGCGGAGTAGCCGGGGCCGTGCAGGGCCGAGCTGGTCCAGTCGGCGTAGCCGATGTTCTCCATGATGTCGGTCTCGCCGGAGGCGGGCCAGGACACGGCAGGGTTGTCGACGTTGCTGCCCAGCAGCCAGAAGGCGGGCCAGAATCCGTCGCCGACAGGCAGCTTCATCCGGGCGCTGACCCGGCCGTAGGTGAAGTCGAACCTGGTGTTGGTGTCCACGCGGCCGGAGGTGAAGTCGTAGCTGCCGCCGTCCGCCTGGATGCAGCCCTTGCAGTACTTGGCCCGCAGGACCAGAGCGCCGTTCTCGGTGCGGAGGTTCTCGGTCGAGTCGACGTACGCCTGCGCCTCTCCGTTGACAGAGCCCATCTCCGTTCCGGTGCGTACGACACGCCACTTGGAGCGGTCGAGGGACGCGGCGGTGAAGTCGTCGAAGAACGTCGTCCGGTAGGTGCCCTGCTGCTCGCCGGGGAGGGCGGGGTAGGCGGCCAAGGCGCTGCCACCGGTGCCCCAGACCTCGAACTCGTAGAGGGAGTAGCCGAACTGCGCGGTGGCGGGCGCCGGGTTGTAGAAGGAGCGGCGTTCCTTGCCGAGCATCCGGACGTAACGGCCGTTGGTGGGCTGGGAGAGGCGCACACTGTCGCGCAGACCCGCCGCCTCCGAGGGGGACTTGACGTTCGCCCGGCGGGCGGCGACCTCCGCCGCCGACGGCTGGTACACGGTACGCCAGGTGCGGTTGTCGTCGGAGACCTGGATTTGGTAGTCGACGGCGTAGGCCGCCTCCCAGTACAGCTCGACCGTGTCGATCGTCGACGTCGCACCGAGGTCGACACCGACCCAGCGGTCCGCGTTCCAGTCGCTCGACCAACGGCTGGCGTCGTCCTTCAGGTTGGCCGGGTGGCCGCCGTCCGTGACGAACGCCGGTGAGTTGCCCGCGTGTTGGTAGTAGTCGGTGTAGGCCGGGTGGTTCAGGGCGAGGTTGGAACGGACGGTGGAGGCGGGGGCCGGCTCGCCGCCGTAGACCTTGAGGGAGTAGAGCGAGTAGCCGTACGGCGTGGCGCGTTCCAGGCCGCGCAGGCGGAGGAATCGGCCCGTCGCCTCCTGAGGATAGGTGTGCGCGGTGACCGTGCCTCCGGTACCCGCGGTCTCCGTGTAGAAGGGCGTCCAGTCGGCGCCGTTCTTCGAGATCTCCAGGAGGTAACGCTTGCCGTAGGCGGCCTCCCAGTCCAGGACGACCCGGTCGACGCGGATCGTCGTACCGAGATCGAGCCGGATCCAGGCGTCGTCGGCGAAGTTGCTGGACCAGCGGGTGGCACCGTTGCCGTCGAAGGCGAGGCCGGGGGCGGTACCGCCGTTCTCACTGCCGGAGGCGGTGACGGCTGCCGGGTTCGCGGCGTACGCGGCCGCGGCGCGGTCGGCGTCCCAGGCGGGTGCGTCGACGGCGGGCGCCGCGGCCGCGACCGGTGCCCCGAGGGCCGGTCCCGCGCCCAGCAGGGCCAGGGCGGCGACGGCGGTCAGGAGGGTGCGGGGAGTGCGAGCGGTGCGTGATGACATGCGGCTCTCCTCGGTGGAAAGACAGGTCTCCTCGGTGGAAAACAGGCGTCAGGAACGATGCACGCTGTACTGCAGATGCTGTCGTGCTCATGACATTCAGGGACCTGGAACGTGGCGGGCGCGCGCTCCCGCACCCGCGCCCGCCGCGCCCCGCGCCCTCAGGCGGCCTTCACCACCCCTTCCCGGTGGCGGCGGATGATCTCCGCGTAGTGGCGTCCGGTGCCCTTGATCGTGCGGGCCTGGGTGCGGTAGTCGACGTGGACGAGTCCGAAGCGCTTGTCGTAGCCGTACGCCCACTCGAAGTTGTCCAGCAGGGACCAGGCGAAGTAGCCGGCCAGCGGGGCGCCCTTGCGGGCGGCGGAGGCACAGGCGGCGAGGTGGCCCGTCAGGTACGCCTGGCGCTCGGGGTCGTCGACGGTGCCGTCCGGGCGGACGATGTCGGGGTACGAGGAACCGTTTTCCGTGACGTACAGCCGTCGCGCGCCGTACTCGTCGGTCAGGCGGAGCAGCAGGGTCTCGATACCGCTCGGGTCGACCTCCCAGTCCATGCCGGTGCGCGGGACGCCGTCCCGGCGCACGGAACGGGCGTGCGGGGCGGGGCCGTCGGGGTCGTCGCTCACCGTGGCCGGGAAGTAGTAGTTCAGGCCCAGCCAGTCCAGCGGCGCGGCGATCGTCGCCAAGTCTTCTGGCTTCTCAGGGAGTTCGACGCCGTACACCTCCCGCATGTCGGCCGGGAAGCCGCGGCCGTGTACCGGGTCGAGCCACCAGCGGTTGGTGTGGCCGTCCATGCGGCGGGCGGCGGCGACGTCCTCGGGGCGGTCCGTGGCGGGGTGGACGGTGGAGAGGTTGTTGACGATGCCGATCTCGGCGCGCGGGACCGCCGCCCGGATGGCCTGGACGGCGAGTCCGTGGCCGAGGAGCAGGTGATACGAGGCGCGGACCGCCGCCGTCAGGTCCGTGAGGCCGGGGGCCATCTTGCCTTCGAGGTGGCCGATCCAGGCCGAGCACAGGGGTTCGTTCAGGGTGGCCCAGTGGGTGACGCGGTCGCCCAGCCGCTCGGCGACCACCGATGCGTACGCGGCGAAGTGCTCCGCGGTCTCCCGCTCGGGCCAGCCGCCGCGGTCCTGGAGTACCTGCGGAAGATCCCAGTGGTAGAGGGTGACGGACGGCGTGATGCCCGCCTCCAGCAGGCCGTCGATCAACTTGTCGTAGAAGCCGAGGCCCTTGGGGTTCACCGGACCGTCGCCGCCCGGCATCACCCGTGGCCATGCGATCGACAACCGGTAGGCGTTCGACCCGAGTTGACGCATCAGGGCGATGTCGTCGCGCCAGCGGTGGTAGTGGTCGCAGGCGACGTCGCCGTGGTCGTCGGCCGCGATCTTTCCGGGAGTGTGCGAGAAGGTGTCCCAGATCGACGGCGAACGGCCGTCCTCCGCCACGGCACCCTCGATCTGGTACGCCGAGGTGGCGGTTCCCCACAGGAAGTCCTGGGGCAGGGCGGCAAAGTCGATGGTCACTGAAGTCCTCTCGGAATCGGGGTGGTTGCTCACTTCACGGCTCCGGCCGTCAGCCCGGCGACGAGATAGCGCTGGAGCAGCAGGAAGCCGGCCACCACCGGCACACTGACGACCAGCGAGGCGGCCATGATCTGGTTCCAGTAGACGTTGTTGAGGGTGGAGTAGCCCTGGAGTCCGACGGCGAGCGTGCGGGTGGTGTCGTTGGTCATGACGGAGGCGAACAGCACCTCGCCCCAGGCGGTCATGAAGGCGTAGACGGCGACCGCCACGATGCCGGGGATCGCGGCCGGTACGACGATGCGGAAGAGCGCGCCGAGCGGACCGCAGCCGTCCACCAGCGCCGCCTCGTCGAGGTCGCGCGGCACCGAGTCGAAGTAGCCGATCAGCATCCAGATGGAGAAGGGGAGGGAGAAGGTCAGATACGTCAGGATCAGGCCGCCGCGCGAGCCGAACAGCGCGATGCCGGTGGCGTTGCCGATGTTGACGTAGAGCAGGAACAGCGGGAGGAGGAAGAGGATGCCGGGGAACATCTGCGTCGACAGCACGGTGACCGTGAAGACGCGTTTCCCACGGAAGTCGTAACGGCTTACCGCGTAGGCGCTGAACACGGCGATCACCACGGAGCAGACCGTCGCCGCGCCCGCCACGACCAGCGAGTTCACGAAGTACCTGGCGAGCGGGATCGTCGACCAGATGTCGATGTACGGGCGGATCGTGAGACCGCTGGGCAGCCAGTGGAACTCGCCGCTGACGTCGGCGAGGGGTTTCAGCGAGCTGGAGACCATCACGTACACCGGGAGCAGCACGAAACCGGTGAGCAGGGTGAGGAAGATCCGTCGCGACCAGAGGAACGAACCCGGTGGTGCCATGGGGGATTTACCGCGCATGCGAAGTCCTCCGTCCGCGCGAGGTGACGGCCAGGTAGACGCCCGTCACGGCCAGCAGGAAGAGCAGCAGCAGGACGGACATCGCGGATCCCGTGCCGAAGTTCCAGGTCACGAAGGAGGCTTGGTAGATGTGGACCGAGATGAGATCCGCGGCCTCCGGAGCGGCCCTGCCGAACAGGACGAACGGCGTGTTGAAGTCGTTGAACGTCCACAGGAACAGGACGAGCACCAGGACCTGGTTGACCGGGCCCAGGGACGGCAGCGTGATGCGGCGGATCTGCTGCCACATGCCCGCGCCGTCCAGCGCGGCCGCCTCGTACAGCTCGCCGGGGATGTTCTGCAG
Source organism: Streptomyces sp. NPDC058295 (assembly GCF_042880655.1). Taxonomy (NCBI): domain Bacteria; kingdom Bacillati; phylum Actinomycetota; class Actinomycetes; order Kitasatosporales; family Streptomycetaceae; genus Streptomyces; species Streptomyces sp. NPDC058295. Next base: position 262,343 of record NZ_JBHVYO010000002.1, read on the forward strand.
GCCGGCCATCACGATGAGGAAGGCGAACGGCCACCCCTTCCACACCGACACGGTGAGCAACGCGTAGAAACTGTTGTCGCCGATCAGCCAGAAGGAAGGCTTGTCGGTGAGGTGCAGCTGGTCGTGCAGGACATGGTTCACCAGGCCGTTGTCGTGCTGGAACATGAAGACCCAGGTGATCACGGCCGCGTAGACCGGCAGGGCGTACGGCACCAGGAAGAGCGCTCTCAGCAGCCCCCGGCCGCGGAAGGTGTCCTGCATGAAGATCGCCGCGGCGGTGCCGATGAGCCAGCACAGACCCACCGAGAGCAGGGTGAAGCCGACGGTGACGAGGAAGGAGTGCAGCAGCGCCTCGCCGACCGGGGCGTCGAAGTCCACCGACACCCGGTAGTTGTCGACGCCGGACCAGGGAGCCGTGCCCCAGTCACGGATGTAGAACTGGGTGAGCTCCTTGAAGCTCATCACGATGCCGATCACCATCGGCACGAGATGCACGAGGAGTTCGAGGACGAGAGCGGGCAGGAGCAGCAGGTAGGGCAGTCCGATGCGGCGGACCCGACCGGGGCGCGGGCGCGGGGCCCGGTCGGTGCCAGGGTCTGCGCGAGGCTTTTCGACCTCGGCTGTGGTGGTCATCTGGCTCACTTCGTCCGGCTCACTTCGTCGGCATCTGCTGCTGGGCCTTGGCGAGCTTCGCCTTCACCGACTCGGTGGTCACCGGGCGGCCGGCCGCCGCGTCGGCGAACAGTTCCTTGACGGCCGTACCGATCGTCGTCTCGAACTGCGACTCGTCGGCGACCTGAGGCAGCGCTGCGGCGCTCTTGGCGAGGGTGTCCTTCAGGACCGCGTTCGCGGGGGAGTTGAACCCGGCGTCCGACTGGGCGGAGGCGACAGGCGGGATAGTGCTGTAGGCCTTGTTGAGGATCTTCTGCTCCTCGTCGCCGGTCATGAACTTCACGAACTCGGTGGCGCCGTCGAGGTTGTCGGTGTTCTTGAAGACCGCCAGGTTGATGCCCGCGACCATCGAGTTGACCTGAGCGCCGGGGCCGGGGGTGCCGGACTGCACGGGCACCGGGGCGATGCCGTACTTGTCCTCGCTCATGCCCTGGGACTTGAGGTTGGCGGACGCGGTCTGCCAGAGCAGCATCGCCGTCTTCCCCTTGGCGAAGTCGCTCACGGACTGGTTCTGCGCGTACTCGGCGTTGCCCTGCGGGATGGCCTTGTCCTTCGCCATCAGGTCGACGTACTGCTTGACCGCCGAGACCGCGCCGTCGGAAGTGAAGTCGGGCTTTCCGTCGGCGGTGAAGAAGTCGGCACCGTGCTGCTTGGCGAAGACGAAGACGTGATGGACGTTTTCCGAGACGTTCGCGCCCTCGGCGCCCAGGACCTGCTTGCCCTTCGCCTGGATCTTCTTGCCGTCGGCCACCAACTCGGCCCAGGTGGCCGGAGGTTGGGCTATGCCTGCGTCGGCGAAGATCTGCTTGTTGTAGTACAGGGCGTAGGCCATCGAGTACAGCGGCACCGCGGCCGGGTCCTTGCCCTGTGCTCCGGTCGAGCCGAGCGCGGATTCGACGAAACGGTTTCTGCCGCCGATCTTCGCGAGGTTCGCCTCGTCCCAGGGCAGCAGCGCGCCCGTCGCCTGGAGCGAGGCCGACCAGGTGTTGCCGATGTTGAGGATGTCGGGGCCCTGGCCGGACGTGGTCGCCGTGAGGATCCGGTTGAGCAGGTCCGACCAGGGGACGACCTCCAGCTTCACCTTGATCCCGGTCTGCTTCTCGAACTTGTCGAGTTCCGGCTGGAGGACCTTCTTGTCCACCTCGATGCTCGCGCCCTGGTTCGAGGCCCAGTACGTGAGGGTCTTCGGCGAGTCGTTGGAGCCTTCGCCGTCCGTCGAGGTGCCGCCGCCACAGGCCGTGGCCGCGAGGGCGAGTGACATGACGACGGCGCCTGTGGCCGCGGCTCGGATGGTGCGCATGGGTCGGCTCCCGGTGTCATCAGGACTTAATTTAGGACGTGAGTTAAACCTCGGAAAGAGGCCGCGTCAAGTGTTCCGGCACAGTCCGGGGAACTCCGGTCCCACCACTTGACGCGCACGTTCGGGTAGTTGAAGCATTCAGCGCTGAGAGAGCGCTCTCAACCCAGCGACCGTTCACTTCCTTAAATCAGCCGTTCACTTGGAGCGGCCTGGACCGAGGAGAGCCGCCCATGCCCCACACTCCGTCGTCGCAGACGCCCGCCGTGCGCCGCAGGACAGTCCTCGCCGCAGCCGCCACGGCCGCGGCGGCCCCCGCCCTCGCCGGACTCGCCGCCGCGCCGGCCTCCGCAGCCCCGCGCGGAAAGCGTTTGCGCGCCCTTCCGGGCGGTGGCGATCTCGGCCCGAACGTCCTCGTCTTCGACCCGTCGACCCCGGACATCCAGGCCCGGCTGGACGCGGTGTTCCGACAGCAGGAGTCGGCCCAGTTCGGCACCGGCCGCTACGCGTTGCTGTTCCGGCCCGGCACCTACCACGGCCTCAACGCCCAACTCGGCTTCTACACCTCGATCGCCGGCCTCGGCCTCTCCCCCGACGACACGACCATCAACGGGGACGTGACCGTCGACGCCGGCTGGTTCGGCGGCAACGCCACGCAGAACTTCTGGCGTTCGGCGGAGAACCTCGCGCTCGTCCCGGTCAGCGGCACCAACCGGTGGGCCGTCGCGCAGGCGGCCCCCTTCCGCCGGATGCACATCCGCGGCGGCCTCAACCTCGCCCCGTCCGGCTACGGTTGGGCCAGCGGCGGCTACATCGCCGACAGTCGTATCGAAGGCGAGATCGGCCCGTACTCGCAGCAGCAGTGGTACACCCGGGACAGCGCGATCGGCAGCTGGCTCAACGGCGTGTGGAACATGGTGTTCTCGGGGGTCGAGGGCGCTCCCGCCCAGAGCTTCCCCAACCCGCCGTACACCACGCTCGACACGACCCCGGTCTCGCGTGAGAAGCCGTTCCTGTACGTCGACGGCGGCGGCGCCTTCCGCGTCTTCCTGCCCGCCAAGCGCGCCAACGCGCGCGGGGTCACCTGGGGCAACGGCACACCGCGCGGCAGCTCACTGCCCCTGTCGCGGTTCTACGTCGCCAAGCCGGGCGTCTCCGCGGCCACGCTCAACCAGGCGCTCGCGCAGGGCCTGAACCTGCTGCTGACGCCGGGGATCTACCACCTCGACCGGCCGATCCAGGTGAACCGCGCCGACACCGTCGTGCTGGGCCTGGGTTACGCCACGCTGATCCCGGACAACGGCGTCGGCGCGCTGAAGGTGGCAGACGTCGACGGGGTCCGGCTGGCGGGCTTCCTCGTCGACGCCGGACCGGTCAACTCCCCGGTCCTGCTGGAAGTCGGTCCGTCCGGCGCGTCGCGCGACCACTCCGCCAATCCCACCACCGTCCAGGACGTGTTCGTCCGGATCGGCGGGGCGGGTGCCGGCAAGGCCACCACCAGCATGGTGATCAACAACCGTCACACGATCGTCGACCACACCTGGGTCTGGCGCGCCGACCACGGCGAGGGCGTCGGCTGGGAGACCAACCGCGCCGACTACGGCGTCGTCGTCAACGGCCACGACGTGCTGGCCACCGGCCTGTTCGTGGAGCACTTCAACAAGTACGACGTGCAGTGGAACGGCCAGCGCGGCCGCACGATCTTCTTCCAGAACGAGAAGGCCTACGACGCGCCGAACCAGGCGGCGATCCAGAACGGCTCGGTAAAGGGTTACGCCGCCTACAAGGTCGGCAACAACGTCACCGCGCACGAGGCCTGGGGGCTGGGCAGCTACTGCTACTACAACGTCGATCCGACGATCGTCCAGCACCACGGCTTCGCTGCCCCGAACGTACCGGGCGTGAAGTTCCACGACCTGTTGGTGGTCTCCCTGGGCGGACAGGGCCAGTACGAGCACGTCATCAACGACCTCGGGGCACCGACCTCCGGCACGTCGACGGTGCCGTCGACCGTGGTGTCGTATCCCTGACCTGCCCGTGCGGCGTCGACGACCCTGACGGGACACCGTCCTCCGCACCGCACTCACCGGAGGGACGACAGGCGCCTTCGGTTCGTGCCACGAACGTCAGGTGTCCGTGGCACGAACCGCCAGGGCGGCCTACGCCTGCGGCCTCTCGGGAAGGCGTGGGCCTAGCGCGTCGTCGTCACCGCCGGCGCCGGGGCGTACCCCGTCGGCCGGGCCGAGAAGGTGCCTCGGCCCTGGGTCCGGCTGCGCAGCCGGGTCGCGTAGCCGAACAGTTCGGCCAGCGGCACGGTGGCGGTGACCACCGCCGAACCGCCGCGCACGGCCGAGTCGGTGACCCGGCCGCGCCGTGCCGCCAGGTCGCCGAGGACCCCGCCGACGGCGTCCTCCGCAACGGTCACCGTGACCTCGACGACCGGTTCCAGCACGACCATTGCACAGCCGCGCAGGGCTTCCCGCAGCCCGAACCGACCGGCCGTGCGGAAGGCCGTCTCGGAGGAGTCCTTCACATGGGTCGCCCCGTCGGTCAGGGTGACCCGCAGCCCGGTGACCGGATGCCCGCCCACCGGACCCTCGGCGAGGGCGTCCCGGCAGCCGGCCTCGACCGCACGGACGTACTCCTGCGGCACCCGTCCGCCGACAACGGCCGACCGGAACGTGAAACCGGTTTCAGCAACGCCTCCCGCCTCCTCCGCGTCGAGTGGCTCGACGTCGAGCACGATCTGCGCGAACTGCCCGGCACCACCGTCCTGTTTGACATGCCGGAAGACCAGGCCGGACACACCGCGGGCGACCGTCTCGCGGTAGGTCACCCTCGGACGACCCACGTTGACCTCCAGACCGAGGCTGCGCCGGATCTTCTCCACCGCCACCTCCAGGTGCAGCTCCCCCATGCCCGACAGCACCGTCTGGCCGGTCTCCGGGTCGGTCCGGACGACCAGCGAGGGGTCCTCCTCGGCCAGCCGGGCGAGCGCCGAGACCAGCCGGTCGGCGTCGGTGCTCGCGCGTGCCTCGACCGCCACGGAGACGACCGGGTCGGCGACGCCGGGCGGTTCGAGAACGACGGGCGCCCCCGGCGCGCTCAGCGTCGAACCCGCACGGGCCGACTTCAGCCCGATGACGGCCACGATGTCCCCGGCGACCGCGCGCTCCAGCTGTGCGTGCCGGTCGGCCTGCACGCGCAGGATCCGGCCGATCCGCTCGATACGCCGCGCGCCGGACTCCCACACCGCGTCTCCTTTCTCGATCGTGCCCGAGTACACCCGCAGATAGGTGAGCCGGCCCGTGGGGGTCGCGGCCACCTTGAACGCGAGCGCCGCGAACGGTGCGGCGGGGTCGGCGGGTCGTTCTTCGCCCACGGCATTCTGCATACGGTCGACGCTCTCGGGCTGCCGACGGTCGGCGGTTTCGTGCATACCGTGGACCGTGCCGTGCATACCGTCGACGGCATCACGCATACGGCCCTCGGCATGTCGCATACCGGCGGCGCCACCAGGCATACCGCGTACGGGCGGCACGTCCGACGGCGACGGCAGATAGGCGACGACGGCGTCGAGCAGCGGTTCGATCCCGCGGTTGCGGTAGGCCGAGCCGCACAGCACGACCACGGCGTCGCCCGTCCGTGTCAGCTCGCGCAGCGCACCGGAGAGGGTCTCCGCGGAGAGTGTCTCCCGGTCGCAGAACTCCTCCAGCGCGGCCGGGTGCCGCTCCGCCACGGCTTCCTCCAGCAGCCGGCGCCGGCGCAGCGCCTCCTCCCGAAGGTCCTCCGGCACGGTGTCCTCGACCGCCGTCTCGCCGCCGTCGCTCCAGGTCAGCGCCCTCATGCGCAGCAGGTCGACGACGCCGGTGAAGCCGTCCTCCGTGCCGATCGGCAGTTGCACGACCAGCGGGACCGGATGGAGCCGGTCCCGGATCGAGGCCACCGCGGCATCGAGGTCGGCGCCCACCCGGTCCAGCTTGTTGACGAACGCGATCCTCGGTACGCCGTACCGGTCGGCCTGCCGCCACACGGACTCGCTCTGCGGTTCCACGCCCGCGACGGCGTCGAACACCGCCACCGCCCCGTCGAGCACCCGCAGGGATCGCTCCACCTCGTCGGCGAAGTCGATGTGCCCGGGGGTGTCGATCAGGTTGATGCGGTGACCGTCCCAGTCGCAGCTGACGGCCGCGGCGAAGATGGTGATGCCACGGTCGCGCTCCTGGGGGTCGAAGTCGGTGATGGTCGTGCCGTCGTGGACCTCGCCGCGCTTGTGCGTGGTCCCGGTGGCATACAGGATCCGCTCCGTGACGGTGGTCTTGCCGGCGTCGACGTGGGCGAGGATGCCCAGGTTGCGCACAGCGGAGAGGTGACGGTCGAGGTGGTTGCGCACGGCCCTTGGCCTTTCGGGGTGTTTCCGAGAACGGGCAGCGCGATTTCCGGACGCACGTCGGGAACGTGGTGGACGTGTTGATACGCGCAGCTGAACTGAGGTGCCGTCAGATATGGCAAGTCAGCAACGCGTTGTCGGGCTCAGACGTTCGTCAGGACATCCGGTGCCGGCCGCGCAGCGAGCACCGGACGGACGGAGACACGAGGATCACCTCGTAGCGGGAGCGGGGAGCGACGACAGCGGTGTGGTCACGCATGGCCGGGCTCCCCTCGTTCGTCTCGGTACCGCACTGCCCGTGTCGTGGGCCGCGCTCGGTTCTGGGGAGTGTAGGAGTGAACGGGCCGGCCCCGCACGCGATTTACCGCTCCCGTTCCGCGGCCGGGCCGACGCAGCTCCGCCTCCCGGCCTGAGGGGAGCGCGTCCATCGGTCACCCGGGCGTGCTCTGCGTCGCCGTGTAGAACTGCCTGCGCACCCGGCGCAGCCATGCGTCGGCGGCCCTCTCGTCGGGCTGTTCGGGCAGCACGCTGCGCGTGTCGGCGAACGCCTCCTCGAAGCCGCGCAGCAGCGGCAGCGCGGCTTCGGGATCGGCCGCGACCTGCTCACCGAAGGTGTGGTAGCTCTCGGGATCGTCGACGCGGATCGTCAACCGACCGGTGGCATACAGCTCGTAGCCCTGGGTGCACAGTCGCTTGAGGTGACGGGCGTGCTTGGCGGTCCGTTTGCCGGTCTCCGCGGCGAGGGGGCCTTGGCTGCGGTTCTGCAGTTTCCGGAACTGCTGTGTGGCGTAGCCGAGATAGGCGTCCCGGACCCGACCGGCGCTGAGCAACGTCGCACGCAGGCCGATGAGTTCGTCACCGAGGGGAGTCCGCACCTCGTACAACCCGTCCGGCAGCCACACGAGTTCCATCACGGTCGGGTTGCCACCGAGCGCCAGGCGGCACCACTTCGCGGCCTCGTGCAGGGTGCGGTCGGGCGCCGTGCTGACGTGCGACTCCTTCGGCCCGCGCAGGCCGTGCAGGTCTTCGGTGGGGGCGGCGAACATGCCGAGGCGGTCCACGTCGGAGCCTTCGTGGGCGAGCCCGTAGGCGGTCGAGCCGACGATTCCGGACAGCAGGAGGTTGGTGACGGTCACAGGAGCCCCCGGTCGTTCCCTGGTGGTGATCACCTGCCCCCGTGGCCGGGCGGCAGAACCGCCATGATGCCCCGGCCCGGCCCGGCCCACCTCGTATTTTCCGGCCGGACGGCCTGCTCCGCCGCGCCCGCCCCTGTGGCCGACCCCGCCGGCCGCTTCACCCGTACGGATCAGTGCGCTGGTCGAGCGGCCCGGCCGGTGGTGCCGTGTAGGGGCAGAGGTAGCACCACAGGAGCCCACAGGGTGCCCGGGAAGCACCCAGGTCGACGAGAGGAATCCCTCGGGAACCCGCCCGGGGCGCGCCCACGCGGGGACCGGCCCGCCCCGCCCCGTCCCCGAACCGTCCCCAGGAGGTATTCGTGACCAGCCCTCGTCTGTCGTCCCGCCCGTCCACCCCACCCCGTCCCGCCGGGCCGTCCGGTCCGGCCGGGCCGACACGCCCCGGTCGCCCGGTCCGTGTGCTGGCCGTCGCCCTGGCCGTCGGAACGCTGCTGGCCACGGCGGCCTGCTCCGACGACGGGGACGACAGCGCGTCGACCGACTCGAGCACCGCGACCTCGTCCGCCGGCCAACGGACCGCCACCGCGTCGCCCACCATCACGCCGCTCACCTCGGCCGGCGCGCAGACGGCGCTGATCACCTCGGGAGACCTCGAGGACAACTGGACGCAGGTGAAGACCGCGGCCAGCTGGCGGAACCAGCTGCTCATCGGCACGGTCGACGCCGCACAGTTCCTCACCGGCAAGACGCAGGCCGCCGACTGCCAGCGCCTGCTCGACGGGCTCTACGACGAAGACCTCCTGGGGCCCCCGCCCGGCCCGTCGGCGCTCACCGGCTTCACCGAGGGAAACTCCCGGCTGCTCTACCAGGTCGCGGCCTACCAACCGGCCTCCCTGGACCAGTCGTTCGACTGGCTCAAGACCCTGCCGACCGCGTGCGACCAGTTCAACGCGGTCGGCTCCGACGGCTCCACCCGCACCGTGCAGGTCGTCGAGGCCTCCCTGCCCAAGTCGGGCGACGCCCGGCAGGGCCTCACCGTGACGGTGGCGGGCCCCTCCGGCGGCACCCCGGTCACCCTCACCATGGACGTCGCCGTCGTACGGGTCGGGGACGACGCGATCACGGTCACCAACGGCGGTACCGACGGAGCGGACCACGACAGCACCGAGGACGCGGTCAGCCACGGCACCACACGACTCAAGGACGTACGTGAGGGTCGCACACCGGCACCGGAGCCCAGCGAGTTCGACTGAGCGCGTCGGTTCGGTCGAGCGCGCCCTCGCCGCTCCGGCCTTCTTCCCCACCTCTGCACCATGTGACATATTACTGGCGTGACCAAGCGACCGAGCGGTGACGTCGTGGTCGTCGGCGCCGGCATGGTGGGCGCCGCCTGCGCGCTGTACGCGGCCCGCGCCGGACTGGACGTGATCCTGGTCGACCGGGGTCCGGCGGCCGGCGGCACGACCGGCGCGGGCGAGGGCAATCTCCTCGTGTCGGACAAGGAGCCCGGACCCGAGCTCCGACTCGCTCTGCTGTCGGCCCGGTTGTGGGACGAGCTGGCGCAAGAGCTGGGCGCGGCCGTCGAGTACGAGCCCAAGGGCGGTCTCGTCGTCGCCTCCATGCCCGCATCACTCACCGCCCTCGCGGAGCTGGCGGCCGGTCAGCGCGCGGCCGGAGTGTCGACGGTTCAAGTCCAGGCGGACCAACTCCACGACCTGGAACCGTACTTGGCGCGCGGTCTTGCGGGTGGGGTGCTGTATCCGCAGGACGCCCAGGTGATGCCCACCCTGGCCGCGGCCCACCTCGTACGGGCCTCGGGCGCCTGCCTGGAGACGGGTCGCACGGTGATAGGGATACTGCGCGACACCGCCGGTGCCGTGCGGGGCGTACGTACCGACCGGGGTGACGTCCTGGCACCGGCCGTGGTGAACGCGGCCGGGACGTGGGGGTCCGAGGTCGCCGCGCTGGCGGGGGTCCGGCTGCCCGTACTCCCCCGCCGCGGCTTCGTCCTGGTCACCGAGCCGCTGCCGCGTCGGGTACGGCACAAGGTGTACGCCGCCGACTATGTGGCCGACGTGGCGAGCGACTCCGCCGCCCTGCAGACCTCACCGGTCGTCGAGGGGACCGCCGCCGGGCCGATACTGATCGGCGCGAGCCGTGAACGGGTGGGTTTCGACCGGTCCTTCTCGCTGCCGGTCGTACGCGCGCTGGCGGCGGGCGCGACCCGCCTGTTCCCGTTCCTGGAACACGTACGGGCGATGCGCACCTACCTCGGCTTCCGCCCCTACCTGCCCGACCATCTGCCCGCCGTCGGGCCCGACCCCCGTGTGCCCGGGCTGTTCCACGCCTGCGGACACGAGGGCGCGGGCATCGGGCTCGCCACCGGCACCGGCCACCTCATCGCGCAGACGCTCACCGGCCGACGCCCGGAGCTGGACCTGACACCGTTCCGCCCCGACCGCTTCGACCGCCCCGACCACCTTGACCGCTCCGCCGAGGAGGCCGCGCCGTGGATCCCCTGAAGCTGACCCGCGCCCGCCCCGGCGCTCCGTTCACCGTGACCTTCGACGGCCGGGAGATCGAGGCGTTGCCCGGTCAGACGATCGCCGCCGCCCTGTGGGCGTCCGGCGTCACGGCCTGGCGCACCACGCGGGGCGAGGGACGTGCGCGCGGGGTCTTCTGCGGGATCGGCGTGTGCTTCGACTGTCTGGTGACCGTCGACGGCCACCCCGGCCGACGGGCCTGCTTGGTGACGGCGGTGCCGGGCGCGGACGTCCGTACGCAGGTGGGGACAGGCCACGAGGAAGCAGGTCACGACGGGGCGGGGCCACGATGACCGCGCACCGCCCGGTACTGGCGGTGATCGGCGCGGGCCCGGCCGGCCTCGCCGGCGCCCTGGCAGCCGCTGCCCGTGGCGTGCGCGTGGTGCTGATCGACTCCGGCGCCGAGGCGGGCGGACAGTTCTACCGGCAGCCCGCACAGGGGCTCGGTGCCCGGCGCCCACAGGCCCTCCATCACCAGTGGCGCACCTGGGAGCGACTGCGTGCCGGGCTCGACACCCATCTCGCCGCCGACCGGGTCACGCACCTGAGGGATCATCATGTGTGGTGCGTGGAAGGACAATCGGCCGGATTTACCGTGCACGCACTGATCGGTCCGGAGCAGGAGGAGTCCGTAGCGGTCCACGCCGACGGAGTGTTGCTGGCGACCGGCGGCTACGAGAAGGTCCTGCCGTTCCCCGGCTGGACACTGCCCGGCGTGATCACCGCGGGCGGCGCCCAGGCGCTGCTGAAGGGCGGGCTCGTACTGCCCGGCCGTACGGCGGTCGTGGCCGGCACGGGGCCCCTGCTGCTTCCCGTCGCCACCGGCCTCGCCGCCGCGGGCGCCCGGGTCGTCGCCCTGGTGGAGTCGGCCGGACCGGCGGATTTCACACCTCGGGCACGGATCTGGGCCGGCGCCCCCGCGAAGCTCGCCGAGGGAGCCGTCCACGCGGCCCAACTCCTGAGGCATGGTGTTTCGGTGATGACCCGTCATCCCCTGATGGAGGCGCACGGGACCGAGCGGCTGGAGTCCGTCACCGTCGCCGCGCTGGACCCGGAAGGCCGACCGGCGCCCGGTACGCGACGACGCATCGTCTGCGACACCCTCGCCATAGGCCACGGTCTGCTGCCGCACACCGACCTCGCGGAGGGCCTCGGCTGCCGACTCGACGGACCGGGTGTGCGCGTCGACGACGAACAGCGCACCGACGCACCCGGCGTCTGGGCCGCCGGTGAGACCACGGGGATCGGCGGCTCCACGCTGTCGCTCGCCGAGGGCCATATCGCCGGACGGTCGGCGGCGGCCAGGCTGACGGGCACGGTCCCCGACCCGCGGGAGTGGGCCCCCGCCGCGCGGGCCCGTACCAGGCTGCGGTCGTTCTTCGCCGCACTGGACGCCGCGTATGCCGCCCGGCCCGCCCGGTGGACGGAGCAGATCACCGACGCGACGGTCGTGTGCCGCTGCGAGGAGGTCACCGCCGGCGCCGTCCGCGAGGCCGTCGGCACGCTCGGCGCGGGTGACCTGCGCACCGTGAAACTGCTGACCCGGGCCGGTATGGGCTGGTGCCAGGGCCGCATGTGCGAGCCCGGGGTGGCCGGCGTCGCGGGCTGCGCCCTCACTCCGGCACGACGGTTGCTGGCCCGCCCTGTGCCCCTGGGCGTGTTGGCCGCTCCGGCCGATCCCCCGGCACCCCAGTGATATGTCACACGGCACATTCCGAAGGGATGACTCACCATATGCCCGATTCCACCGCCCCCGCCTCTCCCTCTGCTGCCGTCACCTCGCCTCACCGCCCCTGGCGTGGCGTCCTCGTCGCCACCGCGCTCCCGCTCCGCGACGACCTCTCCGTCGACTACGACCGGTACGCCGAGCACTGCGCCTGGCTGGTGGCGAACGGCTGTGACGGTGTCGTACCCAACGGCTCCCTCGGCGAGTACCAGGTACTCACGCCCGAGGAACGCGCCAGGGTGGTGGAGACCGCGGTGGCCGCGATCGGCGGGGACCGGGTGATGCCCGGGGTCGCCGCGTACGGCTCGGCGGAGGCCCGCCGTTGGACCGAGCAGGCGGCCGGGGCGGGCTGCGCGGCGGTGATGCTGCTCCCGCCCAACGCCTACCGGGCGGACGAGCGTGCCGTGGTGGCCCACTACGCGGAGGTCGCCGCGGCGGGCCTGCCGGTCGTGGCGTACAACAACCCGATCGACACCAAGGTCGACCTCGTCCCCGAGCTGCTGGCCCGGCTGCACGGCGAAGGTCACATCCAAGGCGTCAAGGAGTTCTCGGGCGATGTCCGCCGCGCCTACCGCATCGCCGAACTCGCTCCGGATCTGGACCTGTTGATCGGGGCCGACGATGTGCTGCTGGAACTGGCCGTGGCGGGCGCCAAGGGCTGGGTGGCCGGTTACCCCAACGCACTGCCGAAGTCCTCGGTGGAGCTGTACCGGGCGGCCGTCGCCGGTGACCTCACCACCGCGCTCCCCCTCTACCGCCGCCTCCACCCGCTGCTGCGCTGGGACTCGCGGGTGGAGTTCGTTCAAGCGATCAAGCTCTCGATGGACGTCGTGGGGCGCCACGGCGGGGGCTGCCGCCCACCACGGGTCCCGCTGCCGCCGGACCAGGAAGCGGCCGTCCGCGCCGCCACCGAGAAGGCCGTCGCGGCCGGCCTGGCGTAAGGGCCGAGCCGCTCAACGCCGAGACGGAGTACGTCGAGAAAGAGAAGGGGACTTCGTGCGCAGCAAGCTCGTCCTGCACGCCGTCGACTCGCACACCGAGGGCATGCCCACCCGGGTGATCACCGGCGGGATCGGCACCGTCCCCGGCGCGACGATGAACGAGCGGCGGCTCCACTTCCGCGAACACCGCGACGACATCAAGCAGTTGCTGATGAACGAGCCGCGGGGCCACTCCGCCATGAGCGGCGCGATCCTCCAGCCGTCCACCCGACCGGACTGCGACTGGGGCGTCCTCTACATCGAGGTCTCGGGCTATCTGCCGATGTGCGGGCACGGCACCATCGGGGTGGCGACGGTGCTCGTAGAGACGGGCATGGTCGAGGTCGTCGAACCGGTCACCACCATCCGCCTGGACACCCCGGCCGGGCCCGTCGTCGCCGAGGTGACGGTCGAGGACGGCGCGGCCACGTCCGTGACCTTGCGGAACGTCCCCTCCTTCGCGGTCGCGCTGGATCGCAAGGCCACGCTGCCCGACGGCCGTACCGTGACGTACGACCTGGCGTACGGCGGCAACTTCTACGCGATCCTGCCGCTGGAGGAGTTCGGGCTGCCCTTCGACCGCGCCCGCAAGGACGACATCCTGCGCGCCGGCCTGTCCCTCATGGAGGTGATCAACTCCGAGCAGGAGCCGGTACACCCCGAGGACCCCTCCATCCGCGGCTGTCACCACGTCCACCTGCTCGCGCCCGGCGCCACCGCCCGTCATTCCCGGCACGCGATGGCCATCCACCCCGGCTGGTTCGACCGCTCGCCCTGCGGTACGGGGACGAGCGCCCGCATGGCACAGCTGCACGCGCGGGGTGAACTGCCCTTGCACACCGAGTTCGTCAACGAGTCCTTCATCGGCACCCGCTTCACCGGCCGGCTCCTCGGCACGACGGAAGTCGCCGGCCGCCCGGCGGTACTCCCCAGTTTCACCGGCCGCGCCTGGATCACCGGGACGGCCCAGTACCTTCTGGACCCGACGGACCCGTTCCCGGCGGGGTTCGTGCTCTGACACCGCAGACAGCAGTGCGACGTGACATGGCACAGTGCACTGGTTCAGAGTGACATGGCACCGTCCGCACCGAGGAGACCCACCATGGCCGCCGCCCGGCGCACCAGCAGCCAGACACCCACCGCATCCACCACACCCGGCGCACCCGGCGCACGACCACGAGTGCCCGCACCGGCATCGGCGCCCACCCTCCCCGTGCTCGGCGGTCGGCGGAGCAGCTACCGCGAGCGGGTCGCCGATGCCCTGCGGGCGGCACTGATCGCGGGTGAACTGCGCCCCGGCGAGGTGTACTCGGCGCCGGCTCTGGCCGGCCGCTTCGGCGTCTCGGCGACACCCGTGCGCGAGGCGATGCTCGACCTGGCGAAAGAGGGCCTGGTCGATGCCGTACCGAACAAGGGGTTCCGGGTCACCGAGGTCTCCGACCAGCAGTTGGACGAGTACACCCACGTCCGCGCGCTCATCGAGATCCCGACGGTGGTGGCGCTGGCGACGACCGCCGACCCGGTGTCCCTGGAGGCGCTGCGGCCGGCCGCCCGGGAGATCGTCACCGCGGCGGTGGCAGGCGACCTCATCTCCTACGTCGAGGCCGACACCCGGTTCCACCTGGGTCTGCTCGCGCTGGCCGGCAACGCCCATCTCGTCGAGGTCGTCCGCGAACTGCGCGGTCGGGCACGCCTGTACGGCCTGACCGCGCTCTCCGCCTCGGGCCGCCTGCTGGCCTCCGCCGAGGAGCACCTGGAGTTGCTGGACGCCCTGCTGTCCCGCGACGAGCGGGCCGTGCGTGCGGTCATGACGCGCCATCTGGGGCATGTGCGGGGGCTGTGGGCCTCCGCTCGCGACTAGCGACTCGCCCCGGCGTGGGCGGCTCGCCCCACGAAGTCCCCTCTACCCGTCCCGTTCCCTCCCGCCACCTCGGCCCGGCGATCTCGTCTGTGATCCTTGTCGCTGGTGTGCGGCGCGTGGAGCGAGTGCCGCACGGGCATTCAATTGCCGGTGCGCGAAAGGATGGTGTCGATTCCGTGGGGGAACGCGTGAGCCTGTGTCTGATCGGTGCGGGTCTGTCCGGGCTGGCCACGGCGCACGCCCTCAAGTCCGAGGGCCTCGACTTCGTCTGCCTCGAAAAGGCATCCGACGTGGGCGGGCTCTGGCGGCAGCCGGGGGCGGGCGAGCGCGGTCCGGGCTATCTGTCGCTCCACCTCAACACCAACAAGAAGCTCACCGGTTACGCCGACCGCCCGATGCCGGCCGGGTATCCCGTCTACCCCCGGCACAGCCAACTCGCCGACTACCTGCGCTCCTTCGCCGAGTGGGCCGGCCTGCTGGACCACATCGAGTTGGAGACGACCGTCGAGTCGGTGCGCCGGGCGGACGACGGTTCCTGGACGGTCGTCAGCCGCGACGCCCGGGGCACGCTCACCTCTCGGGACTTCACCCACGTGATCGTCGCCTCGGGGCACAACACCGAGCCGGTCCTGCCCGCTCCGGCACCGGGTTCCGAGACCTTCAAAGGAACGATTCTCCACGCGCTGGACTACCGCGACGGCAGCGACTACACGGGACAGCGGGTCGTCGTCGTGGGACTCGGGGCCTCGGCGGTGGACATCGCCGCCGACCTCTCCAGGTACGCCGCGCAGACCGTACTCTCCGTACGCCGAGGCCTGCACATCCTGCCCAAGCAGCTCTTCGGCATACCCTTGGACGACGTCGCCGAGGCACCGTGGTGGACGGCCATGTCCCTCGCGGAGCAACGCCGGTTCATCGAGCAGGCCCTGCTCGTCGCCCGCGGCAAACTCTCGGACTACGGCCTGCCCGAGCCGGACCACCCGGTCTTCGCGTCGGCCGTGACGATCTCCGACGAGATCCTCACCCGCATACGGCACGGTGGGGTCGTCCCCAAGCCCGCGATCGACTTCGTGGACGACGGCCGGGTGGTCTTCACCGACGGCACATCCGTGCCCGCCGACGCGATCGTGTACTGCACCGGTTACCGGATGGCCCATTCCTTCCTGCCGCCGGGCTGCCCGGTCGGCCCGCAGGGCTCGGTAGAGCTGTACAAGCGGGTGGTGGCGCCCGACCATCCCGGTCTGCACTTCATCGGCCTGGTCCGCCCGCACGGCTCCGTCACCCGGCTCGTCGAGGCTCAGGCACGCTGGGTCGCCAGGCTCGTCGCCGGCAAGGCGGCCCTGCCGGAGCCGGACGTCATGCGCAAGGAGATCGGTACGTATCTGGGGGGTATCGCCGGCCAGTACGGCCAGACGCTGGGCGCGTCGATCCAAGTCGATGTGGCGCCCTACCTGGAGGAATTGCGCAACGAGTGATGGGCCGTCGGCGACGTCCGGAGCCAGGCACCGGGTCCGGCGCCGTGCGTCGAGAGGCCGCCCGGGCGGTCTGGGCGGCTCACGTGTGCACTTCTCGTGGGACGAGGGGAGCGGTTCGACAACGTCGGCGTACGGCTCCCCCCGAGGTGCTGTTGCCCGGGTGCTGTGGTACCGCTGGTCCTGCGGATGCCGCTGTTCCACGAGGGCCGGTGTTCTCCAGGTGCTGTTCTCCAGGTGCTGTTCTACACGGGCTGCTCGACGGCCCCCCGGAAGTCCGTGGACGGTACTGATCCGCGGGTTATGCGGCAACTACCGTCCGGTCACGCCCGCGGCAGGCGGAGAGACGGTGGGAGAGTCGGTGGAAGGGTCAGGGGACAGGGCGACGGCGGACAGGGGAACGGCGGGGGGCGGGGCCAGCGGCGGCCGGACCTCGTACGCCTCCGAGGAGAGATAGGTCATGACCCGGGGTGGACGGCCCTGGTGATGGGCCAGGCCCAGGTAAGCGACCAGTCCCACACCGTCCTCCGGCCGCCGCGAGGTGACGGCGGCCGAGGCGCGCAGCACCGGCGCCGGAGCGATGCCGTAGTGGCCGAGCAGTGCCGTCGCCCGGTCCAGGGCCTCACCGTCGTGCCGGGCATAGTCCCGCACCGGGATATAGAGGGTGAATCCGCTCGGCAGACCGGTCCCCGTGTCGGTGAAGGCATGGCAGGTCTGGACGGGTCTGCGCACGAGCCGCGGTTCCCCTCCTCCCCCGGCTCCCTCCCCTGCTCCGGCACCCGCTCCGCCTCCGAAGCCGGCGGCGTCGACATCGGCGTCGGCGTCGGGCCCGGCCACGATGCGGAAGAACTCCTCGATCTCCGCACGGCCGGGTCCGCCGTCCATACGGGACAGCGTGTAGGCCTCGGCGGCCGACAGGTCGTGGTGCGCGAGGTAGACCTTGACCCGTGGCTCCGTCCAGTCGCCCAGATCCAGGGCTAAGAACAGATGGCGGTCGCCTTCGGGCAGCGCGTCGAACGCCTCCCGGTGCCCGAGTCGTCTCAGCGCCTTCCGTACGGTCTTGGCGGCGCGTCTCTCCCCGGATGCCGCGGGGTTCAGATAGGCCTTGACCGCGGGGACCCCCCCGGGACGGAGCTCCAGCGCGCACCAGAGCGCCAGGGGGCCTTCGGGTGAGGACGGGAAGAACAGGTCGGCGAGATCATCGAGCGGGTCGGTGGTGAAGCCCCAGCGCTGCCCCATCTCGCGCAGCACCCGCAGGCCGGTGCGGCCGTTCTCGACCAGGTTGCCGGCACCGGCCCCCGGCTCCAGCAGTACCCGCAGGATCGGCGCCGCGCCCGGTTCGCAGGAGAGGGAGAACTCCACCGGGGTGTGGTCGTCGGAGAGGAAGCTGTGGCTGGGCGGCGGCAGCTCCAGGGGCCGCTGGGCGACGCTGCCCAGGGCCTCGACGAGTGCGCGCGCGTAGATCGTGGAGTCGGCCCCGGACAGCCCCGCGATCTCGCCCAGCCTCAGCAGCTGACGCGCCGCGTGACCGCCGAGCGTCTCCGGACCCCGAGCGAGATGAGTGCCCGAAGCCTCGGGATCGATGGCGGTCATCGGGCCTCTCCTCGGGGGAGGCGGCGGGCAAGAAGATACCCGCCTTGCGAGGCGGGTATCAGGGAGTGCACGACGGTCGGATGGTGTCTGAAATCGGCGTCGGTGGATATGTGGTCCACGACACCTCCTCTGGTGTGTGAGCAACACGGAATGCCGCGTTCCTCACTACCCCTGAGGTTGAATCGTCATGCAGTGGTGAAGAGTTGACGGGTGTTGCGTGAATCACCTCGTCAGCCAGTTGAGGAACTGGCTCCACACACCCCCGCGTTCACCCCTGCCACCCGTCGCGGTCGGCTCCTGACGCTGGGGTGCGTCCTGGCGTGTCGGGGCGGGCCGGTGCGCGATCTGCGCCGGGGTGAACTTGGCGGGCAGCACGGTGAGACCCCGGTTGAAGGGACCGGGCCGCCAGGTCAGGCTCTCCGGCGGTACGGCGAGTTCGACGTCCGGCAGCTTGTTGAGCAGGTTCTCGATGGCCGTCACGGTGATCTGCCGGGCCGGCTCCTTGGACGGGCAGGCGTGCGGGCCCGCGCTCCACGCCAGGTGGGCGCGGTTGCTGCCCGCCTTGCGGGCCGCCGTCAGCGCCGGGCCGGTGTTGGCCGCGGCGAAGCTGACCAGGAGCAGGTCGCCGGCGTGCAGCTTCTGGCCGGCGAACTCCATGTCGGCCGCCGGGTAGTGCGGCGCGAGGTTCTGCATGGGCGGGTTCTCCCACAGCGTGTCGTCGATCGCCTCGTCGATCAGACCGCCTTGATCGGCGTACGCGTCGTGGGTGAGCAACCGGTGCAGGGTGTTGCCGATGAGGTTGCGCAGCGGCTCGTTGCCGGCCACCAGCAGGAGCGCGATCTGGTGGACCAACTCCTCGTCGGTGAGCTTGGCCTGATGTTCCATCAGCCAGGAGGGGACATCGTCGCCGGGCTTGGCACGCTTGAGGGCCACCAGTTCACCGATGGCGCCGAACATGACCCCGACCGCCTGCTCGGCGTTCACCCCGTCGAACATGCCGGTGATGCCGAACACGACACGGTCACCGATGTCGGCGGTGCAGCCGAACAGCTCGTTGAACACGAAGAGCGGCAGCTGCTTGGCGTAGTCGCCCAGCAGGTCCGCCGAGCCGCGCGAACCGAACTGCGAGATCAGGTAGTTGGAGACCTGCTCGGTGGTCCGGCTGAGCTTGCGCGTGTCCACGCGGGCCATGCTGTCCGTAATCGCCTGACGGAGCCTCAGGTGCTCGGCGCCGTCACTGAACATGGCGTTGGGCCGATAGGACAGCAGGGGCGCGACCGGGCTGTCCGGGGGGACCCGTCCTTCGTTGAGGTCACGCCAGCGGCGGGCGTCCTTGCGGAACGCGCCGGAGTCCTGGAGCAGTTGGAGCGCGACGGCGTAGTCCGTGATCAGGGTCGCCTCGACGCCCGGAGCGAGTTCGACCGGCGCGGTCGGCCCGAAGTGGCGCAGGTAGCTGTAGTAGGCCTGCGGGTCGGCGGCGAACTCCATGCCGTGCAAGGGCACTCTGCCGCCGGCCTGGTGCGCCGGGCACCCGGGCGGGGGCACGGGTGCGGTGGGTTGGTCCATGTCTGCTCCTAGTGTGCACGGTCCTGGAGATGGCGGACGAGGGTGATCAGCGCGTCGGCCGACGACCGCTCGTCTCGCGCGTCGCAGGTGACGACGGGGGTGTCGTCGAGGAGGTCCAGTGCGTCGCGCAGGGCCATCTCGTCCCGCAGGGGGGCGCCGTCGAAGTGGTTGACGGCGATGGCGTAGTCGAGTCCGTACTGCTCGATCAGGTCGATCACGGCGAACGAGTCCGCGAGCCGTTCGGGATCCACGAGCACCAGCGCGCCGAGGGCGCCGCGCGCCATGTCCTCCCACATCTGCACGAAACGCTGCTGGCCCGGCGTTCCGAACAGGTAGAGCACGACACGGTCGCTGATGGTCAGACGGCCGAAGTCCATGGCGACCGTGGTGGTGGTCTTGCCCTGGACTCCCTTGAGGTCGTCGACCGACTCGGCTGCCCGCGTCATCGTCTCCTCGGTGGTCAGCGGCTTGATCTCGGAGATCGCTCCGATGAACGTGGTCTTGCCGACCGCGAAGTGACCCACGACGAGGATCTTCACCGCCGTCTGCGTCGCCCCGTCACGGACGTAGGCCTGCTCATCCAAACTTGGCCCTGAGACCATTCAGCACCTCCTCCAGGATGTCCCGGTCGGCGAGCGGAGCCCGCTGTACCGGCGGGCGCGTGATGAGGTAGCCGCCTTCGGTGAGGGCGGCTAGGAGGATCTTCACCACGCCCAGAGGCAGTTGGGTGTGCCCGGCGATCTCGGCGACCGACAGGTAGCCGGCCGAGCACAGGTCCAACAGGTTCTGTTCCTCGGGGGACAGCCGGGTCGGCCGCTGCTCGTGATCGGCGGCTGCCGTGACCAGGGTGATGAGGGACAGCTGCCCCTCGTCGGGCAGCCCGCGTCCCTTGGTGATGACGTACGGACGCACTAACTCCGGCGTCTGCGGCTCCAGTTCGTCGAAGCCGTTCATGACCGCACGCCGAGGTTCTCGCGCGGCGGTGTCGTCAGCGCCTTGCCGAGCTGGCCGACGAGCTGCTGCATCCGGAAGGTGATGTCCGCCATGTCGACGTCCGGCGAGGCGGAGACGCCGAGGTAGGCGCCCTCGCCGGCGGAGATCAGGAAGACCCACCCCCCGTCGAACTCGACCAGCGTCTGCCGCCACCCCATCTGCGGGTCCTCGCAGAAGAAGGCGAGCGAGCGGCTGAGCGACTGCACACCGCTCATCGCGGCGGCCACCCGGTCCGCGTCGTCCTTGTCGAAGTCCTGCGTCCGCGCCATCAGCAGGCCGTCGGCGGAGATCAGGACTGCGTGCAGGGCCCCGGGTATCTCCAAGGCGCTGTCAAGCATCCATGACAGATCGTCGTTCACGAGACCTCATGCCCTTCGCTGCCAGCACCACGGGTGCTGCTCGACTTTTCCGCGGGACTCGCAGGCGTGGCCCGGCCCGACTGGGTGCCTCGCTGGAAGGCGCCCATGATCGCCGCCGTCTCGGCGCCCGAGCGGGCGGGAGTGGATGCGGACGCGCTGCCGGGCACGATGGCCATGGGCCGCTTGCGACGCCGCTTCGGCAGGCCGTCGGCGGTGGTGCTGGTGGAGAGCCCGCCTTCGGGGCCGCTGCGGGCGGCGGTGGTGGCGACAGCGGGAACGACCGGAGCCGGCTCCCTCTGCTCGGGCGCGTTGGTGAGCAGGTCGTGCGGCAGGAGGAGGACCGCCCGGACGCCTCCGTAGGGGGAGGTGGAGTCCACCGACACCTCGAAGCCGAAGCGCTCGCTGAGCACACCGATCACCGCGAACCCGAACTGCGGCGGGTTGCCGAGTGCGGAAACACCCGAGACCCGCTGGCTCGACAGGAGTTTGTCGGCACGGGCACGCTCTTCGTCGTTCATACCGACACCCGCATCGTCGACGACGATGCATATACCCTTGGGCACGGTACGAATGTTGATTTCGACGACGGTGTCGGGGCTGGAATAGCTCGTCGCGTTGTCGAGCAGTTCGGCGAGCGCCAGTGCGACCGGTTCGACCGCACGGCTCGTGATGCCGAAGTCGACCTGCGAGAGAATTTCCACCCGCCGGTAATGGCGAACCCTGCCCTGCGCGCTGCGTACCACATCGTACACGGACGCGACATCACGTGCGCGCCCCAGCCAGCCGTCGCAGAGAACGGCGATGGACTGGGCCCGTCGACCGAACTGCGAGTTCGTGTGGTCGATCTCCAGAAGGTCCTGGAGGATAACCGACTCGCCGTATTTGTTCTGCAGCCGGGAGACAATCAACTGCTGTTCCGCGGCAAGGCCCTGAAGGGTCCGCATCGCGGACTTGAGGACCGTTTTCGTAGCCTCTTCGGCTTGTTCCTGAGCTGCCTCGACGGATTGCGCGTACTCGTTTTCCAAGGCGGAGTAGTGAGACCTGAGTCCCGCGATCTCCTGCCTCAAGACACGCGCCGCCCTGCGCTGGCGAACAATGAGGGCGACGGCGGCGAGTACGGCCACGAGGAGAGCCCAGAGTACCGGGTTCTGTATGTAATGCGTCATAAGACTCTCTTCAGGCGACTGACGGCCAGTTGCTGAATTCCCGTCAACGCGGGTGGACCGGCGGACCGCCCGCATTGACGGGTGACCGCCCGGACTGTCCCCGTAGTCGGAGATGTCGTCTTGCACCCATCCGCCCGCTCTACAAGCGAGCGTGATCGTATCACCACAAGATGGAGTCACAGACCGTCAATAGGCGTACTGAGGTGAACATTGACGGATCGTCAGCAGGGACTGTGAGCAACGGCGGAGTGACCGGGAAGCGCCCTCGCGAGCGAGATGGCGCACAGCCCGACAGGACAACCGATAAACGGGCTTCCGCGACATTCCGGAGGCAACGGATACGGAAACAACAAAACCCGCATCCGGCGGAACGCCGAATGCGGGTAATTGACCGTTCACCGAGCGGAGCCGCTCGATACGGAGAGTGAGAGTGTCCGAGGGGGGACTTGAACCCCCACGCCCGATAAAGGGCACTAGCACCTCAAGCTAGCGCGTCTGCCATTCCGCCACCCGGACCAGGTGTTGCCGCTGCGTGCGTTCTCCCCGCGGCGACAGGCACAACAATACCAAGGTTTCGGAGTGGGTCTCACCTGCATATCCGCTGGCCGCACGGGTGACGGGACCGCCCTACGGACACCTCACACCGGGTGACCGGGTGATCACTTCGCCGTCGGCTCCTCGACGACGAGCATCCGCAGCGCCCGCAGCAGCGCGGCCGCCGCCTGCTCGTCCAGCGGGGCGAGGAACCGGCGCTCCGCGGCGCTGCGCGCCGCCTCGGCCCGCTCCAGGCAGACCAGGCCGGCGTCCGTGAGCCGGACGATGTTCCGGCGGCGGTCTCGAGGGCTGCGCCGCCGTTCCACCAGACCGTGGTCCTCCAGACCGTCGACGAGTACCGCCATCGTGGTGCGATCGACGCCGAGCCGTCCCGCCGCCTCCGCCTGCGACAACGTTTCTTCATCGGCGAGCACGACCAGGACGGCCAGCTCGCGGCCGTCCACCCCGTACGGGACGAGGGCCTCCGCGCACTTCCTGGCCAGTTCGGCCTGTGCGTGCTGGAGGAGGTGGCCGAGCCGGTACTCCTGGGGCCCGGACGGCGCTTCTCGATCACTCACCATGCCCCGGGAGTATCGGTCCGTACCAATCACCGATCGTCTGCTGCACCGATCGTCTGCTGCACCGAGGATCAATCCGACGGGCGACGCTCCCTTGCGCCGAACCTTGCCGGACCACCGTCAGCGCCTCGGCCGGACGGCCGGCCGGCCGAGACACCGTCGCGTCCTCGGGCGGCTGTCCGTCCGGCGGATGGTCAGGGCATCAGCCGGTAGTCCGGGAAGTTCCCGGGCAGCCTCTCCCCCGTAGGCCCCTGTGTCACCGCGCGCACCAGCAGCTCCCCGCCGACGAACGCGCCGCGCCAGGACGCGCCGAAACCTCCGAAGAGCTCGTCACGGTCGCCCCGGGAGCGGGCCGTGCCATGGCCGACCTTGAACGCGCGGATCTGCGGAGCCAGCCGTTCGTAGGCGCTCCGGTCGTCCGTGGACAGGGTGGCGACGAGCGCACCGTTGGACGCGTTCATGGCGGCCAGCAGCTCCGCCTCGGTGTCCACCAGGACGATGGTGTCGACCGGACCGAACGGCTCCGCGTGGTGCAGCGGGGAGGACGGCGGTGGTCCGAGGAGCGTGACGGGCTGGACGTAGGCCGAGGTGTCCTGGCCGGGCAGGAAGCGGGCGTCGGCCGGCCTGCCGCGGTGCAGCGGGACCGCGCCCCGGTCGATGGCCTCGGCGATCTGGTCGTGCAGTTCCTTGGCCTTGGCCGCGTTGATCACCGGTCCGAAGTCCAGCCGGGGATACGGATCGTCCCGCTTCTCCACGGCCAGCGGGTGCCCGAGGGTCAGTGTGCGCACCGCCGGGAGGTAGGCCGCCAGGAACTCGTCGAACAGGGCTCGCTGGACGACGAACCGCGGATACGCCGTGCACCGTTGTTTGCCGTAGTCGAAGAGCTTGGGCACGACCGCGGACAGGGTGTCCCAGTCCGAGTAGTTCCAGATGCCCCAGGTGTTGAGTCCTTCCTGTTCGAGGACATGTCGCTTGCCGAGGTCGGCGACGGCCGTGGCGACCGCGGCGCCGGTGTCGCGGCCGCCGACGAAGGAGACGCAGCCGATCTCGGGCGCCCGGACCAGCGCCTGGGACAGCTCGCCGCCGCTTCCGCTGACGAGGGTGATCGGGACGCCCTCGCGTGCGGCGAGCGCACAGGCCAGCGTCAGACAGGCGACACCGCCGTCGGTCGGGGTCTTGGCGATGACCGCGTTGCCTGCCAGTGCCTGGACCAGCAAGGCGTGAACGAGCACACTCATCGGGTAGTTCCAGCTCGCGATGTTGGACACCGGGCCGTCCAGCGGTGCCCGCCCGTCCAGCATGGGTTCGATGCCGTCGACGTACCAGCGCACGCCGTCGACGGCCCGGTCGACATCGGCCTGCGCGAGCCGCCAGGGCTTGCCTATCTCCCAGACGAGGAGGAGGGCGAGGAGTTCGCGGTGTTCGGCGAGGGCGCCGAGGGTGGCCGCGATGCGGGCGCGCCGCTCCTCCAGCGGGACGTGCCGCCAGGCGCGGTGCTGATCCAGACCGGCGCGCACGGCCCGGTGGGCGGTCACCCCGTCCAGTCGCGGCGGGCCCGCGATCGGGGCGCCGTCGACCGGGCTGGTGGCCGGCAGCGTCCGGCCGTCGGCCTGCCAGGAGGCGTTCCAGAGGTTGAGGACACGGTCGTCACGGAAGGCCTCCGGGGCGACGGCCAGGCACCGCTGCCAGGTGTCGGGCCAGGACGTGCCGGATTTGAGGGTGAGGGTGGTTGCCATGTGGGCTGCTCCGCTCTCGGTGCACAGTCGGGGGCGGGATGGTGCATGGCCACGGAGGACACCGGCCAGGCACGCGGCTCCGTTGAATGACGGGTCGTCATACTTCAGCGGCGGCGGGCCCCTTCGTCGAGGACGGCGAGTGCGAGACGCGCGGTCTCGGTCGGTGTGGCGCCCACCCGTACCCCCGCCGCTTCCAGCGCCGCCTTCTTGGCCTGCGCGGTCCCCGAGGAACCGGAGACGATCGCGCCCGCGTGTCCCATGGTCCTGCCCTCGGGCGCGGTGAAGCCGGCGATGTAGCCGACGACGGGTTTGGTGAGGTGTTCGCGGATGTGGGCGGCCGCTCGCTCTTCCGCGTCACCGCCGATCTCACCGATGAGGACGACGAGTTCGGTGTCGGGGTCCTCCTCGAAGGCGGCCAGGCAGTCGATGTGGCTGGTGCCCACGACCGGGTCGCCGCCGATGCCGACACAGGTCGAGAAGCCGATGTCGCGTAGTTCGTACATGAGTTGGTAGGTGAGCGTGCCGGACTTGGAGACCAGGCCGATGCGGCCGGGTTTGGTGATGTCCGCCGGGATGATGCCCGCGTTGGACTGGCCCGGGGTGATCAGGCCGGGACAGTTCGGGCCGATGACACGCGTTCCGCGGGCCGCGGCATGGGTGGTGAAGGCGACGGAGTCGTGGACCGGGACGCCCTCGGTGATGACGACGGCGAGACCGATCCCCGCGTCGGCTGCCTCGATCACCGCGGCCTTGGTGAAGGCGGGCGGCACGAAGACGGCGGTCACATCGGCGCCGGTCGACTGCATACCGTCGACGACCGACCCGAAGACGGGCACCGCACGGTCGTCGAAGTCGACGGCCCGGCCCGCCTTGCGCGGGTTGACGCCGCCGACGATGTTCGTGCCGGCCGCGAGCATGCGCCGGGTGTGCTTCATGCCCTCGGCGCCGGTCATGCCCTGGACGAGGACCCTGCTCTCCTTGGTGAGGTAGATGGCCATGGCGTCGTCTCCTCAGACCGCGGTGGCGAGTTCGGCGGCACGGCGGGCGGCGCCGTCCATGGTGGTGGCCTGCTGGACCAGCGGATGCCGGTGGGCGTCGAGGATCGCCCGCCCCCGGGCCGCGTTGTTCCCGTCGAGCCGGACGACGAGCGGCCTGGTCAGCCGTACGGTGTCCAGGGCGCGCACGATGCCCTCGGCGACCGCGTCGCACGCGGTGATGCCGCCGAAGACGTTGACGAAGACCGACTTCACGGCCGGGTCGGAGAGGATGACGGACAGCCCGTCCGCCATGATCTCGGCGGACGCGCCGCCGCCGATGTCGAGGAAGTTGGCGGGGCGGGCGCCGCAGCCCGCGACGACGTCGAGGGTCGACATGACGAGTCCGGCGCCGTTGCCGATGATGCCGACCTCGCCGTCCAGTTTCACGTAGTTGAGGGCCTTGGCCGCGGCCGCCGCCTCCAGCGGGTCACCGTGCTCGGGGGTCTCCGCTCCCCAACGCGACTGCCGGAAGGACGCGTTGTCGTCGAGGGTGACCTTGCCGTCGAGGGCGAGGATCTCTCCCTGCCGGGTGCGGACGAGCGGGTTGACCTCGACGAGGAGGGCGTCCTCCCGGACCAGCACCTGCCACAGCCGGACGAGGACGTCCGCGGTCCGCGCGGGCAGTCCGGCCGCGGCGGCGATCTCGCCGGCCTTCGCCGAGGTGACGCCCTCCGCCGGGTCGACGGGGACGCGGGCGACCGCCGCGGGCCGGGTGGCGGCGACCTCCTCGATCTCCATACCCCCCTCGGCGGAGGCGATCGCGAGGAAACGGCCGGCCGCGCGGTCCAGCACATAGGACACGTAGAACTCCGCCTCGACGTCGACGGGTTGGGCCAGCATCACCGTGCCGACCGTGTGTCCCTTGATGTCCATGCCGAGGATCTGCCGTGCCGTCAGTTCGGCCGCAGCAGGGTCGGCGGCGATCCTGACGCCGCCCGCCTTGCCCCGGCCACCCGCCTTGACCTGGGCTTTCACCACCGCTCGTCCGCCGAGCCGACGAGCGATCCCGCGCGCCTCCTTGGGCGAGTCGGTGACCTCGGCCCGGGGGACCGGGATGCCGTGTTCCGCGAAGAGTTCCCTTGCCTGGTGTTCGTACAGGTCCATCTCGGATCCCGTCTGTGAAGTCGAATCCGGAGTCCACCGAGCCGTCGCGAGGCCGAACTCCGATGACCGAAAGTGCCGCACGCCCCTGGACACCACCCATCGGATGCGGGATAACAAGCTTCATACAGTATTCGTCGACTGTATGCAATGTACCGCGAGAGCCTTCCACCCCCTACGAAGGGACGGGACTTCGCCATGCCCGACGACACCCAGGACGTGATCTCCGGTGGTCATCTCGTTGCCAAGGCACTCAAGGCAGAGGGGGTCGACCGCATCTACACCCTGTGCGGCGGCCACATCATCGACATCTACGACGGCTGCGTCGACGAGGGCATAGAAGTCGTCGACGTACGCCACGAACAGGTCGCCGCCCACGCCGCCGACGGCTATGCGCGCATCACCGGCAAGCCCGGCTGTGCGGTCGTCACGGCCGGCCCCGGCACCACCGACGCCGTCACCGGTGTCGCCAACGCCTTCCGCGCGGAGTCCCCGATGCTGCTGATCGGCGGTCAGGGAGCGCTCACCCAGCACAAGATGGGGTCCCTCCAGGACCTGCCGCACGTCGACATGATGACGCCGATCACCAAGTTCGCGGCGGCGGTGCCGGACACGGCGCGGGCGGCGGACATGGTGTCGATGGCGTTCCGCGAGTGCTACCACGGCGCGCCCGGGCCCGCCTTCCTGGAGATCCCGCGCGATGTCCTCGACGCCAAGGTGCCGGTGGCGAAGGCCCGGGTGCCGCGGCCCGGCGCCTACCGTGCCTCGACCCGCTCGGCCGGTGACCCCGAGGCGGTCGAGAAGCTCGCCGACCTGCTCGTGCACGCCGAGAAGCCCGCGATCCTGCTGGGCAGCCAGGTGTGGACGACCCGGGGCACCGAAGCCGCCGTCGAGCTGGTGCGCACCCTGAACATCCCCGCCTACATGAACGGCGCCGGCCGCGGCACCCTGCCCCCCGGCGACCCGCACCACTTCCAGCTGTCCCGCCGCTACGCCTTCTCGGGCGCCGACGTCATCGTGATCGTCGGCACGCCCTTCGACTTCCGCATGGGGTACGGCAAGCGGCTGTCGCCGGACGCGACGGTCGTCCAGATCGACCTCGACTACCGCACCGTCGGCAAGAACCGCGACATCGACCTCGGGATCGTCGGCGACGCCGGACTGGTGCTGAAGTCTGTGACCGAGGCCGCCTCCGGGCGCATCAACGGCGGTGCGTCCCAACGCAAGGAGTGGCTCGACGAGCTGCGCGCGGCCGAACAGAGCGCCCTCGACAAGCGGCTGCCGCACCTGCGCTCGGACGCCTCGCCCATCCACCCCTACCGCCTGGTCAGCGAGATCAACGACTTCCTCACCGAGGACTCGATCTACATCGGCGACGGCGGCGACATCGTCACCTTCTCCGGTCAGGTCGTACAGCCCAAGTCGCCGGGCCACTGGATGGACCCGGGGCCGCTGGGCACCCTCGGCGTCGGCGTCCCGTTCGTGCTGGCGGCCAAGCAGGCACGGCCCGACAAGGAGGTCGTCGCCCTCTTCGGCGACGGCGCGTTCTCGCTCACCGGCTGGGACTTCGAGACCCTCGTGCGCTACGACCTCCCCTTCGTCGGCATCGTCGGCAACAACTCCTCCATGAACCAGATCCGTTACGGCCAGGCCGCCAAGTACGGCCTGGAACGCGAGCGGGTCGGCAACACCCTCGGCGACGTCCACTACGACAAGTTCGCCCAGCTGCTGGGCGGTTACGGCGAGGAGGTGCGCGACCCCGCCGACATCGGCCCCGCCCTGCGGCGCGCCCGTGAGTCCGGGAAGCCCTCGCTGATCAACGTCTGGGTGGACCCCGACGCGTACGCCCCCGGAACGATGAACCAGACGATGTACAAGTGAGGTGCCCCCGATGACAGGGATGACAGGAACGGCGACCAAGGCTCTCGAAGGCGTCCGCGTCCTCGACATGACGCACGTCCAGTCGGGCCCGTCCGCGACCCAACTGCTCGCCTGGCTCGGCGCGGACGTCGTCAAGCTGGAGGCGCCGTCCGGTGACATCACGCGCAAGCAGTTGCGCGACCTCCCGGACGTCGACTCCCTCTACTTCACGATGCTCAACTGCAACAAGCGGAGCATCACCCTCAACACCAAGACCGAACGCGGCAAGGAGATCCTCACCGAGCTGATCCGGCGCTCCGACGTCATGGTCGAGAACTTCGGGCCGGGCGCGGTCGACCGCATGGGGTTCACCTGGGACCGCGTCCAGGAGATCAATCCGCGGATCGTCTATGCCTCCATCAAGGGGTTCGGGGACGGCCCGTACACCAACTTCAAGGCGTACGAGGTCGTCGCGCAGGCCATGGGCGGGTCGATGTCGACCACCGGTTTCGAGGACGGGCCGCCGCTGGCGACGGGGGCCCAGATCGGGGACTCGGGGACGGGTGTGCACGCCGTGGCGGGAATCCTCGCGGCGCTGTACCAGCGGGAGAACACCGGGCGCGGGCAGCGGGTCAACGTGGCCATGCAGCACGCCGTACTGAACCTGTGCCGGGTGAAACTGCGGGACCAGCAACGCCTGGCACACGGACCGCTCGCCGAATATCCCAACGACGACTTCGGCGACGAGGTTCCCCGGTCCGGAAACGCGTCCGGCGGCGGCCAGCCCGGCTGGGCCGTCAAGTGCGCGCCGGGCGGCCCCAACGACTACGTCTACGTCATCGTGCAGCCGGTCGGCTGGCAGCCGCTCAGTGAGCTGATCGGCCGGCCCGAGCTGGCCGGCGACCCCGAGTGGGCGACGCCCGAGGCCCGGCTGCCCAAGCTCGGCAAGATGTTCCAGCTGATCGAGGAATGGTCCTCGGCGCTGCCCAAGTGGGAGGTGCTGGAGAGGCTCAACACCCACAACATCCCGTGCGGGCCGATCCTGTCCACCAAGGAGATCATCGAGGACAAGTCGCTGGTCGCCAACGAGATGGTGGTCCGCGTTCCGCACCCGCGGCGCGGCGAGTTCGTGACCGTGGGCAGCCCCCTCAAGCTGTCCGACTCCCCCGTCGAGGTGACCGGCTCACCGCTGCTCGGCGAGCACAACGAAGAGGTCTACGTCGGCGAACTCGGCCTCGGGGACGAGGAGCTGCGCCTGCTCAAGTCGAACGGGGTGATCTGACGTGCTGGCCGAGGACCGGATGCTCAGGGTGCGGGCGCTGCTCGGCGCGGTGCGGGCCGAAGGACGGACCGCACTGACCGCGCCCGAGGGCAAGGTGATCGCCGACGCGTACGGGATCGCCGTACCCGGCGAGGAACTGGCGAGGGACGTCGAGGAGGCCGTCGCGTACGCGGCGCGCTTCGGGGGCCCCGTCGTGATGAAGATCGTCTCGCCGGACATCCTGCACAAGACCGACGCCGGCGGAGTGATCGTCGGGGTGGAGGGCGCGTCGGACGTACGGGCGGCGTTCCACCGCATCGTCGAGAACGCGCGTGCGTACGACGCGGGGGCCAGGGTCGACGGCGTACAGATCCAGGAACTGCTGCCGAAGGGCCAGGAGGTCATCGTCGGGGCGGTCACGGATCCGACGTTCGGCAAGGTCGTGGCGTTCGGGCTCGGCGGCGTGCTCGTCGAGGTCCTCAAGGACGTCACCTTCCGGCTGGCTCCGGTGGACGCCGACGAGGCGCTGTCCATGCTGGACTCGATCCGGGCGGCGGAGATCCTGCGCGGCGTGCGCGGGCAGGCCGGGGTGGACCGGTGGGCGGTCGCCGAGCAGATCCGCCGGGTGTCCCAGCTGGTCGCGGACTTCCCGGAGATCGCCGAGGTGGACCTCAACCCGGTGATCGCCACGGCCGAGGGCGCGATCGCCGCGGACATCCGCGTGATCCTTTCCGACACGCCGGTCACGGCGCGCCGACGCTACACGCGCGCGGAGATCCTCACCTCGATGGGCCGTCTGATGGAGCCGCGCTCCGTCGCCGTGATCGGTGCCTCCAACGAGCAGGGCAAGATCGGCAACTCGGTGATGCGCAATCTCGTCGACGGCGGTTTCGCCGGGGACATCCATCCGGTGAATCCCCGGACCGATGACATCTTGGGCCGCAAGGCGTACAAGAGTGTCACCGACGTTCCCGGAGAGGTGGATGTGGCGGTCTTCGCGATACCCGCCAAGTTCGTGGCCTCGGCCCTGGAGGAGGTGGGACGCAAGGGGATCCCCAACGCGGTGCTGATCCCCTCCGGCTTCGCGGAGACCGGCGAACACGCCCTCCAGGAAGAGATCGTGGCCATCGGTGAGCGCTACGGCGTCCGGCTGCTCGGGCCGAACATCTACGGCTACTACTCGACCTGGCAGGACCTGTGCGCCACCTTCTGCACGCCGTACGACGTCAAGGGCGGGGTCGCGCTGACCTCGCAGTCCGGTGGCATCGGGATGGCCATCCTGGGCTTCGCACGCACCACGAAGACGGGCGTGTCGGCGATCGTCGGACTCGGCAACAAGTCGGACCTCGACGAGGACGACCTGCTGACCTGGTTCGGCGAGGACCCGCACACCGACTGCATCGCGATGCACCTGGAGGACCTCAAGGACGGCCGCGCCTTCGTCGAGGCCGCGCGGGCGACCGTACCGAAGAAGCCGGTCGTCGTCCTCAAGGCGGGCCGTACGGCGGCAGGCGCGAAGGCGGCCGGCTCGCACACCGGGGCGCTCGCGGGCGACGACGCCGTCTACGACGACATCCTCCGCCAGGCAGGCGTCATCAGGGCGCCGGGGCTGAACGACATGCTGGAATACGCGCGCGGGTTGCCCGTGCTGCCCACCCCCAAGGGCGACAACATCGTGATCATCACGGGCGCGGGCGGCAGCGGTGTGCTGCTGTCGGACGCCGTGACCGACAACGGCCTCACCCTGATGGAGATCCCGCCCGACCTCGACACGGCGTTCCGCGCGTTCATCCCGCCCTTCGGGGCGGCGGGCAACCCGGTCGACATCACCGGGGGCGAGCCGCCGTCGACGTACGAGGCGACCATCCGGCTGGGGCTCGAGGATCCGCGTGTCCACGCGCTGGTGCTCGGCTACTGGCACACGATCGTCACTCCCCCGATGGTCTTCGCGGAGCTCACCGCGCGCGTGGTGCGCGAGTTCCGCGAACGCGGCGTCGAGAAGCCCGTCGTGGCCTCGCTCGCGGGTGACGTCGAGGTCGAGGAGGCCTGCCAGTACCTCTACGAACGGGGCGTCGTCGCCTACCCGTACACGACCGAGCAGCCGGTGGCGGTGCTCGGCGCCAAGTACCGGTGGGCGCGTGCGGCGGGACTGTTGGGGGGCGGTTCATGACGTGACCCGGGCGCGGGGCCGGCCGACGGTGCGCGTCGGCCGGCCCGGGTCCCGAGCGCACACGAAAGGCATTGGACAGGGGGCGCTGGCCAGAACTTTCGACGCAAGGGGTGCTGAGCGACATGACAACCACCGACTACTCCCCGTCCCTCCCCTACCGGGAGGTGACGGACCGCAACGGCAGGGTGTACCGGATCGGCGAGAGCGACCGGAACATCATGGGGCGACCACGCTGGACGATGGTGCTCTTTCCCTGGATGGGCATGCTGGGCATCAGCTCCTCGGAGTACGCGTTCACGTCGGCCGAGGACACACTGCACGACGCCCACCTGTGGAGCAGCGGGCACATCTTCTGGCTGATGGGTGTCTGGGTGTTCTTCCAGGCGGCCGTGGCCTTCCCGGCCGGGCAGCTGCGGGAGAGCGGCAGGCTGCCCGCGCGGTACGCGATGATGCTCGGCGCGCTGGGCACGGTCCTCGGCTATCTGTCCCTCGCGTACGCGCCGCATGTCACCGTCGCCTATCTCGGCTTCGGCATGTGCAGCGGCATCGGCGCCGGCCTCGTCTACGCGACCTGCGTGAACATGGTCGGCAAGTGGTACCCGGAGCGCAAGGGCGGCAAGACCGGCATGGTCAACGGCGGATTCGCCTACGGCTCGGTGCCCTTCGTGTTCCTGTTCACGTCGTACATGGACCTGGGCAACTACAAGGGCGTACTGGTGATGGTGGGCCTCACCTGCTGCGCCGTCGTGGCGTTCGCGGGGTGGTTCTTCAAGGACCCGCCGAAGAACTGGTGGCCCGCGCACGTCGACCCGCTCAAGCTCACCGACGACCCGAAGATCCGCCGGGCACTGCAGAAGAACCCGCCGGCGGTGAAGCAGTACACCCCCAAGGAGGCAGCCCGTACCCCCGTTCTGTGGATGATGTGGTTCTGTCTGCTGTGCACGGCCGGGATCAACATCTTCGGTATCGCCTTCCAGGTGCCGTTCGGCAAGGACATGGGCTTCGCCGGAGGGATCGTGGCCACGGCCATGTCCCTGAAGGCGATCGTCAACGGCACCGGGCGCGGCATCATCGGCTGGATCTCCGACCGTTGCGGGCGCCGCCACACCCTGATCATCGTCTGCCTGGTGCTCGGTACCGCACAGTTCGGTGTGCTGGTCTCCGGCCAGATGGGCAGCATGCCGTTCTTCCTGTTCTGCTCCATGGTCTCCGGCTTCGGCGGCGGCGCGATCTTCCCGCTGTTCGCCGCGATGACGGCGGACTACTTCGGTGAGAACAACAACGCCAGCAACTACGGCATGGTCTACAGCTCCAAGCTCGTCTCGGGCCTCGTGGGCTCCGGTGTCGGCTCGATCGTGGTCGGCGTGTGGGACTACGAGGGCGCGTTCGTCCTGGCGGGCTGCATCGGGCTCGCCTCCTCGGTACTGGCACTCTTCCTGAAGGCACCGGGCAGGCCGGCGGCCGGTCGTCGAATCGTCCCCAACCCGCATCCGCTCGGAGAGGAAACGGCCTGACATGACGACAGATCCCCTCGCGACCGACAGCTCTTCGTCCTCGTCGTCCTGGGGCTCGCGCGGTTCGGCGTGATCCGAGCGGGTGATGTCAGGGGCGAGTGGCCCGGCTGCTCGGCCCCGGCCCGCGGGCTGACGACGCACGCGCGCGTGGAGGCCCACCCCGTCATCTGCCGGGGCGGGCCTCCACGCGCGCGTGCGCCCGGTCAGCGCATGGGCCGCCGCCAGGTGCTCAGCACTTCTCGCGCAACGAGTGCAGGTGCGCGCTCGACTTCCGTGCGAAGGCGAACGACTCGACCGGGTTGTCGTGCTCGGCCTGCCAGTGGTGGGCCGACCGCTCACCGCGCAGCCGGGTCACGGCGGAGATGAACCGCTGGTAGTCGATGTCGCCGTCCCCGACGTCGGTCATCCGGTACCCGAACTCGTTCGAGGGATCGCTGACGCCGTCCTTGACGTGGAAGAGCGGATAGCGATGCGGCTGCCTCAGTACGTAGTCCAGCGGCTCGAAGGGCGCGGCCGTACCGTCGGCCCGCTTCGAGAAGCGGAACTGGCCGGCGTACGCCCAGAAGATGTCCATCTCCAGGAACACCAGGTCGGGGTCGGTCTCGGCGAGCAGTACGTCGTAGAGACGGACCTTGGGGTTGTCGGTCGCGAAGCCGAACTCGTCGGAGTGGTTGTGCTGGTAGAACTTCATGCCGCGGGCCCGCGCCGCCGCTCCGTACGTGTTGAACTCCTCGGCCGCGCGCTTCCACGCGTCGACGGTGGAGCCGTAGCGGAAGGGCCCGGAGGCGGTGCCGATGTGCTTGAGGCCGAGGGCCTGGGCGTCGTCGAGGACCTTGGTGAGGTTCTGGGCGAAGGTGTAGGCGTTCGGGTCGTTGGCGTAGTAGCCGACGTGGCTGCCGATCGGGGACAGTCCGTGGTTGCGTGCCAGCCGCTTCAGCTGGGCAAGGGTGATGGGGCCCGCGGAGCCCTGGGTGTAGCCGGCGAACTCGACCTCGTCGTACCCGTACTTCTTCAACTCGGCGAAGACGGGGGCGAAGCCCAGCGTGGAGACCTTGTCGCGCAGGCTGTAGAGCTGGATGCCGAGCCGGCCGGGGGGCAGGACGGGACGGCCGCGCCCGGTGGTGGAGGCACCGGTGCCGGTGGCGGGCGCCGCGCCGGCGGGCGAGGCTGCGGCCCCCAGCAGTGCGGCCGCGGTGGCTCCCGCGGCGACGCCGAGCATGCCTCGTCTGGTCAGGCGGTGGGTGAGTTCGGGGTCGATGTCGGAGATGCGGCTCATGTCTGGAACTCCTCGGGATCGGAGGGCGTTGTCAGTGGTGAGTGCTTCACTTGTGACAGTCGGCAACCGGTCAGCACAGACCGGCCAGTTGGAGCAGCAGTGCTTTCACGTCGGTGGCCGCGACGCGGTCGCCGAGCGAACGGGGGGTGGAGCAGATGAGGAGCGGACCGTCGTCGTCGCTCGCGGTAAGGCGGCCGTGGCTGCCCCGAATAGGTGACGGATCGAGGGGCACCACCGCCATGCGGTACCGCAGGCCGAGCTTCTTGCGGGCCAGGGCGGTCGCCGCCTTGACCTTCACATAGGGGTCGTGCGGATCCATGAACAGCTCGGCCGGGTCGTAGCCGGGTTTGCGGTGGATCTCCACCAGCTGCGCGAAGTCGGGCGCGCGGGCGTCGTCGAGCCAGTAGTAGTACGTGAACCAGGCGTCCGGCTCCGCCACGGCGACGAGTTCACCGGAGCGCGGATGGTCGAGACCGTGCTTCTTCTTGCCCTCGTCGCCGAGGAGTTCACCGACCCCCGGCAGTTCCTCCAGCACCTCCCACACACGGGGCAGGTCCTCGGGACGGCGCACATAGACATGGGCGAGCTGGTGATCGGCGACCGCGAAGGCACGCGACGTCATCGGGTCGAGGTACTCCATGCCGTCCTGGGTGTGCACCTCGAGCAGACCCGCGCGGCGCAGGGCACGGTTGATGTCGACGGGCCTGCTCACCCGGGTGATGCCGTACTCGGAGAGCGCGACGACGGTACGGCCCTGGGCCCGGGCCTCGTCCAGAAGGGGGGCCATGGCCGTGTCCAGGGCGGTGGCCGCCCCGAGGGAGCGGGGGTCCTCGGGGCCGAAACGCTGGAGGTCGTAGTCGAGGTGAGGGAGGTAGCACAGGGCCAGGTCGGGGCTGCGGGTGCGCAGGATGTGGCGGGTCGCGTCGATGATCCACCGGCTGGAGACCAGGTCCGCGCCGGGTCCCCAGAAGTGGAAGAGGGGGAAGGTGCCGAGTTTCTCGGTGAGTTCGTCGTGCAGGGCCGGGGGCCGGGTGTAGCAGTCGGGTTCCTTGCGGCCGTCGGCGTAGTAGATCGGACGGGGGGTGACGGTGTAGTCGGTGTCGGCGCCCATCGCGTACCACCAGCAGATGTTGGCGACCGTGTAACCGGGATACGCCCGCCGGGCGGCGTCCCACAGCTTGTCACCGGCCACCAGACCGTTGTGCTGACGCCACAGCAGGACATCGCCCAGCTCACGGAAGTACCAGCCGTTGCCGACGATGCCGTGCTCCGCGGGAAGCGTCCCGGTGAGGAAGGTGGACTGCGCGGCACAGGTGACAGCCGGCAGGACGGTCCCGAGCGGCGCGCGGGAGCCCGCCTGGGCGAGGGTCTTGAGGTGGGGCATGTGATCGAGCAGCCGGGGGGTGAGGCCGACGACGTCGAGGACGAGCAGGGGCACGGGGGACTTGGGGGCAGGGGCGTGGGTGTGGGGTCCGGGCCGGTTCCGGGGCCCGGTGTCGCCGGATGCCGGGCTGCTCATGGGAGCTCCTTGAGGCCGAGGTCGGTCAAGAGGTCACGTGCCAGGCCGAGTTCGGCGGCGATTCCGTCGGTGAGCTGGGCTCGGGCGCGGGGCCGCAGTTCGGAGGGGAGGGCCTGCCAGGTGTAGGTCTCGACCTCCAGGTGACGGGTCAGCGGGTGCGGGCCGCCGACCAGGCGGGTCAGCGCGGCTTTGAGTACGGGGAGGGTGGAGGTGAGAGGCGGGGCGGGGGCCGCGTGCAGGGGGACGTGGAAGTGGGCGCGCCAGGGTCCGGTGTCGGGCAGAGCGGTGCCGCCGAGTGCCTCGCCGAGGTCGTCGGTGCCGCGCAGGCCGGAGGCGGCGAGGGTGCGGGTCTGGTGCAGGAAGCGGGGTTCGTCGAACGCGGCGAGGGCTTCGCGGACGGCGGGAAGACGGGGGCGTTCGGCGTGCAGGGCGGCGGACAGCTGAGATTTGACGACGGGGACGCCGGCTTCGGCGAGCGCGTCCAGGGCGGTGTCCGGGTCTTCGAAGGAGGTGGCGAGATGGCAGGTGTCGACGCAGACACCGATGCGGGGATGGCCGACGGCCGCGAGCGGGGCGAGGGTGTCGGCGGTGGTCTCGACGGCGCAGCCGGGTTCCGGTTCCAGGCCGACCCGGACGGAGCGGCCGGTCAGCTCCTCCAGCGCGTCCAGGCGCTCGGCGAGGGTACGCAGGGCGGAGCGGGCCGTCGCGGCGCGGGCCGCGTTCCAGGCGGTGCGCCAGCCGAGCGGGAGGGTGGAGATGGTGCCCTCGGTGACATCGTCGGGGAGAAGTCCGGCAAGGACACGGGCCAGTGCGGTGGTGTGCTCCAGGCGTTCGGTGTCAGCCCAATCGGGCTTGTACACGCGGTACTTGACTTCCTCGGCGCCGAACCCCTCGTACGGGAATCCATTGAGGGTGACGACCTCGAGGCCCCGCCGGTCGAGTGCGGTGCGCAGGCCGCGCAGGGCCGCCGGGTCGGTGTCGAGGGCTCGGGCGGCATCCCTGGCGAGCCACAGCCCGACACCGAGCCGGTCGCGGCCGAGGCGGCGCCGGACGGGTTCGCAGTGGTCGCGGAGCTGCGTGAGGACTCCGTCGAGGGTCTCGGCAGGGTGGACGTTGGTGCAGTAGGCGAGGTGGACGGTGGTGCCGTCTGGGTGACGGAAGCGCATCGTTCACTCCCCGCCGCGCAGGATGGAATTGCCCTCGTGGGTGGGGTCGGGGGCGGTCACCTCGAGGGCGAGACGGCCGCTGAGGCCGTAGAAGGCGACGGGGTTGCGCCACAGGACGAGATCGACGTCGTCCTCGGTGAAGCCCGAGGCGAGCATGAGGTCGGCGACCCTTCGGGTCTTGAGCGGGTCGCTCCTGCCCCAGTCCGCGGCGCTGTTCACGAGGACCTTCTCCGGCCCGTACAGGCGGAGGATCCCGATCATGCGGGTCTCGTCCATCTTGGTGTCGGGATAGACGGAGAAGCCCAGCCAGTAGTCGGCGTCCTTCGCCTCCTTCACGGTGGTCTCGTTGAGGTGGTCGAGCAGGACCCGGTCCGGCGGCAGGGCGGATTCACGGACGACGTCGAGGGTGCGGCGCAGTCCGGCGAGCTTGTCGCGGTGCGGGGTGTGCACCAGGGCGGGCAGGCCGTGTTCGGCGGCCAGCTGGAGCTGGGCGGCGAGGGCGGTGTCCTCGGCGGGGGTCATCGAGTCGTAGCCGATCTCGCCGACGGCCACGACGTGGTCCTTGACGAGATAACGCGGCAGCTCCTCCAGGACGGCGGCGCAGCGCGGGTCGTTGGCCTCCTTGGGGTTCAGGGCGAGCGCGCAGTGATGGGCGATGCCGTACTGCGCGGCCCGGAACGGTTCCCAGCCGAGAAGGGAGTCGAAGTAGTCGAGGAAGGAGGCGGTCGAGGTACGGGGCTGTCCCAGCCAGAAGGAGGGCTCGACGACGGCGCGGACGCCGGCCCCGTGCATCGCCTCGTAGTCGTCGGTGGTACGCGAGGTCATGTGGATGTGGGGGTCGAAGATGCGCATCAGGACTCCTTGCCGTGGGGGTGGTCCGGGCGGTGGGGACTGCCCGAGCCAGGGGGGTCCGTGCGGTGGAGGTCCGCGGTGGGTGCGCCCGAATCGGTCGAGGTGAGAGCGTTCGGATCGGTCAGAACCGTCGGATCGGTCAGAACCGTCGGATCGGTCAGAGCCGTCGGATCGGTCAGAGCCGTCGGGTCGGGCGGACCGGTCAGCGTCAGGACGCGGTGCAGATCGCGGGGTACGGGGCGGCCCGCGGCGGTGCGTTCGGTGGCGTAGGCGTCGAGCATGCGGGCGAGTTCGGCGTCTGCGCGGGCGCGCTGTTCGAGGCCCGCCACCTCGTCGACGGGCACTCCGGCGAAGAGGCACTTCAGGACGGCATGGCGCCAGGCGTGGGCGTCGAGGTGACGGGCGGCGTAGGGGCCGACGGCGGCCGCGACGAGCCGGGTGTCATGGGTGCGCAGGGCGTCCTCGACGAGCGGGAGGGCGTCGGGCCCGGACACGAGGTGGGGCAGCGCGTGCAGGACCGCGCGACGTTCTTCGGCGGTGCCCTGGAAGTACACGCGGGCCAGGCACTCCGGGTCGGCGCGGGCCGCGCGGAGGATCAGGACGCGGGCTGTGTCGGCGTGACGACCCCCGCAGCGGCGTCCGGCCTCGGCGAGGCGTAACTCCCACACCGAGATGGGGCCATGGGTGCCCGGGTGGGCGGCGGCCTCGTCGAGAGCCCGGCGGAGCCAGACGCGGGCGGGCGCCTCGAGATGGGTGTCGAGGTGGCGGTGCAGGACGTCGAGGGGCGTGCGGGCCGGGGTGGCGCCCGCGTGTTCCGCTTCCGGGATCGCCGGGGCGGCGTGGGGGCGGCTCATTGAGTACTCCCTTCTGGGGTGGCGGAGGGCTCGCCGGATGGCGCGACGAGCAGGTTCGCCACCCGGGACGGGCGGCTCGGCGGTGATGCGACGACAGACGGCCGCTGCCGGTCGGTAGGACCGTCGGCAAGGCCGTCGGCAGGGACGGCGGTCGGGACGGCGGTGGCGCGGGCGGTCGGGTCGGCGGTCGGGACCGGGGAGCAGGGCGCCTTCGGATCGGCGTGGTCGGTGACGGTGGCTTGAGCGGACGCCGCCGCGTGGTGGAGGAACGGGAGGGAGGCTTCGGCGTGGTGGGGGCCGGCGTGGGAGTGGCGGGGCAGTTCGACCACCGTCAGCCCGCGGTAGCCGGTGTCGGCGAGAGCGGCCAGGACGGGCGGGAAGTCGATCTCGCCCTCCCCGAAGGGAAGGTGTTCGTGGACATCACGGCGCATGTCCTCGATCTGGACGTGGCGCAGCCATGGGGCCGCTGCGCGTACGCAGTCGGCAGGCGGCAGTGGCTCGAGGCACTGACAGTGGCCGATGTCGAGCGTGAGGCCGAGGGACGCCGGATCGTCCAGAGCTCGGCGGAGCCGGTGGAAGTCGGCGAGGGTCGCCAGGAGGTGACCGGGTTCGGGTTCGATGGCGAGGGGGATTCCGGCGGACGCGGCGGCGTCCAGGACGGGGGCGAGAGCCTCGGCGAGGCGCTGCCACGCGGTCTCCGCCGCCGTGCCTGGCGGGAGGGTTCCGCTGAAGCAGTGGACGGCGTGCGCACCGAGGTCACCGGCTGTCTGGACGGCGCGGAGCAGCAGGTCGACGCGGCGGGCGCGATCGTCCGGCTCCGGGTCCAGGAGGGAGGGGCCGTGCTTGCGACGCGCGTCCAGGACATAGCGGGCGCCGGTCTCGATGGTGACGTCCAGCCCGAGGGCGTCCAGTCGGTGCGCGAGGTGCCGGACGCGGACGGCGAGGTCCGGGGCGAACGGGTCCAGGTGCATGTGGTCGAGCGTCAGTCCGACACCGTCGTAGCCGAGGTCGGAGAGCAGGGCGAGGGCGTCGTCGAGGCGGACATCGGCGAGGCCGTTCGTGCCGTAGCCGAAGCGGAGCGGGAGCGAAGGAGGGGGCGAGGGTGAAGGTGGGGGCGAGGGCGAGGGCAGTGACGCCAGGGGTCGCGGCGAGGGCGGGTGCGGGGTGATCGCGTTCGGGGCCTTCTCCTCGGGACCGCTCTCGCGGCTCGTGGGTCCGAGGTTCACGTGATGCTCACCCGCCTCGCGAGCCTCCGGGCGACCGGTGCCAGGGCGGCCGTGAGCAGCGCGGTGGCCGTGGCAGTGGTGGCTCCCGAGCGGGCGATGAGAGCGGCCTGGAGGGGAATGGTGCCGCGGATGCCGGCGCCGACGGCTCGTTGGGTGAGAGGAGGGGACGGGTTGAGGGAGGCGTGCAGGTAGGAGCGGGCCGTGGTGGTGGCGTAGGTGGCGGCGAGCGCTGCGGTCAGCGGCGCGGGCGAGCGGGGTGCGGATCCTGGCTCCGGCCTCCCCCGATGACCGTGCACCTGCCCGTCGGGTGACCGGCGGTTCGGTGGCGGGCCGGGTGTCGGCCGACGCCGTACCAGCCAGGTCAGTGCGCCTGTCGTGGCGAGGGCCGCCAGGGCTGCCGTCGGCGTGCCCTCGCGGGTCTCCTGGCGGGACAGGGTCGTGACCGCGAGCGTGTGTGTGGCGAGGAGTGCAGCGGAGGGAAGGGCCGGGCGGGCGCGTCCCCCGGTGGCCGCGGCGCCGAGGAACAGATCCAGGCCACGGGCGGCGGCCATGGCGAACGGGCCTGCCGGCGTGTGCTTCAGGGCCAGGTCGTAGGACCAGACGGTGACCGCGAGCGGAGCCGCGATCGTCAGGGCCGGGCGGCCCGCCCGGGCGGCCAGGGCGAGACCGGCGGCGGTGAAGGCGCAGGCCGCCGTGAAGGCGGCGGCGGGGCTCACGCGGCCGGAGGGGAGAGGGCGGTGGGGGCGATCGGCGGCGTCCTCCGCGCGGTCCGCCCAGTCGTTGAGAACCATTCCGGCCTCGTACAGACAGCAGGAGGAGCCGATGGCGAGCAGGGTCCGGTGGTCGGGACGCCGGGTGAGCGCGGCGGCGCCCGCCAGCGCGTCGCCGGGGACCGTGAACAGGGCCGGCAGTCGCAGCAGTTCGGCCCAGGCCCGCACGCGAGCGCGGTTCCGCTCCGAGGCACCGGCCACCGCATCGGCCGGCCCGCCCGGCGTACCGGTCTCCTCGGCCGCCGGCCCATCCGACGTGCCGACATCGGAAGCCACCGTCCCGTCCGAGATACCGGCGGCCCCCGAAGCCACCCTCCGGACCGGCATACCGGCCTCGGAAGTCACCGTCCCGGCCGACCTACTGGGGGTCCCCGAGGACACCCTCCCGGCCGAGACACCGGCGGCCCCCGAAGCCATCCTCTCGTCCGACTTACCGGCCTCCGAAGCCAGACGACGGCCGGGCGCACCGGCCTCCGCAGGCATCCCCCCGTCCGGCACGGCGGCCGAGGCGTCCGCTCGCCCCTGAACTCCACGAACCCCCTCGCCCCCGCTCATCCGGCCTCCTCGCCCGACCTCGTGGTGTGATCGCGCCGTGTCCCGGGCGTCTGACGTTCGCCGGTCTCGCCACTCCCCTCGCCCGCTCCCCCGGCGCCCGCTCCCCCACCGACGCTCAGCCGTCGGGCGAATCGCTCCAGTTGCGCGTGCTGCTCCGCCAGGGCCGACGGCGCTTCGCCCACAGGGTC
The DNA here is from genome assembly GCF_042880655.1 of Streptomyces sp. NPDC058295. Lineage (NCBI taxonomy): Bacteria > Bacillati > Actinomycetota > Actinomycetes > Kitasatosporales > Streptomycetaceae > Streptomyces > Streptomyces sp. NPDC058295. The sequence continues at coordinate 304,294 of NZ_JBHVYO010000002.1, forward strand.
CTTGAAGAAGAAGGCGAGTTCGCTGAGCGGGCCGGACAGGCCGGCTTCGTGGGCCCGGGCGGCGAGGCGGGCCAGGTCGAGAACGAGTGGTGCCGCGAGCGCGGAGTCACAGCCCTGCCAGATGGTCTGGAGGATCATGCGGGTGCCCAGGAAGCCGTCGAAGGCGACGTGGTCCCAGGCGGTCTTCCAGTCCCCCAGTGCCGGAACGTCGTCGATATGGACCCCGCCCTCTGGAGTGGTCCCGAGCGTGTCGGCGAGGACGCGTTCCTTGCCCGCGTTCTTCGCCTCGGCGGCGGCCGGGTCGGCCAGGGCGGCTCCGTCACCGCCGCCCAGGAGGTTGGTGCCGGACCAGGCCCGGACCGCCAGTGCCCGCTGGGTGAACATCGGCCCCAGGACGGAACGCAGCAACGTCTGGCCGGTCTTGCCGTCACGGCCGGCGTACGGCAGCCCGCTCGACTCCGCCACGGGGAGCAGCGCAGGGTGGTGCAGTCCCGTGGACGGGGTGAAGTTCACGTACGGGCAGCCGGCTCGCAGGGCCGCGGCCGCGTAGAGGGAGCTCGGCGGCAGCTCGGAGCCGGTCGCGGCCGGTTCGGTCGAGGCCACGTTCACCACCACCGCACGTGCGAGACCGCGCCGCCGTACGAAGTCGCGGATGTCGGCGGCGAACTCGCCGATCAGCCGGTGGTCGCTGCGGGTGTCTCCCGGAGCAGGGCCTCCGGGTCTGATCTCTGCATCGGCATCGCCGAGTTCGGATGCGACTGCCGCGGGAAGGCCCGCCGGGAGGACGCCTCCGGCCGCGAGTTGCTCAGCACGTTTGGGCAGAGGGCAGTCGGTCGTGTCGTGTCCGCCGAAAACGAGGGAGGACAAGGTGGGCAAGCCGCTGTCGGCGAACGCGGGCGTCTCGGTGACCAGGCCCGTCGGCGGGTGCAGTCCGGCCGTGACGGCGGCGCACCCCGCGACCACCGTGGTGGCCACGGAGCCACGGGCCCCGATCAGCCAGACGCCGACGCGCGGGGGACGGGAAAGGGACGCGGACATGGCAGCCTCCTTGTCGTGCGCGAACCCCGGAGTACGAGGCGGGAGGAAGGGAGAAGCAGGGCGAGGAAGGGAGAGGTAGGCCGAGGAGGACGAACGGGCCGGAACGGCCGGCAAGTTGGGCGCGGTGAGAGGCCGGGGTGGTGACGACGGGCGGGGGTACGGCGTCCCCCGCCCGCCGCCGTTCAGTGGCCCTGGCCGGGCAGTTCCCTGATCCGGACGTCACGGAAGGACACCTGGTCGTCGGCTCCGTGGTTCTGGAGGCCGAGGTGTCCGTCGCGCAGACTCCGCGCCGGATCGGTGTTGGTGAAGTCGTTGACCTTCACGCCGTTGAGCCAGACGCGCAGGCGTTCGCCCTCCACCCGGATCTCGTACGTGTTCCACTCCCCCGGCGGGTTCAGCGCGCGGTCCCGCTTCTTCAGGTCGGCGGACCGGAAGCCGTAGACCGACCCGGTGGTCTTCTCCGGGACGTCGGTGGCGTCGATCTGGATCTCGTAGCCGCTGTTCACAGCGGACCACGGGTCGTCCGAAGGCGGGAAGCCCACGAATACACCGGAGTTGTCGTCGCCGGGGCCGCTCGGGCCGGCGGCTGTGGTCCTCCAGTCGAGCTTCAGGGAATACGCCCCGAAGCTACGACCGGCATACCAGAGCAGACCCATTCCGCCCGTGGACGTCAGCGTGCCGTCGTCGGAGAGGGTGAAGGAGCCGGGTCCGGCCTGCTGCCAGCCGTCCAGGGACGTGCCGTCGAAGAGTGGACGGTATCCGTTCTCCGGTCGGCAGTCCGCCTGCACATCGCCGACCGCATACAGTATTCCGCCCAGCAGGTGTCCACGGAATGCGGGATCCGCATAGGACTCCTTCGTATGGCCGCCTCCGGTGTAGAAGGCGCGGCCACCCTGATAGTTCTGGCACCAGGCGATCGGATGGTCGCCGTTCATGGTGCCGCCCGTGTACGACTGCTCGTCCAGCGAGGCCAGGACGTGCGCCCGCTCGCGCGGGTTGGAGCGGTAGTTGTACCACTCGTCGGTGCGGTTCCAGGTGCGGGCGAGTCCCGAGGTCGCCGGGTGGGCCCGGTCCTCGATGTCGACCGTCGCCGGCTGGATCGCCGGATGCGACTGGAAATAAGCACCGGCCAGGCCGCCGTAGAACTCCCAGTCGTACTCGGTGTCGGCCGCCGCGTGGACCCCGACATAGCCGCCGCCGTGCCGGATGTAGCCCTCGAAGGCGGCCTGCTGTGCGGGATCCAGAACGTCCCCGGTCGTCGACAGGAAGACGACGGCCGCGTAGCGCCGCAGGTTCCCCGGCGTGAAGGCGCCCGCGTCCTCGGTGGCGTCGACTCCGAAGCCGCCCGTCGCGCCGAGCTCTCGGACCGCAGCGACCCCGTCCGGGATCGAGTCGTGCCGGAAGCCGGCCGTCTTGGAGAAGACCAGCACCCGTTTCCCGTTGTTTCCGTTCCCCATGACCTTGTTTCCGCTGTCCCCGGAGTGCGCGGCAGCCGGGCCCGAGACACTGCCGAGGAGCAGCGCCGCGCCCACGACGACGGTGGCCAGTCGGCGGGTTGCATACCTCACGTGCCCTCCTCTCAGCCGGTCGTGAAGGTGAAGTCGTCCACGTCGAAGAGCGCGCCGGAGCCGCCCTTGAAGACGAGGTGGAACGTGGTGGTGCCGCGCGGGGTGCGGGACAGGTCGGCGCTGACGTCCTGGAAGGTCTCCCAGCCGCCGGTCACCGGGACGGTGGCCTTGCCGAGCAGGGTGCCGGTCGGCGAGCCGGCGCGGATCTCCAGCGTTCCGCCCGCGCCGCCCGAGGAGACACGTGCCGTGACCTTCTTGGCGTTGCCGAGGACGTACGGCGTGAACGAGATCCAGTCCCCGTTGTCGATGTCGCCGACCGTCTTGCCGCCGTGGGCGACGGCCTTGGTGATGACCGTGACGCCGGACGAGTCGCCGAAGTGCTCGGCCTGGCGGTGGCGGGGCTGAAGGACGTGCTGGTCGTGCGAGGTGAGCGGGGCCTGGCCGCCGCCTCCGCCGTCGGTGTACTCGGCGTCGAGGACTCCGAAGATGTTGGCGTCCTCGTCGTGGCCGCCGTCGGCGCTGGTCTGGAGGGTGCCGCTGCAACCGGTTGCCGACGTTACCGGGTGGCCGTGGCTGTCGTGGCCGAGGACGAACGTGACCTCGACCTTGGAGCAGTCGATCGCCTTGCCGTCCTCCGGGTCGGTGACCTTCACCTTGAACGGGATCGCGTCACCGAAACTGAACAACTGGCCGTCCTTCGGCGTTTCCAGCACCACCTTCGGCGCCGTGTTCCCCACCACGATCTGCACGCTCGCGCTGCCGGTACGGCCGGAGCCGTCCTCGGCGGTCAGGGTCGCGGTGTACGTGCCGTTCCTCTTGTACTTGTGCGTGGGGTCGGCCGCCGTCGAGGTGCTGCCGTCGCCGAAGTCCCACGCATAGGTGAGCGCGTCGCCGTCCTGGTCGGTCGTTCCGGCGAAGGAGAAACGTACCTTCAGAGGGGCCTGTCCCGACGTGCGGTCGGCTGCGGCCTGGGCGACCGGGGAGTGGCCGTCGGTGGCGTTCTCGATGCGGTACAGACCGGAGTGCTCGTCACCGCCGAACCAGGCGGTGCCGTAGTCGAGGACGTACAGCGCCCCGTCGGGCCCGAACGCCATGTCCATCACCTGGGTGCCGGTCCACGGGACGGCGTTGATCGACTGCACGGCGCCGTTCGCGTCGCTGACGACGCGCTTGATCCAGCGCCGGCCGAACTCACCGGCGAAGAAGTTTCCGTCGTAGGCCTCCGGGAACTTCACCGGCGAGTCGAGCGTGGCGTCGTAGTGGTAGACGGGCCCGCCCATCGGGGACTCGGAACCGTCGCCGAACTCGGGTACCGAGGGGCCGTCGTACGGAATCCAGGCGGGCTGGGCCGGGGGCAGGTCGGTGAGGCCGGTGTTGTGCGGCGAGGTGTTCTTCGGGGCGGCGCAGTCGAAGGGCGCGCCGGATACACCCGTCGCAAAATCGTATGCGATATACGGGTCATTGTCGCCCGTGCAGAACGGCCACCCGAAGTTCCCGGGGCCGGTGACACGTGCGAACTCGACCTGACCGGCCGGTCCGCGAGCCGGGTCGGCCGCGCCGGCGTCGGGGCCGTAGTCGCCGACGTAGAGGATGCCGGTGGCCTTGTCGACGCTGAAACGGAACGGGTTGCGGAAACCCATCGCGTAGATCTCGGGCCGTGTCCTGTCCGTACCGGGCGCGAACAGGTTGCCGTCCGGGACGGTGTACGAGCCGTCGGTGTTCACCTTGATACGCAGGATCTTGCCGCGCAGGTCGTTGGTGTTGCCGGAGGAACGGCGGGCGTCGAAGGCGGGGTTGCGGTTGTCACGCTCGTCGATGGGCGTGAAGCCGTCCGACTGGAAGGGGTTGCTGTCGTCGCCGGTGGACAGGTAGAGGTTCCCTGCCGCGTCGAAGTCGATGTCCCCGCCGACGTGGCAGCACAGGCCGCGCGAGGCCGGTACGTCGAGGATCTTCGTCTCGCTCGAGACGTCGAGCGTCCCGTCCGTCCCGAGCACGAAGCGGGAAAGGCGGTTGACCCCGTCGAAGGGGGCGAAGTCGGCAGCCGTTCCGGTCTCGGGCGCATCGCCCGCCGGGGTGTTCAACGGCGGTGCGTAGTAAAGGTAGATGAAGCGATTGGCTGCGAACTCCGGGTCCACGCCGATGCCTTGGAGGCCCTCCTCGTCGTGGGAGTAGACGTCGAGCTTGCCGGCCAGTCGGGTGTTGCCGGCGGCGTCGGTGAGCCGGAGTTCGCCGTCGCGTGAGGTGTGCAGGACGGAGCGGTCGGGCAGCACGGCGAGCGACATGGGCTCGCCTACCTCGGCCTCGCCCTTGGCGAGGGTGACCTGCTGGAAGCCCTCGGCGGCCGCGGCCACCGGGTCGGCGACGGCTGCGCCGACCTGGGGTGCGGTGAGGGTGAGCGACGCGCCGGCCAGCAGGGCGCCGCTCAGGAGGGCTATGGCTCTGCGGAGCGATGGACGTCGTCGGCGGGTCTCGGCTCTGCGGGTGCCGGTGGTGGGGTCGTTCCCGTGCACGGATGCCTCCAGAGTGGGGCTGGTTGTACGGGCGGGTGCGAATGCCGGGATGCGCCGTCATCCCGGTGACGGATGAAGAGTCAGGTGAGCCTGTGGGGGGCTCGGTTGCCGCGCTTCGGTCAGCCGGCTCAGTTGCCGAACGCCGCGTCGAAGGACGCGGAGGGCGGCTCGAAGTCGAAGGCACGCAGGCGTTCGAGGGCCTCGGGGGCGCCCTGGAGCCGGTCCATTCCGGCGTCCTCCCACTCCACGGAGATCGGGCCCCGGTAGTCGATGGAGCGCAGCATGCGGAAGACGTCCTCCCAGGGGACGTCGCCGTGACCTGCGGAGACGAAGTCCCAGCCGCGTCGCGGGTCGCCCCAGGGCAGATGGGATCCGAGGCGCCCGTTGCGGCCGTCCAGACGCTTGCGGGCCTCCTTGCAGTCCACGTGGTAAATGCGATCGCGGAAGTCCCACAGGAAGCCGACCGGGTCGAGGTCCTGCCACACGAAGTGGCTCGGGTCGAAGTTCAGGCCGAAAGCCGGTCGACGGTCGACCGCCTCCAACGTGCGGACGGTCGTCCAGTAGTCGTATGCGATCTCGCTGGGGTGGACCTCGTGCGCGAACCGCACTCCCTCCGCGTCGAAGACGTCGAGGATGGGGTTCCAGCGCTCGGCGAAGTCCTCGTAGCCCCGCTCGATCATCGACTCGGGCGCGGGCGGGAACATGGCGACCAGATGCCAGATGGCGGAGCCGGTGAAGCCGATCACCGTGTCGACGCCGAAGGCGGCCGCGGCCCTGGCGGTGTCGGCGATCTCGGCGGCGGCTCGCCGCCGGACGCCCTCCGGTTCGCCGTCGCCCCAGATACGGGCGGGCAGGATGGCCCGGTGGCGTTCGTCGATGATGGCGTCGCAGACCGCCTGCCCCACCAGGTGGTTGGAGACGGCCCAGCACTTCAGCCCGTACTTGTCCAGGAGTTGGTGGCGGGACTCCACGTAGCCGGGGTCCGCGAGCGCCTTGTCGACCTCGAAGTGGTCGCCCCAGCAAGCGAGTTCCAACCCCTCGTAACCGAAGTCGCGGGCGAGGCGGCAGACCTCCTCCAGGGGCAGGTCGGCCCACTGGCCGGTGAACAGTGTGAACGTACGCGGCATGCTCCAGGCCCTCCTTGGTCCTCAGTCCGCTATCGGGGTGTAGACGGAGTTCTTCTCGGCGCTCTCCTCGACCGCCGCCAGGACACGCTGGACCTGAAGCCCGTCGGCGAAGGAGGGTTCGGGGCGGCTGCCCTCGGCGACGGCGTGCACCAGGTCGCGGACCTGGTGGACGAAGGTGTGTTCGTAGCCGAGCCCATGGCCCGGGGGCCACCAGGCGTTCAGGTAGGGATGGTCGGGTTCGGTGACGAGGATGCGGCGGAAGCCGGCATGTGTGCTCGGTTCGGTGGCGTCGTGGTACCAGAGCTCGTTGAGACGCTCCAGGTCGAAGGCCAGCGAGCCTCGTTCACCGTTGAGTTCGAGACGCAGGGCGTTCTTGCGTCCGGTGGCGAACCGGGTCGCCTCGAAGGAGGCGAGCGCGCCGGAGGTGAAGCGACCGGTGAACAGGGCGGCGTCGTCCACGGTGACCGTGCCGGTGCCGTCGGCGGAGGCCGCGCTCAGGCCGCTCGTCGGACCACCGGGCAACGGCCGCTGCCGTACGAAGGTCTCGGTGATCGCGGAGACTCCGGCGAGCCGCTCCCCCGCCAGATGCTGTGCGAGGTCGACGATGTGCGCGCCCAGGTCGCCGAGCGAGCCGGAACCGGCCAGTTCCCTGCGCAGCCGCCACGTCAGCGGGAACTCGCGGTCGACCAGCCAGTCCTGAAGGTACGTCACACGGACGTGTCGCAGTGTGCCCAGTCGCCCTTCGGCGACTATCCGCCGGGCCAGTGCGGTGGCCGGGACGCGCCGGTAGTTGAAGCCGACCATCGTCAACTGGCCGTTCGTGTAAGCGGCTTCGGCGGCTCGGGCCATGGTCTCGGCCTCTTCGACGGTGTTCGCGAGGGGCTTCTCACACAGGACGTGTTTGCCGGCGGCCAGCGCCGCCACAGCGATTTCGGCGTGGGAGTCGCCGGGGGTGCAGATGTCTACGAGGTCGACGTCGTCCCGGGCGATCAGAGCACGCCAGTCGGTCTCGGTAGCCGCCCAGCCATGCCGGTCCGCCGCCGCCCGCACGGCGGAGGGGTCTCGGCCGCAGATCACGGCGAGGACCGGACGGCGGGGAAGATCGAAGACTCTGCCCGCGGTACGCCAGCCCTGGGAGTGGGCGGCGCCCATGAACGCGTAACCGACCATCCCCACGCGGAGCGGCTGCTTGCCCGCCTCCGGTCCTGCTGAATGCTGCGGCTGTTCCATACGGTTGTCCTCCTTGTCGTCGTGGCACGGTGGGGGGCGGGACGCCGTCGGGCACAGGGGCCCGGGGCCGTCCGGCGGATGCCAGGGGGAGCTGGTTGCCGCCGGACGGGGCTGATGCCGCACGGTTCGGGTTCGGATGGACGGGGTGGACGGGGTGGACGGGGTGGACGGGGCCGATGTGGCGGATGCGACCGGTCGGACGGTGCACCGCCCCCGGACCCCGTGGCCCCCTACGGGGAGAGCCGACGGCTGCGTCGGCGCCGTGCGGGGCCGGGGCGTACCCCACGGAAGTCGGTGGTTCCCGCACCACGTCCGCGGTTCGGGCCGCTCGGCGGAACGCCCCGCGCACGGAGCCTGCGGTCGCTCTCTCGTCGCCCGGATCCCGTATCCCGTAGCCGACTGCCCGTGTACCGCAGCCGGCCCGATGGCGTGCGACCGTCCCCCGGACAGAGCACGCCCTACTTGAAGCCGGTGGACATGTACTGGTCGACGTTGGTCTTGTCGACGACTGCCGAGTAGAGGGTGATCGAGGCGGGGATCTCGTACTCGGCGAGACCGCCGACGCCCTTGCCCTGACCGAGCGCGCGGGCGAGGTCGATGGCGGAGGCAGCCATGGTCGGCGGGTAGAGAACGGTTGCCTTCAGGACACCGCTGTCCTGCTTGATCGCCTGGAAGGCGGCAAGAGCGCCCGCTCCGCCGACCATCAGGAAGTCGTCACGTCCGGCCTGCTCGATGGCGCGCAGCGCGCCCACACCCTGGTCGTCGTCGTGGTTCCACAACGCGTCGAACTTGGACTGCGCCTGCAGCAGTTGGGCCATCTTGGCCTGACCCGACTCGACCGTGAACTCGGCGGCCTGCCGGGCGACCTTCTTGATGTTGGGGTAGTTCTTCAGCGCGTCGTCGAAGCCCTGGGTGCGCTGTTTGGTGAGCTCCAGGTTGTCCAGTCCGGCCAGCTCGATCACCCGGGCGTCGGCCTTTCCCTTGAGCTTCTCCCCGATGTAGTGCCCGGCGTTGAGACCCATTCCGTAGTTGTCGCCGCCGACCCAACACCGGTACGCCTGAGGCGTGTTGAAGATCCGGTCGAGGTTGACCACGGGAATGCCCGCTCGCATCGCCTTCAGGCCGACCTGGGTGAGGGCCTTGCCGTCGGCGGGCAGCACGACCAGGACGTCGACCTTCTTGTTGATGAGCGTCTCGATCTGGCCGATCTGCTGGGCGGTGTCGTTCGAGCCCTCGGTGATCTCCAGCGTCACGTCGGAGTACTTCTTCGCGCGACTCTCCGCGTTGTCGTTGATGGCGTTGAGCCAGCCGTGGTCGGCCTGCGGTCCGGCGAAGCCGATGGTGACCTGCTTGCCGGGCTTGTCGTCGGCGGCCGGCTGGTCGTTCGCGGCCGGTTCCTCGTCCTTGGAATCGTTGCTGGTGCAACCCACGAGGAGGGTCCCGGCCGAGACCGCGGCAGCCCCGAAGAGCATTCCTCTACGGCTGGTGAAGCGGTTCGTGAACGGTGTCGGTTCTGGCATGACGGTGAACCCTTTCCTCAGGTCGTGCTCGCGGTACGGCGCTGGACCAGCACGGCGGCGACGATGATCGCGCCCTTGGCGATCTGCTGGACGTCGCTCTGCAGGTTGTTCAGGGCGAAGATGTTGGTGATCGTGGTGAAGATCAGTACACCGAGCACGGAGCCGGTGATGGTGCCACGCCCCCCGGTGAGCAGGGTGCCGCCGATGATCGCGGCCGCGATGGCATCGAGCTCGTAGAGGTTGCCGTTGGTGTTCTGACCCGAGCCGGACAGGATGATCAGCAGGAAGGCGGCGATGCCGCAGCAGAGGCCGGACAGCAGGTAGAGGTACAGCCGCTGGCGGCGTACGTCGATGCCGGCGAGCCGCGCGGCCTCCGCGTTACCGCCGACGGCCACCGTGCGGCGACCGAACGTGGTGCGATTCAGCACCAACCAGCCGCTGACCGTCACGATCGCGAAGACGATCACGAGCGGCGGGACACCGAGCACATAGGCGTCGCGCTCGCCCAGGTCGAGGACGCCGTCCACGGTCACGATCTGCGTCCGGCCGTCCGTGAGCTGGAGGGCCAGTCCGCGGGCGGAGGCCAGCATGGCGAGCGTCGCGATGAACGGCACCATCCCGCCGTACGCGATGAGCAGACCGTTGACCAGGCCGCAGCCCAGTCCGACGATCACCGCCGTGAAGAGAATGCCCGCGAAACCGTATTCCTGGGTGGCGACCGTGGTCGCCCACACCGAGGCCAGCGCGACGATCGCACCGACCGAGAGATCGATGCCCCCGGAGGTGATGACGAAGGTCATCCCGACGGTGACGACGCCGATCACGGACCCCTGGGTGAGGACCAGTTGCAGGTTGCGGGTGTCGAGGAACTCGTCCGGTTTGGTGATCCCGCCGATCATGACGAGCGCGGCGAGCACGCCGAGCAGGGAGAGGGTGCGGACGTCCGCGCGGGCCACTGCGGTGCGCCAGGCGGGGAGCGGGATCTGTGGCACCTTGTCGGTGCTGTCCCGCGGTGGGGAGACGGGCTGCGTCATGACGCCGGGCTTCCTTCCATGACGAGATCGAGTACGCGGTGTTCGTCCAGCTCCCAGGCGGGCGCCGTGTGGACGACGCGGCCTTCGCGGAGCACCAGCACGCGGTCGGCGAGGCCGAGCACCTCGGGCACCTCACTGGAGACCAGCAGCACGGCGAGGCCTTCGTCAGCCAGTCGACGGACGACTGCATACAGTTCGGCGCGGGCACCGACGTCGACACCGCGCGTGGGCTCGTCGAGGAGCAGGACCCGGCAGCCGCGCAGCAGCCAGCGGGCCAGGACCGCCTTCTGCTGGTTGCCGCCGGACAGGGTGCGCACGGGGACGGACGGATTGTCGGGGCGCAGCGACAGCTCACGCGTCGCGGCCCGCGCCGCCCCCCGCTCGGCTCGCCGGTCGATCCAACCCCCGCGCGAGAAGCGGGACATGGAGGAGACGGAGACATTGCGGGTGACGGACTCCAGCATCAGCAGGGCCTGCGCCTTGCGTTCCTCGGGGGCCAGCCCGAGCCCGGCCCGTACCGCCGCCCGCACACTGCCTGGACGCAACGGCGAGCCGTCGATAAGGACTTGACCGGCACTCGGCTTCCGCGCCCCGTAGATCGTCTCCAGGATCTCCGACCGCCCCGAGCCGACCAGACCGGCGAGCCCGACAATCTCCCCGGGCCGCACGGTCAGGTCGAGGGACGCGAACTCACCGTCCCGGGCGAGCCCTCGTACTTCCAGCACGGGTGTCCCGGCGGGGGACCCGGCACCGATCCCGGCCGCTCCTCCGGCACTGTCCGTGGCGGCGCCCCCGTCACCCGACCGCCGCTCGGGAAAGACGTACTCGACGTTGCGCCCCGTCATCAACGCGACGACCTCACGGGTCGGCGTCGTCTTCGCCGGGAGCCCGCCCGCCACCGCGCGGCCGTCCTTCAGTACGGTCACGCGGTCGCCGATGCGGCGGATCTCCTCGAGCCGGTGCGAGATGTAGACGACGGCCACTCCGTCGGCGGTCAGGTCGCCGACGATACGGAACAGGTTGTCGACCTCGTCGGGGTCGAGCGCGGCGGACGGTTCGTCCATCACGATCAGCCGCACGTCGTGGGAGAGCGCACGCGCCATGGAGACGATCTGCTGTTGCGCCGCCGACAACTCCCCGACCGACCGGGCAGGATCGATCTCGGCATGCCCGAGTCGCTTCAGCAGGGCGCTCGTCGAGGCGCGCGCCACCTTGCCCCGTACGACGAATCCGGCGGCCGTGGGCTCATGTCCCAGGTGGACGTTCTCGGCCACCGACAGGTGCTCCACCAGGTCGAGTTCCTGGTAGATGGTGGCGATGCCGAGACGCATGGCGGCGATCGGGGAGCGCAGGGTGACGGGGTCGCCCTGCCAGCGGATGACGCCGTCGTCGGGCTGATGGGCGCCGGCCAGAACCTTGATGAGGGTGGACTTGCCGGCACCGTTCTGGCCGAGCAGACAGTGCACCTCACCGGCTTGGACGGCGAGGTCGACGCCGTCCAACGCCCGTACTCCGGGGAAGGACTTGGTGATGCCGGACATGCTGAGCAGGGGTGGTTCTGTTGCCATGTGGGTTCCCCTCGGCGGACGTGCGGGCCGGAGTCAGGGCACAACAAAGTCGTTGTTCTCAGGGCAGAGCAGGACAGAGCAGGGTTGGACAGGACGGGTCAGGGCAGGGCGGAGCGACACGCTGTGCTGGTGAGACCGTGCCGGGTAGCGGCTCAGGCGGGTGAGAAGAGGTGGTCGCTGATCAGCCGGGCCGCGCCGATGACACCGGCGGTGGGGCCCAACTCCCCCAGAACAATGGGTAGGTTGCCGGTCGCCAGGGGCAGCGACTGGCGGTACACCTGGGTGCGGATCGCGGCGAGCAGGGTGTGGCCGAGGCCGGTCACACCGCCACCGATCACCACCAGGCCGGGATTGAAGAACGAGACGAGTCCGGCGATGACCTGGCCGACACGGTTGCCGCCCTCGCGGATCATCTCCAGGGAGGTGACGTCTCCCGCGGCCGCCGCGGCGGCGACATCGACGGCGGTGAGGCCGCCGTTCGCCGCCAGCCGTGCCGCGAGTTCCGCCGAGAGACCCTGCTGGGCCGCCTCCAGTGCGTCCCGGGCCAGGGCCGCACCGCTGAAGTAGGCCTCCAGGCAACCCCGGTTGCCACAGGCGCACGGCCGGCCGTCGGGCACGGCCTGGATGTGCCCGATGTCGCCCGCGCTGCCGGTCGTACCGCGGTAGACATGGCCGCCGACGACGATGCCGCAGCCGATCCCGGTGCCGATCTTGACGCAGAGGAAGTCGGCGACGGTGCGGGCGACGCCCGCGTGCTGCTCCCCCATCGCCATGAGGTTCACGTCGTTGTCGACCATGACCGGGCAGCCGAGTTCCTGACTGAGCGCCTCCCGCACGGGGAAGCCGTCCCAGCCGGGCATGATCGGCGGCGCCACCGGCACGCCTTCGGGGAAACGAACCGGCCCGGGTACGCCGATGCCGGCGCCGTCGAAGCCCTCGGCGAGTCCCGTCGCCCTCAACTTCGCGGCCATGGACAGGACTTGCTCGAAGACCGCGACCGGACCCTCACGTACGTCGAGGGGCTGGTTGAGATGTCCGAGGGTCTCCAGTTCGGCGTTGGTGACGGCGACGTCGACCGAGGTCGCGCCGATGTCGACGCCGAGGAAGCGCAGCCCGGGGTGGAGCCGGACGTTGTGTGAGCGGCGGCCGCCGCGCGAGGCGGCGAGTCCGTCGGCCACGACCAGCCCCGTCTCCAGCAGCCGGTCCACCTCCACGGCCAGCTTGGACCGCGACAGGTCGACCTGATCACCCAGTTGGGCTCGGGAGTTGGGGCCGCCGTCCCGCAACAGCTTGAGCAGACGGGCCTGATGGGCGTTCGCGGGCCGTGCCGTCATACGTCTCACGAGCCCCTCCCCGCCTCAGTTCGGCCACCAGTGTCGGGCTTTCGAAGGGAACGTAGCAGCGCCTGCCGAACCTGGGAAGAAGCTGTGCACGGATTGCCGTCAACTTTCTCCACTCACAGGACAAAGAGCGAAGCCGGCGCACCCGAAACCGGTCGAAGGCCGGTGAGACACGTGTCCCGAGCAGGCTCAGGGCTTGGGACGGTCGTGATACGAACGCCGGGTGTGCTCCGTGTGCTCACGCATCAGCCGGGTGGCCAACTGCTCGTCGTGGGCGGCGATCGCCGCGATCAGATCACGGTGCTCGATCCAGGACTGATGGCCGCGCTGCCGGGCGATCGGCGTGTAGTACCAGCGCACCCGGCGGTCCACCTGGGCCGCCAGTTCGGCGAGCACCGCGTTGCCCGCGAGCTCGATGACCTTCGCGTGGAAGCGGGCGTTCAGGGCGACTGCGGTGTCCACGTCGTCACCGGCCACGGCCAGCATGCCCTGGGCCAGGATCTCGTCCAGGGCCTCGATGCCGGCCTTGTCCGCGTGCGCCGCGGCGAGCCGTGCGGCCTCCGCCTCCAACAGCGTGCGCACGGTGAGGAGTTGATCCGCCTCGTCCTCGGTCGGCTCGTGCACGAACGCGCCCTGGGCGGGCCTCAGGTCCACCCAGCCCTCGGTGTTCAGCCGCTGGAGCGCCTCGCGCACCGGCTGCCGTGAGACGCCGAGGTGCGTGGCGAGTTCGCTCTCGACGAGATGCTGACCGGGCTGGAGGGCGCGGGTGGTGATGAGTTCGAGAAGTGCCTCGTAGACGCGGTCGCGCAGCGGGCCGGGGCGTTCGAGTTTGGGCACCGCGCCCTGCGGCAGTCCTGTCGACAACATCGGTCGGTCCCCCTCCTGGGCAACACCGGGCAACTGCAACCGGAAAGCCACATATCGATTGACGTACTCGGCTGTCCGTAGCCGATCGACTGTCTACAGCCGAGTATCGATTGTCTTTCGTCTACAGTCTACGGCGCACAGTAGCCAGAGCCGGGCACAGTCGATCGCGTCACACTACGCCGCGCTCCACCCGCGGGAATCCACCCGCGACCGCGTCCCGCCCCCGCTCACGGGCAGCGCACGACCTGTCCCGCGTACGACAGGTTGCCGCCGAAGCCGAACAGCAGTACCGGGTCCCCCGTGGAGACGGCGCCCTGCTCGACGAGCTTGGAGAAGGCCAGCGGGATGCTGGCGGCGGACGTGTTACCCGATTCGGTGACGTCACGCGCGACCACCGCGTTGACGGCGCCGATCTTCTGCGCGAGGGGTTCGATGATGCGCAGGTTCGCCTGGTGCAGGACGACGGCGGCGAGGTCGGCGGGGGTGAGGCCCGCCCGCTCGCAGGCCTGTCGCGCCAGCGGCGGCAACTGGGTGGTGGCCCAGCGGTAGACGCTCTGCCCCTCCTGCGCGAACCGTGCCGGCTGCCCCTCGATACGCACCGCGTGTCCCATCTCGGGCAGCGAGCCCCACAGCACCGGCGAGATGCCGGGCTCCACGCCGTCGGGACAGGCCTCGATCACGGCGGCGCCCGCTCCGTCGCCCACGAGCACGCAGGTCGTGCGGTCGCTCCAGTCGGTCACCTCGGACATCTTGTCGGCGCCGATGACCAGGGCACGGGTCGCGGCGCCCGCGCGGACCGTGTGGTCGGCGGTGGCCAGCGCGTGGGTGAAACCGGCGCAGACGACGTTGACGTCCATCGCGGCCGGCCGCGGGATGCCGAGGCGGGCGGCGACCCGGGCCGCCATGTTCGGCGAGCGGTCGACGGCCGTGGAGGTCGCGACCAGCACCAGGTCGATGTCGCTCGGCGCGAGGCCGGCCGCCGCGAGCGCCTTGGCCGCGGCGTGCGCGGCCAGCTCGTCCACGGGCTCGTCGGGTCCGGCGATGTGGCGCGTGCGGATGCCCACCCGGCTCCTGATCCACTCGTCACTGGTGTCGACCAGGCCCGCCAGATCCTCGTTGGTGAGCACCTTGGCGGGCTGGTAGTGGCCGACGGCGGCGATGCGCGAGCCGTTCATTGGGGGGTCCCCTCGTTGCCTTGGGTAGCGGGATCCACCAGTCTGATCAGTGACTCACGGGTACGAGGGCGCGTGAAGCGACAGGAAACCGGTTCCCGGGTTGTCGGCTTCCCCATAGCCCTCGGACGCCCGAGCAACCGCCGAACGCATACCTGCCGAACACCCGCCCCCCGAGAAACACCGCTACCCGGTTACTTGGTGAACAGCTGTGTCGCCTTCTGTACCAGCTCATAGAGCCCGTAGGCCAGCGGCGCCCCCACCCACAACCAGGCGAAGGCGATCAGTGGGCGCCTGTCAGGCTGCGGACTCGGGCTGCTGTCGTTCGACATCGGCGGCCTCCCTCTGGGCGGGGACGTGGTGGTGGCGGGCGTGGACGGGCCGGACGAGTTCGTTGGCGACGAAGCCGACGGCCAGCAGCCCGATCATGATGAACAGGGACAGGGTGTAGAGGGAGGAGCCGTGCTTTCCGGCGTCCTCCTGCCGGTCGGCGATCCAGTTCACGATCAGCGGACCGAGCACGCCCGCGGTGGACCAGGCGGTGAGCAGCCGCCCGTGGATCGCGCCGACCTGGTAGGCCCCGAACAGGTCCTTCAGATACGCGGGGATCGTAGCGAAACCGCCGCCGTAGAAGGAGAGGATCACCAGCGCGCACAGCACGAACAGGGGTTTCGACGAGTCGCCGATCAGCGCGATGAGGGCGTACATCAGGGCACCGACGCCCAGATAGACCCGGTAGATGTTCTTGCGTCCGATCAGGTCGGAGGTCGACGACCAGCCGATCCGGCCCGCCATGTTCGCCGCGGACAGCAGGGCCACGAAACCGGCGGCCGCGGACACCGAGACCGGCGTGGAGGTGTCGGCGAAGAAGTCCGTGATCATCGGGGCGGCCTTCTCCAGGATGCCGATACCCGCGGTCACGTTCATGCAGAGCACGACCCACAGGCACCAGAACTGCGGAGTGCGCACCGCCGTGCTGGCCGAGACCTGGACACCCTCGACGACGCTGGGCCCGCCCGCGACCGGTTGCGCAGCGCGCGGTACCCGCACCAGCAGGACACCCAGCGTCATGAATACCGCATACGAAAGCCCATGTACGAGAAACGCGAGGGCGATGCCGGAGCTGTCGGAACCGAACGACTCCAGCATCTGCGCCGACCAGGGCGAGGCGATGAGTGCGCCGCCGCCGAAGCCCATGATCGCGATGCCGGTGGCCATACCGGGCCGATCCGGGAACCACTTGATCAAGGTGGAGACGGGCGATATGTAACCGATACCGAGACCGATTCCACCGACGAAGCCGTAGCCGAGGACGATCAGCCAGTACTGCTCGGTGGCCGCTCCGAGCGCGGAGATCAGGAAACCGGACGAGAAGCAGATCAGGGCGACGGTCATCGCCCAGCGTGGTCCGTTGCGCTCGACCAGCGTGCCGCCGAAGGCGGCGGACAGACCGAGCATGACGATGGCGAGCTGGAACGGGAGCGCGCTCTGGGTGCCGCTGAGGCCGAGCGAGGACTCCAGCGGCGGCTTGAACACGGACCACGCGTAGGCCTGGCCGATGGAGAGATGGACCGAGAGAGCGGCCGGGGGGACGAGCCAGCGGCTCCAGCCGGCCGGTGCGACAGGGGGACTCATGAGTCCTGAACGGTAGGAACCGGCGCGGGCGTTGAAAAGGCAGCGCGTCGACCGTATGCGGTGAACGGTATCCAGGCTGCGCCGAACGGTCAGACCGACCGGTTTCCGTAACCGCTTCCGAGGCCGTTTCCCGGCACCTCACCCTTTCCCGCGCGCTCCCAGACTTGCCGCGAATCACCTCAGGCGCTGCGCCAACCCTTGCCGCCCCATCCTCCATACTGTAGACAATATTTCGTCGACAGGATTCGACAGTTCCTCGGTACCCTCGACCGAACGGAGCTCCCTCGCAATGAAAGTCGCAGTCCTCGGCGCCGGTGCGATCGGCGCCTACGTCGGTGCGGCGCTCCACCGCGCCGGCGCCGACGTGCATCTCGTCGCCCGTGGACCGCATCTCGCGGCCATGAGGCGGGACGGAGTGCGGGTGCTCAGTCCGCGCGGCGACTTCACCGCCCGCGCCCACGCCACCGACGACCCGGGTGAGATCGGCCCGGTCGACTTGGTCTTCCTGGGTCTCAAGGCCCACTCGTACGCGGCGTGCGGGCCCCTGATCGAACCCCTGCTGCACGACTCCACCGCGGTGGTCGCCGCTCAGAACGGCATCCCCTGGTGGTACTTCCACCGCCACGGCGGGCCTTATGACGGACTGCGCATCGAGAGTGTGGACCCGGACGGCGCGGTCAGTGCGGTGCTCGCGCCCGAACGGGCCGTCGGCTGTGTGGTCTACGCGGCCACCGAGCTCGAAGGGCCCGGCGTCGTACGCCACTTGGAAGGAACTCGGTTCTCCGTCGGCGAGCCCGACCGCGGCGTCTCGACCCGTTGTCTGGCCTTCAGCGAGGCCATGCAGGCCGGCGGGCTGAAGTGCCCGGTGGAACCGGCCCTGCGCAACGACATCTGGCTCAAGCTGCTGGGCAACATCTCCTTCAATCCGATCAGCGCGCTGGCCCGCGCCACCATGCGGCAGATGTGCCTGCACGGCGGCACCCGCCAGGTCATCGAGACGATGATGCGCGAGACGCTCGCCGTCGCCGAGGCCCTGGGCTGTGAGGTGGGCGTCTCCATCGAGCGTCGGCTCGCGGGGGCGGAGAAGGTCGGCGACCACCGCACCTCCACGCTCCAGGACCTGGAGCGCGGCAAGCCGCTCGAACTCGACGTACTCCTGGCGGCCGTCGTCGAGTTGGCGGAGATCACCGGCGTGGACGTGCCCACCCTGCGCACCGTGCACGCCATCTCGGACCTGCTCGCGCTGAGGAGCGCCGCATGATCGCTGGGGAGCACGCATGAGGAAACGCGACCGGACCCCGAAGACCTACACCCGGCTCACCCGACCACTCATCAGGGACTCCCGCAACGAACCCTTTCGCGAGGCGAGTTGGGAAGAGGCGCTGGAGCGCACCGCACGGGGCCTGGAGCGCAACCGCGAAGCGTTCGGCATGTTCTCCTGCGCCCGCGCGACCAACGAGATGAACTACGTGGCCCAGAAGTTCGCCCGGGTCGTCATGGGCACCAACAACGTCGACTCGTGCAACCGGACCTGCCACGCGCCGAGCGTCGCCGGCCTGTCGGCCGCCTTCGGCTCCGGTGGCGGGACGTCGTCGTACGAGGAGATCGAGCACACCGACGTCATCGTGATGTGGGGGTCCAACGCGCGTTTCGCGCATCCGATCTTCTTCCAGCATGTGCTGAAGGGGGTCAGGAACGGCGCCCGGATGTACGCGGTCGACCCGCGCCGGACGTCGACCGCCGAGTGGGCGGACAGTTGGCTCGGCCTCAACGTCGGCACGGACATCCCGATGGCCCACGCGATCGGCCGCGAGATCATCCACGCGGGTCTCGCCAACGAGGCGTTCGTCGAACGCGCGACCAGCGACTTCGAGGCCTACAGGGCAGTCGTGGAGCCCTGGACACTGTCCCTCGCGGAAAAGATGACAGGCGTACCGGCGCCCGCCATAGGGGAGTTGGCGCATGCCTACGCCCGCGCCGAGCGCGCCCAACTGTGCTGGACTCTCGGCATCACCGAGCACCACAACGGCACGGACAACGTGCGCGCGCTCATCAACCTCTCGCTGCTGACCGGGCACGTTGGCCGCTACGGCTCCGGGCTTCAGCCGCTGCGTGGACAGAACAACGTCCAGGGCGGTGGCGACATGGGCGCGATCCCCAACCGCCTCCCCGGGTTCCAGGACATCCTCGACCCCGATGCCCGGCTGAGGTTCGAGTCCGCCTGGGACACCGTCATCCAGCCGCACTACGGACTCACCCTCACGGAGATGTTCGAGGCGATGGAGGAGGGCTCGCTGAAGGCCGTCTACTGCATCGGCGAGAACCCCGCCCAGTCCGAGGCGGACAGCGAGCAGGCCGTACGCCGTATGCGGTCCCTCGACTTCCTCGTCGTGCAGGACATCTTCCTCACGAAGACCGCCGAGCTGGCGGACGTGGTGCTGCCCGCCACGGCCGGCTGGGCAGAGACCGACGGCACAACGACCAACAGCGAGCGCAGAGTTCAGCGGGTACGGCGCGCCGTGACGCCGCCCGGCGAGGCGCGTGAGGACATCGGCATCCTCTGCGACCTGGCGACACGGCTCGGTCACGAGTGGAAGTACGCGGACGCGGAGGCCGTCTGGAACGAGCTCAGGTCGGTGTCCCCGGACCACTACGGGATGACGTACGACCGACTGGAGAAGCACCAGGGCATCCAGTGGCCGTGCCCGAGCACCGAGGAGTTCGAACCCGCCCATCTGCACGGGCGGTTGTGGGAGAGGAGTCCCGAACGGCGAGGCAGGCTGGCACCGTTCGGAATCGTCCAGCACGATCCGCCGGTCGACCTCACGGACGAGGAGTACCCGATCCGGCTGACGACCGGGCGGCGACTCGACTCCTACAACACCGGTGTTCAGAGCGGGAGTTACGCGTCCCCATTGCGCCGCGGCGAATACGTGGAGCTGTGCCCGGAGGACGCGGAGCACTACGGGATCGTCGTCGGCGAGGAGGTCCGGGTGAGCTCGCGGCGCGGATCCGTGGTCGCGCCGGTCTGGATCGACACCGCCCTGCGGCCCGGCCTCGCCTTCATGACCATGCACTTTCCCGACGAGGTGGACACCAACCAGCTGACGATCGAGGCCAACTGCCCGATCGCGGGGACGGCGGAGTTCAAGGCGTCGGCGATCCGGATCGAGAAGCTCCCGGCCCCGACCTACGTGAGGTGATGTCGTGGACCTGCACTTCGGTGACAGCAAACCGACGGACGACGAACGGGCCGCCGTGGACGCCGTGTTCGGCCCACCGCAGTCCTCGTGGGAAGGCGCCGACCGTTGCGACGCGGACCTGCGGTGGGCGCGGGGCGGACGTGAGGCCCGGGACCGCCGCGACCTGCTGCTGCCGGGGCTGCACGCGATCAACGACCGAATCGGCTGGATCAGCGAGGGCGCCCTCGACTATCTGTGCCGCCGCCTGACCGTGCCTCCGGCGGAGGCCTACGGCGTCGCCACCTTCTATGCGATGTTCTCGGTCACACCGCGGTCGGCCACCGTGCTCCACGTGTGCACGGACCTCGCCTGCGCCGCCGCGGGCGCCTCCGCGCTGTGTGCCGGGATCGAGTCCCGCCTGGGCAGGGGCAGCGGGGTGTCCGTCGAGCGCAGCCCCTGTCTCGGCCTGTGCGAGCGCGCCCCGGCCGCACTCGTCGTGAAGTCCGGCGATCCGGTGCGTACGGCGGTTTCGGCGCCAGCGAGCGTCGAGGCGGCGGTACTCGCCGCGAGCGCCCCCGACTCGGCTCCCGAGGAGGAGCCGGCGGCGGACGCGGTGCCCCAGGCAGGGCAACCGTCGCTGATCCTGCTCAGCCGAATCGGCGTGGTCGATCCGTCGTCGCTCGACGACTACCGAGCTCACGGCGGCTACACGGCCCTGCGCCACGCCTTCGCGCTCGGCCCCTCCGGGGTCATCCGCGAGGTCACCGACTCCGGCCTGCTCGGTCGCGGCGGCGCCGCCTTCCCCACCGGCCGCAAGTGGCAGGCCACGGCATCCCAGCCCGACCATCCGCACTACCTGGTGTGCAACGCGGACGAGTCCGAGCCGGGCACCTTCAAGGACCGCGTACTCATGGAGGGCGACCCGTACGCGCTGGTGGAGGCGATGACGGTCGCGGCGTATGCGGTCGGCGCGCACAAGGGGTACCTGTACCTGCGCGGCGAGTATCCGCGCGCCCTGCACCGTATGCAATATGCGGTCGACCGTGCACGCGCTCGCGGTCTGCTCGGCGACGACATCCTCGGCCAGGGCTTCGCCTTCGACATCGAGATCCGGCGAGGCGCCGGCGCGTACATCTGCGGCGAGGAGACAGCCCTGTTCAACTCCATCGAGGGCTACCGGGGCGAGCCGCGCTCGAAACCGCCGTTCCCCGTGGAGAAGGGCCTGTTCGGCAAGCCGACGGTCGAGAACAACGTGGAGACGCTGGTGAACGTCCTGCCGATCCTCACCATGGGCGCTCCGGCCTATGCGGCGATCGGCACGCCCAGGTCCACCGGTCCCAAGCTGTTCTGCGTGTCGGGCAGCGTCGAGCACCCCGGCGTGTACGAACTCCCCTTCGGGGCGACGCTGGGCGAACTCCTCACCCTCGCCGGGGTGCGCAAGAGCCTGCGCGCCGTGCTCCTCGGCGGCGCGGCCGGCGGTTTCGTACGTCCCGACGAACTGGACATCCCGCTGACCTTCGAGGGCACCCGGGAGGCGGGCACGACGCTCGGTTCCGGGGTCGTGATGGCCTTCGACGACACCGTCCCGCTGCCCCGACTGCTGTTGCGCATCGCCGAGTTCTTCCGGGACGAGTCGTGCGGGCAGTGCGTGCCCTGCCGGGTCGGAACCGTACGGCAGGAGGAGGCGTTGCACCGGATCGTGGAACGGACCGGCTCCGACGCCGCCCCCGACATCGCCCTCCTGCGCGAGGTCGGCCGCGCCATGCGGGACGCCTCGATCTGCGGCCTGGGCCAGACCGCGTGGAACGCCGTGGAATCCGCCATCGACCGTCTGGGGGCGTACGAATGACCGCGACCGTCCGCACAGGAGGAGCCGCTCCGTGACCGCGATACCGCTGGGAGTGCCGCGACGGCTGGTGGAGTTCACCATCGACGGGCAGGAGGCCAGGGTTCCCGAGGGCTCCACGCTCCTCGACGCCTGCCGGGCCGCCGGGAAGGACGTCCCGACCCTGTGCCAGGGCGACACACTCACCCCGAAGAACGCCTGCCGGGTCTGCGTCGTGGAGGTCGAGGGGTCCCGGACCCTGGTGCCGGCGTGCTCCCGCAGGGCGGAGTCCGGCATGGACGTCCGTACCGACACCGAGCGCGCCCGGCACAGCCGCAAGATCGTTCTCGAGCTGCTCGCATCCTCGGTCGACCTGTCCACGACACCGATGGTTGCGGAATGGATCAAGGAGTACGACGCGAAGCCGGATCGCTTCGGCCCCGACGCGGCCCGGCTGAACGAGGAACCGAAGATCGACAACGATCTCTATGTACGCGATTACGACAAGTGCATCCTCTGCTACAAGTGCGTGGACGCCTGCGGTGACCAGTGGCAGAACACCTTCGCGATCTCTGTTGCGGGACGCGGTTTCGACGCCCGGATCGCCGTCGAGCACGACGCCCCGCTGACCGACTCGGCGTGCGTGTACTGCGGAAACTGCATCGAGGTGTGCCCGACCGGAGCGCTGTCGTTCAAGTCCGAGTACGACCGGCGAGCGGCCGGAAACTGGGACGAGTCGGCACAGACCCGGACCACGACCGTCTGCGCCTACTGCGGGGTGGGCTGCAACCTCACGCTCCATGTGCAGGACAATGAGATCGTGAAGGTCACCTCACCGCACGACAACCCCGTGACCCACGGGAATCTCTGCATCAAGGGCCGCTTCGGCTACCAGCACGTACAGAACCGGGGCTGATCACGACATGGGACGAGTCACCGAACGACGCAAGGTGATCCGCATCAGGGACGGCGCGGTCTCCGCCCGGCCGGACACCCTGGTCGCCGAGGAGCCGCTGGAGATCCGGCTCAACGGCAAGCCGCTGGCCATCACCATGCGCACGCCCGGTGACGACTTCGCGCTGGCGGCCGGTTTCCTGGTCAGCGAGGGCGTACTGGCCGCCGCATCCGATCTACTGAATATTGTCTACTGTGCGGGTGCGACGGTCGACGGATCCAACACCTACAACGTGGTGGACGTCCGGACGGCCCCCGACGTGACGATGCCCGACATCACTCTCGAGCGGAACGTCTACACCACCTCCTCCTGCGGCCTGTGCGGCAAAGCGAGCCTGGACGCGGTCCGTACGACAGCCCGCTGGCCCATCGCCGACACTCCCCCGCTCCGGATCGAATCCGAACTGCTCGCGAGCCTCCCCGACCGGCTTCGCGCGGCCCAGCGGGTCTTCGACCGGACCGGGGGTCTGCACGCGGCCGCCCTGTTCTCCGAGGACGGCGAGCTGCTGGACGTACGCGAGGACGTGGGACGGCACAACGCGGTCGACAAGCTGGTCGGCCGCGCCCTCCAGAACGGGGACCTGCCCTTGTCGCGGACGATCCTGCTGGTGTCGGGCCGGGCCTCCTTCGAGCTGGCGCAGAAGGCCGTGATGGCGGGCATCCCGATGCTCGCGGCGGTCTCGGCGCCCTCCTCCCTGGCCGTGGATCTGGCCGCGGAGACCGGGCTGACACTGGTGGGCTTCCTGCGGGGCAGTTCCATGAACGTGTACGCGGGTGAGAACCGCATCACCCTGCGGACCGCGGCCGCCCAGGGCTGACCCGGTTCCCCGCGACACGGCGGCGGGGCCCCGGCCGGCGGGGAGCGCCCCCTGCGCCGCGGGGCCCCGCCTCAGCCGCTCGTGAACCGCACGTCGGTCGAGCGTGCCACGGTCCCCAGTCGAGGGAAGTCGAGCTTTACCGAAGCCTCGTGTTCGGCCCCGGTGAGAGCGGACATCGCGTCCTCGACGAAGACCAGGTCGTAACCGAGGTCACCGGCGGCACGGGCGGTGGACTCGACGCCGAGGTTGGTGGCGATGCCGCCGAACACGAGGGTCGTCACGCCGTGTTCGCGGAGTCGATCGTCCAGTGCGGTCCCATGGAAGGCACCGATCGTCCGCTTGACGATCTCCAAGTCGCCGTCCTGGTACAACCCTTGGACCAACCCGCTGCCGGGTGGCTGCTCGGTGACGCCGGGACGTTCGACGCGGACGAGGACGACGAGCGCGCCGGCCGAGCGGAACGCCGCCGCCAACTCCTCGGCGACAGAGAGTACTTCGGTTCCCTTGTGGGGCTCCAGGGGCAACGCGACGATGCGATCCATCAGGTCGACGAGGACGAGGGCGCTGCGCGCGGGGACGAGTGGAAGAGCTGCGGTCATGACGGAACGTTATCCGCCGTCAGCCCTCCGTACCGGAAATCCGGATCAACATGCCCATGAAGTGGTCACGTTCGGCAGCGGAAAGCGGGGCGAGCAACGCGTCGTTCGCCTCCCCGGCGGCCTTCTCGCAGCGCCGCAGCATCCGTCGCCCCTCCTCGGTGAGGGACACCGCGTTCTTCCGGCGGTCGTTCGGATCCGGTTCACGCACGGCGAGCCCCGCGAGCTGCAGGTCGTTGAGGATACCGACCAGGTCCTTGGGGTCGAGTCCGACACTACGGCCGAGGTCGGCCTGGGCGACGGGGGCGAGGTCGCGAACGGCGGAGAGCACGACGTGGTGCCACATCTTGAGACCCTCGACAGCGAGGGCCTCGGCCACCAGGGCGCGACCCCGGGCGGCGGCCCGGCCCAGGAGCCAGCTGGGCAGCGAGCGGATGACGGAGAGGGGCGCTTCGGACATGGTCACATCCTACCGGTAATTCATTGGACTCCCCAACGAATTCCCGGATACCGTTGGGGCTCCCCATGAGTCCTGGAGGTGTGATGCGCCGCGTCCGATACGGCTCCACCGGTGGCCCTCTGTTCCTGGAGGAGGCGCCTGTCCCCGAACCGGGCCCCGAGGAACTCCTCGTGCGCTGCGAGGCGATCGGCGCCACCCTCCCCGTCGTCCGCAAGGTCGCGAAGGCCGCGGACCCGATTCCGCTCGGGGGCGAGATCGCCGGAGAGGTCGTGGCCGTCGGGGGCGGGGTCAGCCGATTCCGGGTGGGTGATCGCGTGACCGGCCTGTGCTTCGGCCACGGCTACGCCGACTTCGCGCTCCTGCAGGAGGTCATGGCCTCCCCCGTCCCGGACGACGCCGGCGCGGTCGACGCGGTCGCCCTGGTACGCAGCGGCCTGGTCGCGCTGGGCGCCCTCAGCGCCGCCCGGCCCGAACCGGGCGAGGCGGCCCTCGTCACCGCCGCGGCGAGCGGGGTCGGCCACCTCGCCGTACAGCTCGCACGAACGCGCGGCGCGACCCGCGTCGTGGGCGCCGTGTCCGACCCCGCGAAGTCCGACTTCGTGAGGGCGCTGGGCGCCGACGACGTCATCACCTACAACCAGGACGACTGGGGCCGCGTCGACTACGCGCTCGACGCGGTCGGCGGCGAGCTGCTCACGCCCGCCATCGCGTCCCTCGCGCCCGGCGGACGACTCGTGGCGTACAGCTCCGGGGGCGGAACGGTCCAGGCATACGACCTGCTGGTCGGCGCCAAGTCCCTCATCGGCTTCCAGATGGCCCATATCGCGCGCGGGAATCCGGAGTTGTACGAACGGTGGCGCCGAGAGCTGTGGCAGCTGTTCGAGGAGCGGGCGCTGACGCCCGTCGTGCACAAGAAGTTCGCCCTGGAGGACGCCGCCGAGGCACACGCGACCATCGAGTCACGCGCCAATTCGGGCAAGGTCGTACTGGTGCCGTGAGCTGGAGTCGACGAAAGCCCGGATGCGGTCGACCGCACATTGCATACTGTCGCCCCACAGGCGCCCCGCCGGCCGCTGCCGACTGCCGACTGCCTACCGGCGTCCGGCGTCCGGCGTCCGGCGTCCGGCGTCCGGCGTCCGGCGTCCGGCGTCCGGCGTCCGGCGTCCGGCGTCCGGCGTCCGGCGAGAATCTCATGTCGCAGCCGCCGGTGCCCTCTCGTCGACAGATTCCTGGGACGCTTCCACCGGATCCCTCGCCCGGCGTTTGGCGATGACCGCGCACACCATCAGCTGCATCTGGTGGAAGAGCATCAGCGGCAGCACCGCCAGGGACGCATGCGCGCCGAACAGGACGCTTGCCATCGGCAGCCCGGAGGCGAGGGACTTCTTGGAGCCCGCGAACTGGATGGCGATGCGATCTTCGCGGTTGAACCTCAGCGCCTTGCTGCCGTACCAGGTCAGGACGAGCATCACGGCGAGGAGAACGGCCTCGACGATGAGCAGCCCACCCAGCCGTACGGCGCTGACCTGGTGCCAGATGCCCTGGACCATGCCCTCACTGAACGCCGTGTAGACGACCAGCAGGATCGAGCCTCGGTCGACGAGTCCGAGCACCTTCTTGTGCCGCGTGACGAACCCGCCGATCCAACGGCGCAGCAGCTGCCCCGCGACGAACGGCACGAGCAGCTGCACCACGATCTCGACCAGCGAGTCCGCGGAGAAGCCACCGCCGCTGCTGCCGAGCAGGGCCGCCGCGAGCAGCGGGGTGACGACGATGCCGACCAGCGAGGAGAAGGAGCCCGCGCAGATCGCGGCGGGCACGTTGCCCCGGGCGATGGAGGTGAAGGCGATCGACGACTGGATGGTCGACGGCACGAGGGTGAGGAAGAGCAGCCCCTGGTAGAGCGGGTGGGTCAGGAACACCGGAACGAGGCCGCGCGCGGCCAGGCCGAGCAGCGGGAAGATCAGGAAGGTGCAGGCCAGCACGGTCACGTGGAGCCGCCAGTGCTTCAGCCCGTCCAGCGCCTCACGGGTGGACAGTCGGGCGCCGTAGAGGAAGAAGAGGAAGGCGATCGCGGCCGTGGAAGCACCCGAGGCCACATCGGCGGCGGCGCCACGCGCCGGGAGCAGCGCCGCGACCCCGACGGTGCCCAGCAACAGCAGGATGTAGGGGTCGACCGGCATCCAACTCGGCCAGTGCAGGCGTTTCACGATGCTCCACGTGCGGTTCGATGGGCGTGCGTCCGGGCTCGAAGAGCCCCTCCCCATCGTCCTCCTCCGCGTCGTGATCGGGAATCCGGTATACCGCTCTCACTGTCATCATGCATCGCGATAGCAAGACCCCCGACGGGCTACTGTGGCGCTCGTGTACGAGCCCTCCCATCTGCGTACTTTCCTCGCCGTCGCCCAGACCCTGAGCTTCACGCAGGCCGCGCGGCGGCTCGGGCTGCGTCAGTCCACGGTCAGCCAGCACGTACGACGCCTCGAGGACGCGACCGGGCGAGCCCTGTTCACCCGGGACACGCACTCCGTGGAGCTGACGGAGGACGGCGAGGCGATGCTCGGGTTCGCGCGCCGGATCCAGGACGTCCACGAGCAGGCCTCGGCGTTCTTCACCGGTACCCGGCTGCGTGGCCGGCTGCGCTTCGGCGCCTCCGAGGACTTCGTCCTGACCCGGCTGCCGGAGATCCTGGAGGGCTTCCGCCACGACCATCCCGAGGTCGACCTCGAACTGACGGTGGAACTGTCGGGCACCCTGCACGAACAACTCGCCGCCGGAAAGCTGGACCTGGTGCTCGCCAAGAGACGCCCCGAGGATCCTCGCGGGGAGTTGGTGTGGCACGACGGGCTGGTGTGGATCGGCGCGGAGAGGCTGCGTCTGGACGTGGACCGCCCGGTCCCGCTCATCGTGTTCCCGCCTCCTGGCATCACCCGCGCCCTGGCCCTGGAGGCGCTGGAGCGGCAGGGGCGGGCCTGGCGGATCGTATGCACGAGCGGCAGTCTCAACGGCCTCATCGCGGCGGCCCGGGCCGGTCTCGGCGTGATGGCCCACTCGCGGGGCCTGATCCCGCCGGGCCTGGTGCGGATCCCGGAGCGGGCTGGGCTGCCGGAGCTGGGGCAGGTCGACTTCGTGCTGGTGCACGGACGCAGGCGCACCTCGGCCCAGGGCGCTGCGGATGCGCTGGCGGCGGCGATCCTCGCGGGCGGCGACCGACTGCACCGACGGGCGGCAGGGTCCGGTCGACGGCTTGACCCGCCGGGAGGCGGCGCCGGCTGAACGGTCGGCATGAAGCCGCATGCGAAATGCAGTATCCGGTATGCATGCAGCGCGCCCGACTGGGCAACATGCCGCATATTGCATACCGAATGCCCACATACCGCCTACGGCAGGCCCGCCGCCCGTCTAACGCCTACCGCCTACCGCCTACCGCCTACCGCCTACCGCCCAGCATGCTGATACGTCAGCTGCTTCACCCGCCGCATGAACGGCGTCGCCTCCACGTGTTGGACGCCCTCCAGGCGCCCCAGCGGCCCGCTGAGGTAGGCGTAGAGCCCCGCCGTGCCCCGGACCACCGCCGTGACCACGATGTGCGACGGTCCGGCTGTGGCCGAGGCGAAGGCGATCTCGTCGTGGGTGGCGAGCGCCTGGCCCACCGCGTGCATGGCGGAGGGCGCCGTGGTGATCCAGAGGACGGCGGCGAGGGGGTAGCCGAGCAACTCGGAGTGGTACTCGACGTCGATGTACACGGCGCCCGAGGCGAGCAGGGCGGCCAGGCGGCGTTTGACGGCGGACTCGGAGCGACCGGTGGCGCGCTGGAGTTCGGGATAGGTGGCCCGGCCGTCGCGTTCCAGGACGGCGAGCAGAGGCTCGTCCTCAGGTTCGATCCGGGCCGGCCCGGTCAGCCCCGCCGGAACCGTCAGCCCCACCGACCCCGCCGCCGCGTTCGCGTCATAGCGCGGCGTGAGAGCGGCGATCTGGCCCTCGTCCAGCGCACCGAACTTCCGCAACCAGCCGGTCGGCCCGCCGTAGAAGCGGTGGAGGAGTTGCTGGGCGCGGATCTCCACGACGCTCGGGGTGCGCGGGAGCTTGCCGAGGAGCAGGTCGTCGTGGTCGCCGGGGTGGCGGGGCCGGGTCATGCAGACGATCTCGGTGCCGCCGGAGCCCAGCCCGATCCAGTACGTGTCGGGGCGTTTCGCGAGCGCGTCGGCGATGACCGTGGCGCTGTCGGGTACGCAGCGCAGCCGCAGCATCCACTGGTCCTGGCCGAGGCGTTCCGCGTCCCGGACAGCGACGACCCTCAGGCCGGCCTCGGCGCTGAGCCGGCGGAAGCGGCGCGCGACCGTCTGGTCGGAGACGCCCAGGACCCCGCCGAGTCTGCTGAAGGAAGCCCGCCCGTCCACCTCCAGCGCCGAGAGCAATCGGAGATCCAGTCCGTCCAGCTTGCCCTGGACGTGGCATTCCATCTCCATCGCACACTCCCCCGTCGGATTCCGTCGGCAGGACACCTGATTCCGCGGTGATCGGCCGCGTCTCGTCCATCGTACGGAGCGCTTCATATCCGTCGCAGAGAAAATATCGAGGAGTGGGACATGCGCACATGGGGGCCGCTGACAGCGGTGTGCCTGGGCACGTTCATGTTGTTGCTGGACGTGACGATCGTGATCGTGGCGCTGCCGGACATGGCGCGGGCGCTGCACGCGTCGCTGAGCGATCTGCAGTGGGTCGTCGACGGGTACGCGCTGGCGCTGGCCGCGCTGCTGCTGGGAGCCGGGGCCACCGCCGACATCCTGGGGCGCCGCCGGGTGCACGTGGTGGGCGTGGTGGTGTTCGCGACGGCGTCGCTGCTGTGCGGGCTGGCGAGCGGGCCGGACACCCTCGTCGCCGCTCGGGCCCTCCAAGGGGTGGGGGCGGCCGCGATGCTGGCGACGACGTTGCCGCTGCTCGGCTCGGTCTACCAGGGCCGGCAGCGGTCGGCCGCGCTCGGGGTGTGGGGCGCGGTGAGCGGCGCGGCCGCGGCGGTCGGGCCGGTGCTGGGCGGGCTGCTGACCGAGGGGCCCGGCTGGCGATGGATCTTCTACGTGAACCTGCCGGTGAGCGTGGTCGCGGTGTGGCTGACTCTGAAGGCGGTGCCGGAGTCCAGGGGGCCGCGCGGGATGCGGGTCGACTGGGCGGGCACGGCGACCTTCGCGGTCTTCGCGGGCGGAACGGCGTACGCCGTCGTACGGGCCGGCGAGGACGGCTGGACGGCGTCGGCGACGCTCATCTCCTTCGGGCTCGCCGCGCTCGCGCTGGTGTGCTTCGTGCTGGCGGAGCGGCGGGCGGCGCATCCGCTGCTCGACCTGGCGCTGCTGCGTCGGCCCGCGTTCGTGGGGGTGATGGTGGGCGCGCTCGCCTTCAACGGGGTGGCGTTCGGCGTGACGCCGTACCTGTCCATCTGGATGCAGACGCTCCTGGGGATGAGTCCGGTGCGCGGTGGACTCACGCTGCTGCCGATGACGGTGGCTGCCATGGTCACGGCGGTCGTGGTGGGTAAGCGGTTCCACGGCGTTTCTGCCCGGCTGACCATCGGTGGGGGACTCCTGCTGATCGGCGCGGGCTGTTTCTGCCAGGCGGTGCTCGGCGCCGGTTCGGACTGGACGGCGCTGGTGCCCGGGTTCGTGTTGGTGGGCATAGGAACCGGTTTCGTCGCGCCTACCGTGGCCGGCGCCGCGCTGGCCGCGGTGGAACCGGCGCGGGCCGGGATGGCGGGCGGAGCCGTGAACACCGTACGGCAGCTCGGGTACGCGCTCGGGGTCGCGGTATTCGGCACCGTGGTGACCTCCCGGATGACCGACACCCTCCCGCACGACGCGTCCCACGCGTTGGCGGGCGGTGGCGCCGGCGCGCTGCGGGGCACGTTCTCCGAGCACACCCTGCGGTCCGCGTTCGCCTCCGGGCTCGACGCGGCGCTGGTGACGGCCGGCTGCGCGGGCCTGGTCGCCGCGGCCCTCGTCCTCGTCCTGGTCAGGACACCGCGCGCGATCGTGGCCGGCACGGCGGAGGCGAAGGCGGATGCGCCCGCGCCATCGAAGAAAGGGGCGACGCCCCGGCCGTGACGACGCCCCCGCCCGTGGTCTCGACAGCAGGGGTTGAGGGGCACGGGCCGGGACCACCGTGGGAAGGGGCGGCAGAGTAAGCGGTACGGGCAGATTCGGTGGAGATTACGGTGCCGAAACTTACTCTTCCGTCAGTTTTCTGTCCGACCCTTCCCCATGTGAGCCCATTTTCCGGCACTGACCAGCGCAGACGAGAGCATCACTCGTTTTCCGCCCCCCTCCCCTCCCGCCGTCGGGTGGGGTAGCTTTCACGGCGCTGTGCGGCCAGGAGAAGCGGGGTGCGGGTTTGCGCGAGTTCACCAACCCTCCCTTGGCGTTGGCACCGCCGGTGGGCGGTCTGGCCGACGTCGTGTTCCGGCATGCCCAGGAGGACCCGCACTACGTCGCTCTCGGCCGCAAGGACGAGGGGGGCGAGTGGCGGGACGTGACCGCCGGTGAGTTCCGCGACGAGGTTCTCGCCCTGGCCAAGGGTCTCCTCGCGCAGGGCATCCGCTTCGGCGACCGCGTCGCGATCATGTCCCGCACCCGCTACGAGTGGACGCTCTTCGACTTCGCCCTGTGGACGATCGGCGCCCAGGTGGTGCCGGTCTACTCGACCTCCTCGGCCGAGCAGTGTTTCTGGATGCTCTATGACGCCGAGTGCACGGCCGCGATCGTCGAGCACGAGGACCACGCGATGACGATCGCCACCGTCATCGACCGCCTCCCCCGGCTGCGGCAGCTGTGGCAGCTCGACTCGGGCTGCGTGCAGGAGCTGTACGACGCCGGCGCCGCCATCGAGGACGACGTGGTGCACCGGCACCGGGAAGCGGTTACCCCCGACTCGACCGCGACGATCATCTACACCTCGGGTACGACCGGCCGGCCCAAGGGCTGTGTCATCTCGCACGGCAACTTCATGTTCGAGGCGGACACGGTCATCGAACGCTGGGAGCCGGTGTTCCACTCGAAGAAGGGCGACGAGGCGGCGACCCTGCTGTTTCTGCCGCTCGCGCACGTCTTCGGGCGGATGGTGCAGATCGCCGCGATCCGCGGCAAGGTCCGTTTCGGCCACCAACCCCAGCTGCACGCTGCCGCTCTGCTCCCCGACCTGGCCGCTTTCAGACCTTCGTTCTTCCTGGCCGTGCCGTACATCTTCGAGAAGGTGTTCAACGCGGCCCGCCGCAAGGCGGAGCGGGAAGGCAAGGCGGGACCGTTCGCGAAGGCCGTCGACGTGGCCGTGAACTACGCCGAGGCGGTCGAGGCGAAGGCCTGGGGCATCGGGCCCGGCCCCTCGGCGGGTCTGCGGATGCAGCACCAACTGTTCGACAAGCTCGTCTACTCCAAGGTGCGCGCGGCGATGGGCGGCCGGGTGCGGCACGCCATGTCCGGCGGCTCGGCCATGGACCGCAAGCTCGGCCTGTTCTTCGCCGGCGCGGGTGTGCAGATCTACGAGGGCTACGGCCTGACCGAGACGACCGCGGCCGCGACCGCGAACCCGCCCGGACGCACCAGATACGGCACGGTCGGCCAGGCGATCCCCGGCATGACCGTGCACATCGCGGACGACAGCGAGATCTGGCTGCGCGGCGGAAACGTGTTCCAGGGCTATCTCAACAACCCCAAGGCCACCGACGAGACCCTGCACGACGGCTGGCTGGCCACCGGTGACCTGGGATCACTCGACGAAGACGGTTACCTCACCATTACCGGCCGCAAGAAGGAGATCCTGGTGACCTCCGGCGGCAAGAGCGTCTCGCCGGGGGTGCTGGAGGAGCGGGTGCGTGATCATCCGCTGGTCAACCAGTGCATCGTCGTCGGCAACGACCGGCCGTTCGTGGCCGCTCTGGTCACCCTCGACCAGGAGGCCGTCGAGCACTGGCTCCAGATGCGCAACAAACCGCAGCTGACCCCGGTCGAGCTGGTGAGCGACCCGGATCTGGAGGCGGAGGTGCGCCGATCCGTCGTAGCGGCCAACACGCTGGTCTCGAAGGCCGAGTCGATCCGCACCTTCCGTATCCTCGCCCAGCCCTTCACGGAGGAGCACGGGCTGCTGACCCCGTCTCTGAAGCTGAAGCGCAAGGCGATCGAAAACGCTTACGCGAACGAGGTCGACGCGCTGTACCGCTCGTAAGGTGTCCGGCGGCGGGCGTGAAACACGTTTCCGACGGCTCCCGCGACGGGCAGGGCGAGCTTCCGGAACCGGCCCCCGAGACGAATTCGGGGGTCAGGAATGCATCACTCGCCGTGATCGTTGACGATGGGAGTACCACTTTGACGGACAACCGAAGGATCAAGAGCTCGTGAGCAGCAAGGTCCCCCCGATCATCCTCAACAACGGCGTGGAGATGCCCCAGCTGGGCTTCGGTGTCTGGCAGGTGCCGGACGACGAGGCGGAGCAGGCGGTCTCCACCGCGCTGGAGGCCGGGTACCGCAGCATCGACACAGCGGCGATCTACGGCAACGAGGAGGGCACCGGCAAGGCCATCACCTCCTCCGGCGTGCCCCGCGACGACATCTTCGTCACCACCAAGCTCTGGAACAGCGACCAGGGATACGACTCGACGCTCCGCGCGTTCGACACCTCGCTGGAGAAGCTCGGCCTGGACTATCTGGACCTGTACCTCATCCACTGGCCGCTGCCCTCCCGCGACGGTTACGTGGACACGTACAAGGCGTTCGAGAAGCTCCTCGCGGACGGCCGGGTGCGTGCCATCGGCGTGTCCAACTTCCTGCCGGAACACCTGGAGCGGCTGATCGGCGAGACGACGGTCATCCCGGCCGTCAACCAGATCGAGCTGCACCCGCACCTCCAGCAGCACGCCTCGCGCGAGTTCCACGCGGAGCAGGGCATCGCCACCGAGGCGTGGTCCCCGCTCGGTCAGGGCAAGGGCCTCCTCGAGGTCCCGGCGATCGTGGCCATCGCCCAGAAGCACAACCGCACCCCGGCACAGGTCGTGCTGCGCTGGCACCTCCAGCTCGGCAACGTCGTGATCCCGAAGTCCGTGACGCCGTCGCGGATCAAGGAGAACATCGACGTGTTCGACTTCAGCCTGGACACCGAGGACCTGGCGGCGATCAGCGCCCTTAACGAGGACCGGCGCATCGGTCCGGACCCGGCGACGTTCGACGTCGGCTAGGTTCCCCCGCACGTGTCGAGGGCGCCCCCCGGTTCGGGGGGGCGCCCTCGACACGTCGGCGGACTGGTCAGTTGGGCTGGCCGATCGGCCGTACGACGACGGTGTTGATGTCGACGCCCGCCGGCTGCCCGATGGCCCACACGACGGAGTCGGCGATCTGGTCGGCGGTCAGCAGCTGCCCGGGCGGCAGGCTGCCGTAGCTGTCCCAGAAGGGGGTCTCCACCCGGCCGGGCGCGATCAGCGTCACGCCGACCCCCCACTCGGTGACCTGGCGGCGGGTGTTCTCCGCGAGGCCGGTCACCGCCCACTTCGTCGCCCCGTAGATGTTGCCCGGGGTGGGCACGAAGCCGGCGACACTCCCGATCAGCACGATCCGTCCCCGGGTCTCCTTCAGGGCGTCGATCGACGCCCTGATGAGGAGCGCGGGTCCGAGTACGTTCGTCAGGACCATATCGGTCCACCCGGCCGGGTCACCCTCGGCGACCGAGTCGTGGGTGGCGGTCCCCGCGTTGGCGACGACTGTATCCAGTCGCCCGAATGCATCGAGCGTACGGTCGACCGCCGACTGTACACAGTCGTAGTCGGCGGCATTCCCGGCCACCGTCAGCAGCCCCTTCGGCTCACCGAGTTCCGCGGCGAAGGCACGCAGTCGCTCCTCACCGAGGCCGGTGACCGTGACCCGGTAGCCGGCGTCCAGCAGCTGCCGTGCGACCGCGGCACCGATGCCGCTGCCGCCGCCGGTGATGAGTGCGACCGGAGAATCCGAAGTGCCCGAGACGTTGCTCATGGTGTGCCCCCCATTGCGTCGGCTGTGCGTCTGGCCGCGTACGTCGGACGCGCTGGGTTGCCCGTCGTCCGTAGCCCGTTGCCCGTAGCTCGTAGCTCGTAGCCGTAGCTCGGCGTACGTCGCGCGGCACGCAGTCCATCACTTGGAGCGCTCTCCAAGTCAAGCCCTCTCAGGCGGACTTGGCCCTTTGACGTCTACGGGACCGGCTTCACCGCCGTGTGCACGGTGTGCGCGGCGAGCACGAACACGTCCGCCCTGCGGTGCACGCCCGCCTCGTCCCGCGGGTCGAGCAGCCGGTCCAGCATGGCGCGGTCGTCAGCGCCCAGGCTGTCACCGAAGACGTCCCGCAGCCGCGACAGGGACGCGGCGATGTAGGCGCGAGCCCGGTCGGAGGCGGGCGCGGGCAGGTCGAGCAGGAAGCTCCGGGCACGGGCGTGCTTCAGACCGGCCGCGGAGAGGAGCGCCGCCCAGTCCTCGGCCTCCTCGACGGCGCCGGGCAGATCGGCCCTCATCCGGGCGAACCACTCCTCCTGCAGCGCGTCGAGCCGTGCCTCCAGGCCGGGTCGCCCGAAACCGAGGTCTCGCGGCAGGAACCGGGCCGGCAGACCGCCCTCCATGATCGCCAGTGTCCCGCCGGGCGCGAGGCACTCCGCGAAGGCGGCCAGAGCGGCGCGCTGGTCGCCCAAGTGATGCAGACTGCGGCCGGCCCAGAGCAGATCGGCCGGGTAGTCCAACTCGGCCAGTACATCAGGGAGTTCACCGGCCAGGGTGTCGAATCGGTCGCCGTACCCGAGCCGGTCGGCTCGCTGCTGCGCCCGCTCCAGCAGCGGCGCGGAACCGTCCACCGCCGTGATCCGCGCACCGGAGAACGTCTCGGCGAACAGACAGGAGACCACCCCGGGACCACTGCCCACGTCCACGATCAGCCCCGGCTCGGTCACCTCCTTCCCGAGCCAGGACAGGGCCCGCTCGTACAGGGGCGTGAACAGTTCGGCCTGGGCCTCGAGATGCGGGGCCATCTCGGCCCAGTCGATATCGGTGTCATGGCCGTGACCATGACCATGACCATGGCCGTGCGTAGATCCCGGGGCGTGGCCTTGGCCCGGGGTGGGCCGGTCGTCGCGGGTCTCGTGTGGGTGGGGCGCCATGGCGTCAGCCTCTCGTCCGGTGTGCTGTCAGCGTGCGCCGACGCACCGGTCCGGGGCCACCTTTGTTGCCGGTGTGGCAACAAAATGGATGCCACCAGCAAACCGGATCGCGCCTGTCCGGCCGCTCCCGACGAGCTGGAGCGACCGGACAGGAACTGCTCACCTGTGGAGTTGGCGGCCGCCGGGGCTGGCCGGCCCGGGTGGGCTGTCCACCGACCCCGACGGATCACCGTCGTCTCACCTCATCGTGGTCTCACCGCACTGTCGTGAAACCGCACTGTCGTCTCACCTCACTGCCGTGCGGAGTGACTCGCGTTTCGGCACCGACCTACAGCGGCGGGTACGCGTTCTGCATCAGCTGCTGGAACTGGGCCGAGAACCAGTGTCCGGACAGCGGCGCGTTCGGCAGGGCGCCCGACAGGTTGTTGTTGTTGCGGGGGTTACCCGTGTAGGTCGGGTCGCACATCCGGTCGAAGCCCTTGCCCTCGTCGTTCGCGATGGCGGAGCTGGAGCCGTCGGACTCACCCGGCGGCTTCATCCACACGTACGCGTCGATCCCGGCGGCCGGTGCGGCCTTCGGGCGCTCGCCGAGACCGGCGCCGGACTGGTTGCACCAGTTGCCGGTGTTGAAGCGGCGGTCGTAGCGGCCGCCGTCGACGTAGGTGTCCACACTGGTCGTGGCGCCCGGTCCGGCGGGCCGGGCGGTGCCGCCCCAGCCGTTGCGGGAGGTGTCGATCAGCATGCCGATGTTCGACCGGAAGCCGGCGGTGACCAGCTGGTTCCGGAAGGCCTGGGCGTACGACTGCTCGTCGACGTACCGGTTCCAGTCCACCCACTTGGACTCACGGACCGACTTGCCGGCCACGGAGTCGTTGATGGTGAAGTTGTTCTCCTTCAGGGCGCTGTAGTTCGCCGTGTTGGTGATGAAGCCGTGCACGTCGTCGACGGTCGCGCCCTCGGCGGTCGCCGCCTGGTAGAAGAGCTGGGCGGACGGGGCGAAGTTGTCGTCCCAGCCGAGCCAGCCGTGGTGACCGGCGTCGATGTAGTTGTAGACGTTGGGGATCGCGCCGAGCTTGTTCAGCGCGTACCCGACGCCCTTCACGTAGTTGCCGTTGGCCTTCATGGTGTCGCAGGCCGCGGTGGCGGTAACCCGGCTGCCGGTGTTGGTCACCAGGTTGGGCAGCGAGTCGATCTCGATGGTGGTGACGATCCGCAGGCCGGCGTACTTGCTGTCCGCGAGGATCGTCGCGATCGGGTCGATGAACTGCGTCTTGTACTTGTCGATCTCCGTCGGGCCGAGCTCGCCGTTGGAGGCGAGAGCGGCGCAGTCACGTCCGGGCAGGTCGTAGACGACCAGCTGGACGACTTCTTCTCCGCTGCCCTTCTGGGCGAGGGCCGCGTCGAGGTGGGCGCGCAGACCCATGCCGCCGCTGACTCCGTTGATGGCGGCGATACGGTCGAGCCACACTCCGGTCGGCTGGCTGGAGATGCGGCTGCCGCCCGTCTCGGCGGCGGCCTTCGCCGACCATTCGGGGTTCACGTACACCTTGGCGCCGACGTAGGGGTTGTCGACCTTGGTGGACGGGGTGCCGGGGTCCGTCGGGGTGCCGGGGTCCGTCGGGGTGCCGGGGTCGGTCGGGGTGCCGGTACCGCTGTCGACGTTGCAGGTCACGCCGTCGAGGGTGAACGTGGTCGGGATCGCGTTGGTGCCGCTGTAGGTGCCCTGGAATCCGAAGCTGACCGAACCGCCGGTCGCCAGCGTCCCGTTGTAGGTCTCGTTGTTGGCGGTGACCGCCGTGCCGGCTTGGGTGATCTTCGCGTTCCACCCGTTGGTGACCTTCTGGGTACCGGCGTACGCCCACTTCACCGCCCAACTCGACTTAGCGGCCGAGTTGTTGGTGACGGTGACGGCGGCGGTGAAGCCGCTGCCCCAGTCGTTCTGCACTTTGTAGTCGACGCTGCACGGGATGGCGGCGATGCCCGGATCGCCGGGGACGACGGCGAGCGCCGTCCCGGAGGCGCCGGCGACCAGCGCCAGCGCGGCGAGTACCGCTGTTCTGCTACGGCTCATGAGTGCGGGTTTCCTTCTCGGTTGCGGGTGATGTCCGTTTCTTCGGTGGTGCTGATCGGCCGTCGATCGCGTTCGAACAGACCGGGTTTTTCGGCCCGGCTCGACCGACCTGGTTGATGGGGCAGGTGGCGCCTATCCGTCGAGTGCGCGCAGATGGTCACGCAGGCCGGCCCCGTACGCCGTGGGCGTCCCGTCGTAGCCGGAGATCAGGGACGGACCGGTGGAGCAGTCCCAGGTGTTCCAGGTCCAGCCCAGGTACGACAGGCCGCGGTCGTCGAACCACTTCATGACCTGATCGACGAAACCGTGCGAGCAGGTGTTCTCCCCGATCTCCCCTGCCACGAGCGGCACTTGGGCCGCGACGGGGGCGAGAGTGGAGTTCCAGCAGCTCTCGTTCGCGCAGGTGTTGAAGTTGTAGACGTGGTACGCGGCGGCGAGATTGCCGGTCGGGTCGGTGGGCTTGTACGTCAGCCACTGGCTCAGGTCGTTGGAGTACGCGAGCCCGCCGGCCAGGATCACGTTCCTGGCTCCGGTCGCCCGTATGGAGTCGACGAGATCCTGCATACCGGCGACCTCGTACCCGATGCCGGGACACGTCCCGCCGTCCCGCCAGCACTGCCACGCCTGGGTGGTCGTGGAGGTGGCGCGGTCCGGGTAGGGCTCGTTGAACAGGTCGAACACGACGGCCTGGTCGTTCTTGAAGGTGTTGGCCACCGCGGTCCAGAACGACGGGGTGTACTGCATGTCGGGCATCGGCTTCTGGCAGCTGGCGTGCACATCCGAGCAGCCGGCCGAATTACCCGTGTACTGACCGTAGTTCCAGTGCAGTTCGACGATCGGCGTCATGCCGTGCGCCTCGACGCGGGTCACCAGCTCCTTGACGGCGTTGACGTAGTTCGTGCCGCCATAGGCGGAGTTGATGTTCGAAAGGCCCAGCCAGCACTCCTCGTTGAGCGGGATGCGCACGGTGTCGACGTTCCAGTCGGCGATCGCCTTGACGGAGGCGTCGTCGACCGGTCCGTCCCAGATGCCGCGTCCCTGTACGCACATGAACTCGCCGCCGGAACGGTTCACCCCGAGCAGACGGCGGGTGTTTCCGTCGGCGTCCACGAGCTTGTTTCCCGAGACGTGCAGTGCGGGCGGCTCGTCGCCGGTGTCCGGCGGGTCCGTCGTGGGGGGTGTGGTAGGGGTGGGCGTGGGGGTCGGATCGGAGTCGGCGTTGCAGGTCGTGCCGTTGAGCTTGAACGTCGTCGGTGCGGCGTTCGTCTTCGAGGTGGACGCGATGAACCCCGCGCTGACGCTTGCGCCGGTGCCCAGGGAACCGTTCCAGCTCTCGTTCGCGGCGGTGACGGCGGTGCCGGACTGGGACCACTTGGCGCTCCAGCCCTGGGTCACCTTCTGGCCGTCCGCGAAGTCGAACGTGAGGTTCCAACTGGTCAGGGCTGCCGCATTGTTGGTGAACTTCACGGCGCCCTGGAAGCCGGCGTCCCACTGGCCGGTGACCGAGTACTCGACCGTGCACGCGGGCACGGCTCCCTGCGCCGTGACGACCGGTAACAGGGCGCCCGCAACGAGGGCGACCATGCCGGCCACGGCTAAAAGTACTGAACGCGGGGGGTGTCGCATGAGCGACTCCTTGCAGCTCAGGCGCGTCGTGAACAGACGCGTCGACTGAATGGAACCGCTCCCACTGGTGTCTCGAAGCTAGCGCCAAGTGCTGGCAAAGAACAGAGGCGTCACTGACTTTCCCTCAACATCCCTCGTCGAATCTTTTCGACTCTTCAAGCACCTTGACCGCTCACACCCCCATACCCACTATGGGAGCGCTCCCACTGGTTCAAGGCTTGTTGCTCCTCCCCCACTTCTCCGAGCCGCAAGGAGGAACCAGCACCATGGATCCCTCACGCAGACGCCGCGGGGCGCGGCGCCTGTGGACCGCCGCTCTGGCGGCCCTCGCGCTTCCCCTCGCCATGCTGAGCACGAGCACAACTCCCGCCCAGGCTGCCGCACTTCAGTGCAGCGTGGACTACAAGACCAATGACTGGGGTTCAGGCTTCACCGCCGACCTCACCCTCACCAACCGGGGCACCGACCCGATCAGCGGCTGGGCCCTGACGTACTCCTACGCGGGCAACCAGAAGCTGACCAACGGGTGGAACGGCAGCTGGTCGCAGTCCGGTCAGCAGATCACGGTGAACAACGCCTCCTACAACGGCACGATCGCCGCCGGCGCCGCGGTCAGCACGGGCGGGCAGTTCACCTACAGCGGGACGAACGCCGCTCCCGCGAGCTTCGCGGTCAACGGCACCACGTGTGTCGGCGCGCACCAGCCGCCGGTCACCGTGCTGACCAGCCCGACCGCGGGCGCGGTCTACACGCAGGGGGACGCGGTGCCGCTCGCGGCGACCGCCGCGGCCGCCGACAACGCGACCATCAGCAAGATCGAATTCTATGACGACACGACCCTGCTGGGGACGGACACGAGCTCGCCGTACACGCTGTCCGCCTCCGGGTTGTCCGTGGGCAGTCACTCCCTGGTGGCGAAGGCGTACGACAGCCTGGGCGCTTCGGCGTCGTCGACCCCGGTCGGCATCAGGATCGCCTCGGGACCGGCCGTGGTCGCCTCGACCAACCAACTCGCCGTGCAGCAGGGCAAGACGGGCACCTACTCGCTGAAGCTGTCGACCCAGCCGTCGGCCAACGTGACCGTCACGACCGCTCGCACCACCGGCAACACGGGCCTGACGGTGACGGGCGGCGCGAGCCTGACCTTCACGCCGTCCAACTGGAGCGCCGCCCAGAACGTGACCATCACGGCCAACGCCTCGGGCACGGGCGCCGCGACCTTCGAGTCGACGGCCACCGGGCACGCGAAGGCCTCGGTCACGGCCACCGAGATCGCGGGCACCAAGGCGTACGACGCCCGGTTCCTCGACCTCTACGGCAAGATCACCAACCCGGCAAACGGTTACTTCTCCCCCGAGGGCATCCCGTACCACTCGGTCGAGACGCTGATCGTCGAGGCCCCGGACCAGGGGCACGAGACCACCTCCGAGGCCTACAGCTACCTTCTCTGGCTGCAGGCGATGTACGGGAAGATCACCGGCGACTGGACCAAGTTCAACGGCGCCTGGGACATCATGGAGAAGTACATGATCCCCACGCACGCCGACCAGCCGACCAACTCGTTCTACAACGCCGCCAAACCGGCGACGTACGCGCCCGAGCTGGACACTCCGAACGAGTATCCGGCGAAGCTGGACACCGGTGTGTCCGTGGGATCGGATCCCATAGCCGGTGAACTGAAGACCGCATACGGTACGGACGACGTCTACGGTATGCACTGGCTTCAGGACGTCGACAACACCTACGGCTACGGCAACGCGCCCGGTAAGTGCGAGGCCGGCCCGACCGACACCGGCCCGTCGTACATCAACACCTTCCAGCGCGGCTCGCAGGAGTCCGTGTGGGAGACGGTGCCGCAGCCGACCTGCGACGCCTTCAAGTACGGCGGCACGAACGGGTATCTGGACCTGTTCACCGGCGATGCCTCCTACGCCAAGCAGTGGAAGTTCACCAACGCCCCGGACGCCGACGCGCGGGCCGTGCAGGCCGCGTACTGGGCGGACATCTGGGCCGAGGCACAGGGCAAGGGCAGTGACGTCTCCGCGACC
The DNA here is from genome assembly GCF_042880655.1 of Streptomyces sp. NPDC058295. Classification (NCBI taxonomy): domain Bacteria; kingdom Bacillati; phylum Actinomycetota; class Actinomycetes; order Kitasatosporales; family Streptomycetaceae; genus Streptomyces; species Streptomyces sp. NPDC058295. The sequence goes on from NZ_JBHVYO010000002.1 coordinate 345,632, forward strand.
GTCGGCAAGGCCGCGAAGATGGGCGACTACCTGCGCTACTCGATGTACGACAAGTACTTCAAGAAGATCGGCAACTGTGTCGGACCGACCGCCTGCGCGGCCGGCACCGGCAAGGACGCCTCGCACTACCTGATGTCCTGGTACTACGCCTGGGGCGGCGCCACGGACACCAGCGCCGGCTGGGCCTGGCGCATCGGCTCCAGTCACACCCACGGCGGTTACCAGAACCCGCTGGCCGCCTACGCGCTCAGCAGTTACGCCGACCTGAAGCCCAAGTCGGCGACGGGCCAGGCGGACTGGGCGAAGTCGTTGTCCCGGCAGCTGGAGTTCTACCGCTGGCTGCAGTCCAGCGAGGGCGCCATCGCGGGCGGGGCGACGAACAGTTGGGCGGGCCGCTACGCGACTCCCCCGACCGGCACGTCGACCTTCTACGGCATGTACTACGACCAGCAGCCCGTCTACCACGACCCGCCGTCCAACCAGTGGTTCGGCTTCCAGGCGTGGTCGATGGAGCGGGTCGCCGAGTACTACCAGCAGACGGGGAACGCGAGCGCCAAGGCGGTCCTCGACAAGTGGGTCGACTGGGCGCTGTCCAAGACCACGATCAACCCGGACGGCAGCTTCCTGATCCCCTCCACGCTCCAGTGGTCGGGCCAGCCCGACACCTGGAACGCGTCAAGTCCCGGTGCCAACACGGGACTTCATGTCACCGTCGCCGACTACACCAACGACGTCGGCGTGGCCGCCGCGTACGCCAAGACCCTGACGTACTACGCCGCCAAGTCCGGTGACACCGAGGCGAAGACGACCGCGAAGGCCCTCCTGGACGGTATGTGGGCCAACAACCAGGACGCCCTCGGCATCGCGGTGCCGGAGACCCGCGCCGACTACAACCGCTTCGACGACGGCGTGTACGTCCCGAGCACCTTCAGCGGCAAGATGCCGAACGGCGACGCGATCAACTCCTCCTCGACCTTCGCCTCACTGCGGTCCTTCTACAAGAACGACCCGGCCTGGTCGAAGATCGAGAGCTATCTCGCGGGCGGAGCCGCGCCCGTGTTCACGTACCACCGCTTCTGGGCCCAGGCGGACATCGCCCTGGCCATGGGCTCGTACGCGGAGCTTCTCGAATAGTCCCCCGCTGAGCGCTCCGCGGGTCGGACGGTGTTCGTCTGCGGGCCGGATGTGGCCGGTCACGCAGCTCCCCGTGCCCCCCTCTCGCCCCTTCGGGGCTCGGGGGCCCGGGGTGGCACCGCCCCCCGGCGGACCGCTTGAAGGCTCCGCGTGCGCGGCCTCGTCACCTGACGACGAGGCCACCCGGCCGGGCGGCCCCCACCCGCACAGGGGGCCGCCCGGCCCTCGCGCGCTCCTCTTCACGGAAGGACCCCCACCGTGCGAAGAACCCGTATCCTCACCGCCGTTCTGGCGCTCGCCGCCGGCCTGATCGCGGGCAGTCCGCCCGTACTGGCGGCGGACGGCAGCCCCCAGCCGACGCTGGCCGCAGAGTCGTACACCTGGAAGAACGCCCGGATCGACGGCGGCGGCTTCGTGCCCGGCATCGTCTTCAACCGCAAGGAGAAGAACCTCGCCTACGCCCGCACCGACATCGGCGGCGCGTACCGCTGGCAGGAGTCGAGCAAGACCTGGACACCGCTGCTGGACTCGGTCGGCTGGGCGGACTGGGGCCACACGGGCGTGGTGAGCCTGGCCTCCGACTCCGTCGACCCGAACAAGGTGTACGCGGCGGTCGGCACGTACACCAACAGCTGGGATCCGGGCAACGGGGCCGTGCTGCGCTCGGCCGACCGGGGCGCGAGCTGGCAGAAGACGGACCTGCCCTACAAGCTGGGCGGCAACATGCCCGGCCGCGGCATGGGGGAGCGCCTGGCGGTCGACCCGAACAGGAACAGCGTGCTGTATCTGGGTGCGCCGAGCGGCAAGGGCCTGTGGCGGTCGACCGACTCGGGAGTCACCTGGTCGCAGGTGGCGAACTTCCCCAATGTCGGCAACTACCAGCAGGATCCGACCGACTCCAGCGGGTACGCCTCCGACAACCAGGGCATCGTCTGGGTCACCTTCGACGAGTCCACGGGGACGTCCGGCACCGCGACGAAGACGGTCTACGTCGGCGTGGCGGACAAGGACAACGCCGTGTACCGGTCGACGGACGCGGGCGCGACCTGGACACGGCTGGCCGGGCAGCCGACGGGATACCTGGCCCACAAGGGTGTACTGGATACCGTCAACGGCTATCTGTATATCGCATACAGCGACAAGGGCGGCCCGTACGACGGCGGCAAGGGCCGGCTGTGGAGATACGCGACGGCGACCGGGACCTGGACGGACATCAGTCCGGTGGCGGAGGCCGACACGTACTACGGCTTCAGCGGGCTGACGATCGACCGGCAGAAGCCCGGCACCGTCATGGCCACCGCCTACAGTTCCTGGTGGCCGGACACCCAGATCTTCCGCTCGACGGACAGCGGTGGCACCTGGACGAAGGCGTGGGACTACACGTCGTACCCCAACCGTGCGAACCGGTACACGATGGATGTCTCGTCGTCGCCGTGGCTGACCTGGGGCGCCAACCCGTCGCCGCCGGAGCAGGCGCCCAAACTCGGCTGGATGACCGAGGCGTTGGAGATCGACCCGTTCAACTCCAGCCGCATGATGTACGGCACGGGGGCGACGGTCTACGGCACGGAGAACCTGGCCAACTGGGACAGCGGGGGCCAGTTCACCATCAAGCCGATGGTGCAGGGACTGGAGGAGACGGCGGTTCTGGACATCGCCTCGCCGCCGTCCGGCGCGCCGCTGCTCAGCGCGCTCGGCGACATCGGCGGCTTCCGCCACACGGACCTGACGAAGGTGCCGTCGATGATGTTCACCTCCCCGAACTTCACGTCGACGACGAGCCTGGACTACGCCGAGACGAACCCGAACACCGTGGTGCGCGTCGGCAACCTGGACTCGGGGCCGCACGTGGCGTTCTCGACAGACAACGGCGCCAACTGGTTCGCGGGGACGGACCCTTCGGGGGTCAGTGGTGGCGGAACGGTCGCCGCGGCGGCGGACGGCAGCCGCTTCGTCTGGAGCCCGGCGGGCGCCGGTGTGCAGTACACCACCGGTTTCGGTACCTCGTGGCAGGCGTCGAGCGGGATCCCGGCCGGCGCGATCGTCGAGTCCGACCGGGTCGACCCCAAGACCTTCTACGGGTTCAAGTCGGGCAAGTTCTACGTGAGTTCGGACGGCGGAGCCACCTTCACCGGGTCCGCTGCGACCGGTCTGCCCAGTGGGGACAGCGTGCGATTCAAGGCGCTGCCGGGCACGAAGGGCGATGTCTGGCTGGCGGGCGGGGCGAGCGACGGGGCATACGGGCTGTGGCACTCCACGGACGCCGGCGCGACCTTCACCAAGCTGTCGGGGGTCGAGCAGGCCGACACGATCGGGTTCGGCAAGGCGGCGACGGGAGCGTCGTACCAGACCCTCTACACCAGCGCGAAGATCGCCGGAGTGCGGGGCATCTTCCGCTCGACGGACAAGGGCGTGACCTGGACCCGGATCAACGACGATGTCCATCAGTGGGGTTGGACGGGCGACGCGATCACGGGTGACCCGAGGGTGTACGGGCGGGTCTACGTCTCGACGAACGGCCGGGGTGTCATCTACGGCGACACCTCCGACACCGGCGGCGGGGGCACGGACCCCACCGATCCGACGGATCCCACCGACCCCACGCCGACCGGCGCCTGCGCGGTGACGTACACCATCACCAACCAGTGGTCGGGGGGCTTCCAGGCGGACGTCAGGCTCGCCAACACGGGCACGAGCACCTGGTCCGGCTGGAACCTCAACTGGGCGTTCCCGAGTGGCCAGACAGTCTCGCAACTGTGGAACGCCGGCTACACGCAGTCGGGTTCGACGGTGACGGCGAAGAACGTGAGCTGGAACGCCAACGTCGCGGCCGGTTCGTCCGTGAACTTCGGCTTCACGGGCAGCTGGTCGGGATCGAACACGAAACCGACGGCTTTCAAGCTGGGTGAGCAGAGCTGCACGGTGAGCTGACGACGGTGGGTGCGCGCCCCGGGGACCGGGACGCGCACCCTTCGCTCGCTCAGGGCGTGTAGACCGTCGGGCGGGGTGCGGTCGGCATTCCGTTGCCGAGGAAGTAGCTCGGGTGCGGGGGCTGGTTGTAGGCGGTGTTCTGCCAGGCCAGGCCGGTGCGGTACATCGTGTCGTGGAGCAGGGTCGTGATGCGTGTCGTCGTCTCGTACGGCGTCGAGTAGATGCGCAGGGCCGTGTTGTCGTTGGTCGGCCAGACGACCTCCTCACGCCAGTCGCCGAGGAGGTCGCCGGACAGCGACGGGGTCGCCTTGGTGCTGTTGTTGGAGTGGACGCCCGAGCCGGTCAGCAGGCGGGTGTCCGAGGACGTGCCGTACTTGTCGATGTGGGTGCCGTCCAGGAGTTCGCGGACGGGGTCGGCGTCCCACCAGGAGAGGAAGTTGACGGAGGACGGTTCCCGGCCCTTGGTCGCGCCCGCCTCGTCGCGGATCGAGGTGTCGGAGGCCGACCAGACCTCGGCACCGTCGTTGCCCGCCCAGATGTCACCGGCGACTCCGCGGCCGTTGTCGCAGCAGGCGGCCAGTTTCCAGTTGACGGTGCCGTTCGCCGGGTTGATGTACAGCTCGGCGGGCTGGCCGGTCGACTCCGAGACCTTGAAGTACTCGAGGCCGGCGTGCGAGGGGTCGAGGTCACCGAGATGCTGGGCGTCGCCGTGCCCCGTCTTCGTGGTCCACAGGCCGTTTCCGTTGTCGTCCACCGCCATCGCGCCGTAGACGATCTCGTCCTTGCCGTCGCCGTCGACGTCCCCGACGGAGAGGCTGTGCGAGCCCTGGCCGTCGTAGCCCTTGCCGGTGTTGCTGGAGGAGTTGGTGTCGAAGGTCCAGCGGCGGGTGAAGGCCCCGTTCCGCCAGTCCCAGGCGGCGATCACGGTACGCGTGTAGTAACCGCGTGCCATGATCAGCGAGGGGCGGGAACCGTCCAGGTAAGCGGTTCCCGCGAGGAACCGGTCGACGCGGTTCCCGTACGAGTCGCCCCAGGACGAGACCGTGCCGCGGGCCGGGACGTAGTCGACGGAACTCATCGCCTTGCCGGTCTGGCCGTTGAACATGGTCAGGTATTCGGGCCCGGACAGCACATAGCCGCTGGAGTTGCGGTAGTCGGCGGAGGAACTGCCGATCACCGCGCCCGTGCCGTCCACCGTCGCGTCGGCGGTCTTCATGGCGATCTCGGCCTTGCCGTCGCCGTCGTAGTCGTACACCTGGAACTGTGTGTAGTGGGCGCCGGAGCGGATGTTGCGGCCGAGGTCGACGCGCCACAGGCGGGTGCCGTCGAGCTTGACGCCGTCGACGATCGTGTTGCCGGTGTAGCCCGACTGGGAGTTGTCCTTGGCGTTGGTCGGCTGCCACTTCAGGACGATGTCCAGGGCGCCGTCGCCGTCCAGGTCTCCGACGGAGGCGTCGTTGGCCTCGTAGGTGTAGGCGACGCCGTCGCGGGTCGTGCCGCCGGCCGGCGGGGTGATGGGGACGTCCTTGTAGCCGGTGCGGAACTGGATCGCGTGGACGGAGTCGGCCTGTTCGACACCGTTCACGATCGCGCGGACCGTGTAGTCGGCCTGAGACGGGGCGCCGGAGTGGAAGTAGTTCGTGGAGCCGGTGACCGGGGCCGGGTTGACCTTGGTGCCGGCCCGGTAGACGTTGAAGGAGACGCTGTCGGGGTCGGTGCCGAGCCAGCGCCAGCTGACCAGGTTGCCGCTGTCGGTGTGCACGCTGACGACGCCCCGGTCGAGGGCCTCCACCTGACGGGCCGTGGCGGCCTCGGCCGTGCCGGCGCCGAGCGTGGTCAGCCCGGCGCCGACCAGGGCCGTGGTGGCGACCAGCGCGGAGAGGACGACCCTTCGTCTGCGGTGGCTGCGCGTAGGGGGATCCGCGTATGGACGAGGCTCCGGGTGCGGAGGGGAAGGCGGGTGCGGATGCGGGTGCTGCACGAGACGTACCTCCAGGGAGGGACGGACGGGTTCCGTCTCTCAGTTGCCGCCGTCCACAAGGGAGTTGCCGTACACCGCGGCCAGTTCTGTCACCGTCCGGGCGATCCGCTCACGCAGTTCCGGCGGCTGGAGCACCTCGATGTCCGCTCCCAGCCGCAGGAAGTCGGCGTGGGCGTGCTCGACGGACTCGATGGGGACCCTGGCCACCGTCCAGCCGTCCGCCCCGGCGGGTGCGTCGAGTCGCACCGCACGGGCGAGGGTCGCCCCCGGCGCCAGTCGCACCACCGCCTCCGCCCTGTCCTGGTACAGCCGCTCGTGGAAGCCCTGCTGGTACGCCGTCCAGTGGGCCGCCAGGTCGAAGTCGTCCGGCCGGGTGAACACCTCGCCGGAGACGCTGAGTTCGAGGATCTGGTCGACACGGAAGGTGCGTGGTCCCGGGCCGGCGACGACGTACCAGCGTCCCGCCTTCAGGACCAGGCCGTAGGGCTCGAGCCGCCGTTCGACGTCGGTGGGCTCACGCCAGCGACGGTATACGGTATGCAGAATCCTGTTGTTCCACACCGCGTCGGCGACCGCCGCCAGATACGGCGTCTCGTCCGCCCCCGCGTCCGTGTACCAGCCGGGAGCGTCCAGATGGAAGCGGCCGCTGATCCGGTCCGCGTGCGCCCGCAGTTCCGGCGGCAGCGCGGCGCGGACCTTCAGCTGGGCGGCGGCCAGGACCGGACCGAGGCCCAACTGGGCGGCGGGACCGGGGACACCGGCCAGGAAGAGGGCCTCCGCCTCGTCGGCGGTCAGTCCCGTCAGACGGGTGCGGTAACCGTCGAGCAGACGGTAGCCGCCGGCGTGACCGGCGTCGCCGTACAGCGGGACACCCGCCGTGCCCAGTGCCTCCACATCCCGGTAGACGGTACGCACCGACACCTCCAGCTCCTCCGCGAGCTGGGCGGCGGTCATCCGGCCCCGGGTCTGGAGCAGCAGCAGGATCGACACGAGTCGGCTGGACTTCACTGACACATGGTGTCAGTGAAGCGGGCCTAGCGTCCCGCCCATGAACTCCGTTTCCCATGTTTCCCCCGATCTCCGCCTCCTCGCCCCCTCCCCCACGCTCCCCTTCGCGGAGAAGCTGCTCACGGTGCACCCGCCGATCGAGGTGGCGGGGCGGTGGATCAAGCGTTACCACGTCACCTCCGACCCGGCGGGCATCGCGCCCGAGGTGGAGCGGGCGGCGTACGCGATCCTTCCCGAGCTGCTGCCGGCGCCGGACGGGACGCCGCCCGGCACCTTCGTCGTGCTGCACCGGGGCGGCGACGACGGCGCCTACCTCAACGTCTACAGCTGGGTGTGGGACAACGTCCTGCACTTCCGGGGCGCGGCCGCGGGCCAGCCGGTGCTCGGTTGCCCGGACGACGACCCGGGCCACTTCGTGACGACCGACCGGCCCTGGATCGGCTGCGTCTGGGAACTGCCGCCGATCCTGCACGAACGGGACGCGTGGGTACGGCACATGCTTGCCCGCCGCGCACCCGAAGTCCCCGACCTCGACGCCTACTTGGCCGATTCCCTGCCCGAGGGAACGACGGGAGACCGCTCATGAGCAGCCCGCGCGACTTCGACTTCCTCCACGGCGCGTGGGAGGTCCGGCACCGCCGGCGCACCGACTTCCTCGACCCCGCCGGCGACTGGGAGGAGTTCTCGTCCACAGCCCACTGCCGGCCGCTGTTCGACGGGGCCGCGAACATCGACGAGATCGACATGCCGCACCTCGGAGCGAAGGGGCTGACGCTGAGGCTCTTCGACCGGGAGAGCGGCCAGTGGTCGCTGAACTGGTCGTCCAGCCGGAGCGGCAGGCTGTTCCCGCCGATGATCGGCGGTTTCGGCGACGCCGACGAACACCGCGGCGGTCGTCGCGACCGCGGTGAGTTCTACGGCGACGACACGCACGACGGCAAGGACGTGCGGGCCCGCTTCGTCTGGTCCGGGGTGTGCGACACGTCCGCCCGCTGGGAGCAGGCCTTCTCGCTGGACGGCGGGGAGACCTGGCTGACCAACTGGGTCATGGACTTCACTCGTCCGGAAGCGGACCGGGAAGCGGACCGGGAACCGGTTTCCGAAACGCCCTCAGGGTGAACGCGGGGTCCGGGCGGGGCCGGTCCTGGTCGGGCAGCGCCGCGAGGTGGGCGGCGAACCCGTCGGCCAGGGGGTGACCGGGTGGCAGGGTGACGAACCAGCCGCGGCGCAGGTCCGCGATGGCCCGGCGTGGGCTGCGACCCTGCCCCCGCCCGGCGAAACGGGCCTGCCCCGCCGGGGCCAGGCCTGCTTCGGCGGCGTACGACGCCACCAGCGCCGCGGTGTCGGAGGCCGGGCGTTGCGGGCGCGAGGACAGCACGGCATCGATGTCGCTGCCCACGTTGTGGGAGGCACCCTTGTCGACGGTGGTGACGTACACCCCGCCGGGCCGCAGCACCCGGGCGCACTCGGCGACGATCCGCCGCGCGTCCGTGGCGTCCTCGACGAGGTGCAGCAGCCACACGCTGCTCACGGCGTCGAACTCCCCGTTCCGGAAGGGGAGTCGGCGGCCGTCGGCGAGGACGACCGCTCCGGGCAACCGGGCGGCGGCGTGACTGACCATGGCCGGCGCCCGGTCCAGGCCCGTCACCCGCAGGCCCGGGCGCCCGGCCGTGAGGCGCCGGGTGACGATGCCCGTCCCACAGGCCACGTCCAGCAGGCTGCGCGCCCGGTCCGGTACCAGACCGAGGACGCCCTCCGCGGCGGCCGCCGCCCTGGGCTCACCGCCGCGCCAGGCGTCATAACGTTCGGCTTCCTCGTCGTAGTCCAGCACCCGCGCTCCCCCGTTCCGTGACCACCGACCACCGACCACCGCACCCCTGCTCGTACGGTCCCGCGCCGCCCGCCCCGCCTGCAGCGTCCCGTCCGTCGCACGGGTCAACGCGGGTCGGCGCCGTCGGTGCAGGTCAGCGTGCTCCGTGCGCGGGGGCCACGGCCTCCACCCGGCGGGCGAGTTCGACGTCGAGGTCGGTGACGGAGCCGCCCGCGCTGTGGGTGTTCACGGCGAGGGACACGGTGTTGTAGCCGAGGGTGAGGTCGGAGTGATGGTTGAGCTCGTCCTGGATCCGCGCGACATGGACGACCAGGGCGGTCGCGGCGGCGTGGGAGCCGAGCCGGTAGGCGCGGGTGAGGCGGTCGCCGTCCAGGGACCAGCCGGGCAGCTCGGACAGCCGGTCCTCGATCTCCTGCTGCGACAGCGGTTCGACGGCCATGGCACGGCTCCCTTCCTGATGTCGCGTACCTGTCCAGCGTGCCACAGGAAAGCCGTTACGGCCCTGGTCACCAGCGCGGCGCCCGGCTCAATCGCGCAGGCACTCGGCTGCCAGATCGTCCGCCAGCGCGGCGATCACGGCCCGGCCCTCCACCTGCTCCAGCCATTCGTGCGGCAGCCCGCCGTCGCCGTGCCGCGTACCCAGGATGTTGCCGCAGATCGAACCCGTCGAGTCGCTGTCGCCGGAGTGGTTCACGGACAGGAGCAGGGCGTCCTCCACCCCGTGCGTGACCAGCGCCGCGTAGACGCCGATGGCGAGGGCCTCCTCGGCGACCCAGCCGGCGCCGAGCCGCTCCACCTTCTCGGGGCTCGGATCGCCCTCGGCGGCCAGGTCGAGGGCCTGGTTCAGGGCGGCGGAGGTCTCCTCGTGGCCGGGGTGGCGGCCGAGCAGCCGCAGGGCGCGCAGGGTGGCCCCCTCGACGGACTCCCCCCGCGTCAGATACGCCACGATCGCGGCCAGCGCGCCTGCCGCGTAGTAGCCGGTCGGGTGGCCGTGGGTGGTCTGGGCGCAGCGGGCGGCCATGCCGAAGGCGTGCTCGGCGGAGGAGTGGGCGAGACCGAAGGGTGCCGAGCGCATCACGGTGCCGCAGCCCTTGGAGCCGGGGTTGACCGGCCCGGGCGCACCGCTCAGCTCGGCCCACGGGTCGGGAACGTGGCTCTGGGCGAGCCCGGACAGACAGGCGTTGCCGGGGGCGCGGCGAGCGTACAGCCAGCGCTCGGCGAGGAGGCCGCCCGTGACCCCGTCGGCCGGCCCCGGCCGCTGCTGGGTCTCGAGCCAGTGTCCGTACGCCTGGCGCACCAGGGCGGTCTCCGCCCCGGCGATCCCCTTGAGCCGGGCCCTCCTGACCGCGGTACGGAGGCCCTCGACGGTGAACAGGGTCATCTGGGTGTCGTCGCTGACGTGGCCGACCACACCCTCGCCGTCGGGCACGAGCCGGGTCAGGCCCCTGGGTCCGTGGGCCGCGCGGATCCGGTCGAGGGAGGAGAACTCGACCGCGTAGCCGAGGGCGTCGCCGAGCGCCCCGCCGAGGAGGCAGCCCCGTACCCGGGCGCGGTACACCGCCGTCGACTCCAGGGAAGACTTCCGCCAGTCGTTCATCCAAGCGCTCCTCAACTACGGTCGTACGTATGACCATTGTCTCGACCGGTACGCACGCCGCCTCCGCCGCCCCCGCCGGCCAGGGCGTCGGTCCGCTGCTGCGGGGCTGGCGGGAGCGGCGGCGGATGAGCCAGCTGGAGCTGGCGTTGCGCGCCGACTCCTCGGCCCGGCACATCAGCTTCGTCGAGACGGGCCGGTCCCGGCCCAGCGAGGAGATGGTGCTGCGGCTCGCCGAGCACCTCGACGTGCCGGTGCGTGAGCGCAACGCGCTGCTCCTGGCGGCCGGTTACGCCCCGCACTACCCGCAGACCCCGCTGGACGACCCGGCACTGGACGCGCTGCGCGCGGGTCTTGAGCGGCTGCTCCAGGGCTACGAGCCGTATCCGGCGCTGGTGATGGACGCGCGGTACGACGTGGTGGCGGCCAACCGGGGGATCACGATGCTGCTGGAGGGCGTCCCGGAGTCGTTGCTCGCGCCGCCGCTCAACGCGATGCGTCTCACCCTGCACCCGCGGGGTCTCGCGCCGCGCATCCGCAACCTGCGCGAGTGGCGCGGTCATCTGCTGGCGCAGATGGAGCGGCAGATCGCCCTGTACCGCTCGGCACCGCTGCGGGAGTTGTACGAGGAGGTCGCCGCGTACCCGGTGGCGGAGGACGGGCCGGGGACGGCAGGCGGACCGGTGGACGAACCGGCCGATCCCGTCCATCACTTCGCGCTGCCGATGCTGATCGAGCACGAGGGGCGGGTGCTCTCCTTCATCTCGTCCGTCGCCACGTTCAACACCCCCATGGACGTGACGGTCGCCGAGCTGGCCGTCGAGACGTTCCTGCCGGCGGATCCCGCCACGGTCAAGTACCTCCACTCTCTGATCCACTGACGGCATCTCAGATCAGAACCCAGATGAATGTTCGGCTCCGTTCCCGCGAGAGTGACGCCGGAACGTGGCACACTGGCCCGCGTGCCTCGAGGCGTAGGGGAGACGTGGGGTGAGTGAACGACGGCCCGCACCCACGGTGGGCCAGGTGGTACTGGGCAGGCGGCTCCAGGAGTTGCGTGAGGCGGCAGGTCTCGGCCGCGAGGAGGCGGCCCGCGCCCTGCGCGTGGCTCCGGCGACCGTGCGGCGCATGGAGACGGCCGACGTCGCCCTGAAGGTCCCTTATGTACAGGTGCTGTTGGCGGCCTACGGCGTCGGCGACGAGGAGGCGGAGGCGTTCGTCTCGCTCACCGAGGAGGCGAACCGGCCCGGCTGGTGGCAGCGCTACCACGATGTGCTGCCGGAGTGGTTCAGCCTGTACGTGAGCCTGGAGGGCGCGGCCCGGCTGATCCGCTCGTACGAACCGCACTTCGTGCCCGGCCTGCTCCAGACGGAGGCCTACGCGCGCGCCGTACTGGAGGCCGGGACCGTCGGGCAGACGACCCCGGAGTCGATCGAACGGCATGTGTCGCTGCGCCTCGCCCGCCAGCGTCTGCTGGAGAGCGACGACCCGCCCCATCTGTGGGTGGTGATGGACGAGACGGTGCTGCGCCGGCCGGTGAGCGTGGACGCCGCCGTGATGTCCGAACAGCTCGACAGGCTGATGGCGTTCGCCGAGCGCGACCGGGTCACCCTGCAGGTCTCCGAGTTCGCGGCCGGCCCGCATCCGGGCACGTCCGCGCCGTTCTCGCTCTTCCGTTTCGCCGAGCCCGAACTGCCCGACATGGTCGTCACCGAGTACCTGACCGGCGCGCTGTACCTCGACGATCGCAAGGAGGTCTCCGGGCACCTGGAGGTCCTCGACCACATGACGACCCACGCCGCGTCCGCGCAGCAGACCAAGAAGATCCTGCGGGACGCCCGCGGAAGCCTCTGAGCCCGTCCCGTCGCCCCGGGCCTCTCCCCCACTTCCGGCCCCGGCCCCCTGGCTCCCGTCCCTCGACCCCTGAACCCAGCCCCCTGCCCCCCGACCCCCTGACTTCCGACCCCTGGCTCCTGACTCTCCTGGAGGCGAGACCCGCATGACCGGATCCGAGGCCGAGCAGGCACCCGCCCGCATCGACACCAGCAAGCCGCATCCGGCCCGCGTCTACGACTGGTGGCTGGGCGGCAAGGACAACTACCCCGTCGACGAGGAACTGGCCCGCAGGATCCTCGCCGTGGACGGCACGGTGCTGCGCGGGGCGCGGGCCAACCGACGGTTCATGCAGCGGGCCGTCCGCACGGCCGCCGAGGGCGGGATACGCCAGTTCCTCGACGTCGGCACCGGCATCCCCACCCAGCCCAACCTGCACCAGGTGGCGCAGGGCGTGGCCCCGGAGGCCAAGGTCGTGTACGCGGACAACGACCCGATCGTGCTGCGGCACGCGGAGGCCCTGCTGCACGGTTCGGCGGAGGGCTCCACCCGGTATGCGCACGCCGACGTCCGCGAGGTCGACACGCTGCTGCACCGGGCCGCCGACACCCTGGACTTCACGCGGCCGGTCGCGCTGTCGCTGGTGGCGCTCACCCACTACCTGAGCGATGACCCGGCGGGCGACGACGTGCACGGCCTGCTGAAGAAGTACGTCGCCGCGCTCGCGCCGGGCAGCTGGCTGATCCTCTCCCAGGTGACCCCGGACCTGAACCCCGCGGCCATCGAGAAGGCCGCGGAGAACTTCCGGCGCAGTGGAACGCCTTTCTACCCGCGTTCCCTGGCCGAGTTCGCCCGCTTCTTCGAGGGCCTGGAGCTGCTCGGACCGGGCGTGATCCCCGTCTCCGGCTGGCGCCCGGAGCCGGAGGACGTGGCGGTCCAGGCGGAGGGCATCGTGCCGGTGTACGCGGGGGTCGCCCGGAAGCCCTGAGCCGGTACCGGGGCGCGTGCGCGGCGAGGAGGAGGTCGGGTGAAGGCCACCGCCTGCACCCCCGGCGCCGCAGACCCCTCGGGTAGCATCGGTGACCGGGAGTCGACGATCCGTCACGGACGGGCGCTGCGGGGGACGCGGGCATGGTCAAGAGGTACGTGGTCGCGCCGCACGGGGGTCGTGGCACCCACCCCGACATCGGGTCCGCGCTGCGCGCCGCGACCGCGCGGGGCCGGGCCGCCCGGGTGGAGATCACTCCCGGCCACTACGAGGAACGGCTCTCCGTCCGGGGCGAGATCGAGCTGGCCGCGCTCGGTGCCGCGGGCTCCGTGGTGGTGAGCGTTCCCCGCGGCACCGTGCTCGACGTCTCGGGTGCGGTCGTGGTCCGGGGCCTGGCGCTGGTCGGCCGGGACGCCGACGCCGGCGTCGTCGACTGCCACGCGGGAACCCTCACCCTGGACCGGGTGGCGATCCGGGCGCACAACGGGGTCTGCGCGCACGCCCGGCCGGGCACGTCCGTGACGTTGACGGACAGCGAGTTCCGGTACGGCAGGACCGTCTTCGCCGGCGCCGCCGGGCAGGTCGAGCGGTGCCGGTTCACCGACGCCGCCGACAACGCGATCGCGGTGATCGAGAACGCCCGGGTGCTGGTCCGGGACAGCCGGTTCGACGGCAGCCGGATCCACGGGGTGCGCGTCAGCGACGCCTGGGCCCACCTCGTCGGGTGCGAGATCACCGGCGCCGAGCAGGCGGCCGTCATGGCGGACACGCGGGCGGAGTTGACCGTCGAGGGGTGCACGGTCGTCGCCACGCACCTGGCGGGTCTGGCCTTCATCGAGCAGTCCCGGGGCTCCGTGCGGGGCACCCGCGTCACCGACGCCGAGAACGGGATCCTGGTGGCGAGCGGTGCCGACCCGACGGTGCGCGACTGCGTGTTCACCGACTGCCGCGACACCGGCATCCATGTCCAGGACTCGGGCCGTGGCACGTTCGAGGACTGCGAGATCACCGGCGCGGGAAACGTCGGGGTGCTGTCGACCCGGGGCGGTGCCCCGCGGGTGACTGGCTGCCGCGTCACGGCGGGCAATGTCGGCATCGCCGTCACCGACAAGGCCAGAGGCCACTTCACCCGCGTCGACGTGCACGACCTGACCGGCGTCGCGCTGCGGGTCTGGGACGAGAGCAAGGCCGAGTTCGCGCAGGTCCGCGTCGAGCGCTGCCCGTTCGGCCTGGAGACGCGGGGCAACGGCGGTACGACGGCCGAGCTCACCGACGCGAGGATCCTCGACTTCGACATGGCCGCCGTGGCCGCCGTCGGCCAGTCCCGGGTGACCCTGAGAAGGGTGTCGGCGGAGCGCGGGCTGCTGGGGTTCGGCGCCGGCGAGGAGGCGCAGTTGCACGTGCACGACAGCGAGGTCTGCGCCGTGAGCACCGGCGGGGCCCTGGCCTTCGGCACGGCGCGGCTCGTCGCGCGGAACCTCACCGTCACCGGCGCGGAGTCGTACGGCCTGTGCGGCACGGGCTCCGCGTATCTGGACGTCGCCGACAGCCGTTTCGAGGACTGCGCGGCCACGGGAGTGCGCTGCGACGACGCCTGCGGCGGCCGGCTGGCGGGCTGTGCCGTGACGGGCGCGACGGGGGTGGCCGTGCAGCACAACGGCCGCGTCAAACTGGTCGGGCTCCGGACGTCGCTGCCGGTCAGGGAGATCACGGAGCCGCCCCCGCCGCCGACGATCGTCAACCACTACCACGGGCCGGTCTTCGTCGAGGCGGTGCACAGCGCCCAGTTGGCGTGGAACAACACCAACGTCATCCAGCAGCAGACCATTCAGAACGACCAGAACGACCAGAGCGCCCAGAGCGATCAGGACGGAGTCGGCCGATGAACGAACCGCGGCAGGTGCACCATTACGACGGTCCGGTGTTCAACGGGGGTGTGTCGAATGCCCAGTTCGCCTGGAACAACGAGACGGCCACCCAGAACCAGCAGCTCAACAACACGGTCGCCCCGGGACACGAGGCGCTCGCCACACTGGTGACCGAGCTGCTCCGGCAGCTGCCGGCGGCCGGACTCGGCGATCAGGAACGCGAGGACGCCGAGAGCGCGGCCCAGGAGGTCCTCGCCGAGATCACCGGTCCGGAGTCGCCCGAGCCGGGCAGGCTCCGCCGCTCGGTGACCATGCTCAAGGGAGCCCTGGCACCGGTCGCGACCGGCCTCGCGGCGGGGACGGCGGTCGGGGCGCAGGAGTGGGCGCAGTCCGCCATCAGGGGCCTGACCGGACTCGTCTGAGCCGGGGCGGCCCGGCGAGGGCCGGGACGGCACGACGGGGCGCGGAGGCCCTGTACGGCTCCCGCGCCCCGGACCCGACGCGGCGGCTCAGGCGAGCTTGGCCGACAGGGTGATGGTCGTGCCGGTGAGCGCCTGGCTGACCGGGCAGTTCTTCTTGGCGTCCTCGGCGGCGGCGGCGAACGCGTCGTCGTCGAGGCCGGGGACGGTGCCCTCCACGGTCAGGTGGATGCCGGTGATGCCCTCCCCCGGCTGGAAGGTGACGTCGGCGGACGTGACGAGCTTGGTGGGCGGGGTACCGGCACCGGCCAGGCCGTGCGACAGCGCCATGGAGAAGCAGCTGGAGTGGGCGGCGGCGATCAGCTCCTCCGGGCTGGTCTTGCCGTTCGCCTGCTCGGCGCGCGAAGGCCACGACACCGGCTGCTGACCGATGCCGGAGGAGTCGAAGGTCACGACCCCGTTGCCCTCGAGCAGGTTGCCTTCCCAGACCGTGTGTGCGGAGCGCGTGGTAGCCACGGTTCTTCCTTTCGCATGGGGTTCTGCAGGGGGTCCCGTTGCACGGGATTCCACCCCCATCCGATCACATTCCGCGTCACCGCACCCGGAACACCGGCCCCCGCGCGGTGAACGGCAGTCGACGACCCTGCGGGATCAGGTACGCGTGCTCGCGCCGCACCCGCAGCACGTCGCACCAGCCGTCGGTGATGACGAGCAGCGGCGCGCCCGGCGGGAAGTCGTCGGCGCGGTGCAGCAGGTCGATGCCGGGCTGCAGGACCGTACCGCCGCGGCCGTGCACACGGACCCGGCCGGCGATCTCGGTGACCGGCAGATAGCCCGCGTCGTGCGCGGCCGCGTCGCAGAACACGACCCGGGCGGCCGGGACGTCACGGGCCTCGGCGTACGAGGCGATGGCGCCGAGCGCCTTGCCGAGCAGGGTGCGGTCCATGGAGCCGGAGGTGTCCAGGACGACGCCGAAGGTGCAGCGGGCGACCTCCTCGGGCGGGAACCAGCGGCCGGCGCGCGGGATGTCGGGGGTGGAGGCCTGCCGGCGCGCGGGACGGGCGTAGGTCCGCACCGGCTCGGGGCGCGGCACGAACTCGTCGAACCAGCGCGCCAGTCGGGCGTCCCAGGGCAGCGGCGGGTGACTGAGCGCGCGGATCTCCTCCACCAACCCGCCCGGCAGGAAGCCGCGTTCCTGCCGCTGGTGCAGGTCGAAGCCCTGGGCGAGACCGCGCCGGTAGAAGCCGTCGAGGTCGACGTAGTCGCAGGGCGGGCCGAGCGGGGCGCCGAGAATGTCGCCGAGGCCCTTGCCGCGCAGGGTGGCCAGTCGCCGCATCCGGCGCAGGTCCACGGCGATGCGGTCGTAGACCTCCTCGGCGGACAGGCCCGCCAACTCGGCGTCGTACAGCAGCCCTTCGGGCATGGTGCCGACCTGCATCTCGCGCAGCCAGCCGTTGATGACGTAGTCGCAGGCGACGTTGAAGAGATAGGGGTCGCGGGTGCCGCAGCGGTCGCCGTGACGCAGGGCGGCGTGCAGCATCTCGTGGGCGAGGACGAACCGCCACTCCTCGTCCTCGTAGCGCCGCAGGGGGTTGATGTAGATCTCGCCCGCCTCCGCGTTCACGGCGGCGATCGAGATGCCGTGCGCGCGGGCGAGTTCGGCGTCGGCGACGAGCTTGATACCGGCCGCGAGCCCGCCGAGCAGCGGGTAGGACGACACGAACCAGCTCAGCGCGCGCTCCCAGGGACGCAGGGGGGTCACCGCGCCGTGGAGGGAGACGCGGCGGCCGCCCGCCATGTCCATCGCGGCGGACACGGTCCGGGTCAGGGCGGTGGCGAAGGCCAGCGGCCAGTCCGGCATCTGACGCCCGGACCAGGTCCACCGCACGAGCGCCTGGTCGGCGGCCGTCCCCGCGGTACCGCAGTGCTCGTAGGCGGCCGGCAGCCCGGTGCGCCGCCAGCGGGCGGCGAGCTGCTCCTCGTCACCGCCCGGGTACGACGGCGGCAGCTCGTCGGGGGCGCGGCCGACCGGAAACGTCAGCAGAAAACGGTTGACGACCAGGCAGCGCGCGGCGAGGTCGTACCGGTCGGGCTGGGCGCGCTCGGTCGGGGACGCCGGGAGGTGTCCGAAGCCGAGATGGAGGGCGGCGTGCGCGAGGGACCAGGCCCACAGGTCGGGGTCGGCGAGCCGGGTCGGGTGGGCGTGCAGGGTGCCGTTGGAGTCCGCGCGGACGAGCCCGTCGCGGGGGGCCATGGTGCACTCCTCACGGCGGCAGGTGTCGAAGTCGACGGCGGCCAGCGCCGGGTTGCCGCGCAGCGCCAGCCTCCCGGCCTCGAACGCCTCCGCGGCGAGGTCCCGCTTCTTCTTGTCGCGGTCCTCCCGTTTCACCGGCGCGCCTCCACCAGGCGGGGCATGTCCCGGGCCGCCTCGACCAGGAACCAGGCGGGCAGCACCGGGTTGCCGTCGGCGTCGGAGGCGATCACGGTCTGGGCGACCTCGACGGATATCTCGGCGAGCTGCACGAGCAGCGACTTGGCGCGGTACGCGGTCTGCCGGCCCTTCGCCGACATGTGCTCCCGGACGGCGGGCAGTTCCTTGACGAGCCGGCCGCGGAACGAGTCGGCGAGGTAGTAGAGCAGGTCACGGTCCTCGACCCGGCGCGGCCAGGGGGCCTCGCCCTTGAGGATGGCCTCGATGCCGTACCGGCTGCGCACGATCTTGACGTAGCCGCGGAAGGCGGTGGCGTGCGTGGGCGTCAGCGTGCCGTGCGCCAGCACCGTGAGGGTGTCCTCGTCGAGATCGGGCCCGAAGGAGTGCAGCGCGTCGGAGAGCATGTGCCAGGAACGGGGGGTGGAAAACGGTTCCTCGGTTTTCGGCGGCTTGGACCACAGGTGGTCGGGGCGGTCGGTGAGGTGGTCGAGGATCCACGGGTGGATGTCGTGGTGCGCGGCCCACGCCAGCCAGTCCTTCGCGGACGCCTCGAGGTGGACATGGGTGAGGCGGTTGACGAGCGCGGAGGCGATGGGCCGGGCGAGCGCGTTGTCCGTGGCCCGGTTCCCGGCGCCGATGACGATCGAGCCCGCGGGGAGCTCGTAGTTGCCGATCCGCCGGTCGAGGATGAGGGAGTAGAACGCCTTCTGGACATCGGGCGTCGCCGCGTTCAGCTCGTCCAGGAAGAGGCAGTACGGCTCGTCCCGGGCGATGGCCTCCGGCGGGCAGAACACCGACCGCCCGTCCCGGATCTGGGGGACGCCGATCAGGTCCTCGGGCGCGAGCTGGGTACCGAGCAGGCTCACGCACTCCAGCCCCAGCGACTCGGCGAAGTCCCTGACCAGGGAGGACTTTCCGATGCCGGGGGCGCCCCAGAGGAACACCGGCCGCACGGTGGCGAGACCGAGGAGCAGTTCGGGGATACGGGAAGGCGTGACAGTGACGGCAGCCTGCAAGGCCAAGGCTCCTCGAGGGATGCGGAAGGGGCGCGAACGCGCGGGATCCGGACGACCGGACCGGTACGGACAGTGTGTGCGTACGGCTCCTCCGGCGCAGCCCAATTTCAGGCGGCGCGCTCCTGCGGTGCCGTCTCGACCGGTACCTGGGGCCCGTTGGACTCGCGCAGCCAGCGGCGCAGGACGCGGTGCACCTGCTCCGCGCCGATCAGTTCGTCGTCGTCCTCGACGGGTGCGGACAGCGCGAGCGGGGACAGCAGGAACGGCCTGGCCTGGGCGCCGCCGAGGCCGCCGTGGGAGCCGATCTGCTCCTCGAAGGCGAGGACCTCGCCGTCGGCCGGGTCGTGGAAGGAGTTGACCATGATGTCGGCGGTGTGCGGGAAGGAATGGGTGCGGCGCACGGCGTCGGCGGCTCCGGGCCCGAAGGCGGCCAGCGGGCCGGGCGTCCGGTCGAGTTGGTCCAGCGGTATCTCCGCGCCGTACGCGCCGAGGACGACCCCGCCGTGCTCCTCGCTGCGGACGAGGAGGAAGCCGATGCCGGGGTGGTTGGCGAGGGTGGTCAGCAGCGCGGGGTGGCGGGCGTCGATCTCCTCCTTGCTCATCCGGTGCGGCACGTCCGGGAACGAGATCAGGCCGAGGTTGCCCGAGGCCAGCACGATCGGTTCCGAGCGGCGGCCGGTCGGGCGGTGGCGTTCGCCGCTCTCCTCGACGGGCCGGCGCAGCGCCGCGCGGACGGCCGCCCGGGCCTCGGCGCCGCTGTGGGTGCGTTCGGCCTTGCGTGACACGGCCAGCCCGCAGCCGGCCCGCACCAGGTCGCCGAGGGTGAGGCCGTAGCGGGTGTGAAACGTTTCCCCGGGGCTCTGACCGTGGTCGGACAGGACGACGATCCGATAGGGGCGGGGGGCGTGCTCGGCGACGTTCTCGAGCAGCGCGAGCGCCCGGTCGAGGCGCCCGAGGACCTGCTCGGTGTCCCGGCCGAGCGGCCCGGAGTGGTGCGCGACCTCGTCGTACGCCACCAGGTCGGCGTAGACGGCGGTGCGGCCGGCGAGCATGTCGCCCGTCACGGCGGCCACCACGACGTCCCGTTCGACGACGGTCGCGAAGGCGCGGACCAGCGGGTAGAGGCCGCCGCGTCCGACGCGTGGGCGCTCCTTGCGCAGCCGGGCGCGGGTGGACTGTCCCGTCTCGCGGCCGACCTCGGCGACGAACGACAGCGCGGTGCGCACGGCGTTGGCCGGGTCGGAGAAGTAGGCGAAGTAGCCGGAGCGGGACCTCGTCTCCCGGCTGCGCCGTCGGGTGGCGATGGACAGCACGAGGGCCTGCTCGTCCGCGCCGCCGCTGAAGAGGTTGCCGCGGCTCGCGCCGTCGGCGGACAGCAGTCCGCCGTCACCGGTGTACTCGACCGCGCGGCGCTGGAGTTCGGCGGCGCTGGTGGGACGGTTGCAGACCATCACCTCCCCGGTGTCCTTCTCGTACCAGCGGAAGGCGGGCACGTCGTGGTTGCTGCCGTGCAGGATGCCGAGCTGGCTGGCGCCGGTCTGGCTGGACCAGTCGGTGTGCCACCGGGTGAGCCGGTGGCTGGGGCTCGGGGCGCCGCCGCCCGCGCGGCCCTGCGCACGGCCCTGTCGCGGGACGCTGCCCAGCCATCTGGCGACGGTCGGCATCAGCCCCTTGCGCACCGCCGCGGCCAGCACCTCGTGGCCGACGCCGTCGAGCTGGAGGAAGACGGTGCCGGGCGTGACGGGGCAGGCGGCGCCGCCTCTTCGACGGCGGTCGGCGAGCCGGTACAGGCGGCGGCGGTAGGCCTCGTCGTCGCGTACGGCCAGCGCGCCGCCCGTCGCGGAGGCGACGGCGGACATCACGGCGGCGACGATCACGGCGGTCTCGGGCGCCACCTCGCTCTGTCCGGAGGGGTTCAGGCGCAGGGCGAGGAGCAGCAGCGAGCCGTTGAGGAAGAACACCAGCAGGCCGAGGACCAACGCCGGGACGAGCAGCAGCAGGCGCACCAGCAACGGCCAGGCCAGCGCCGACAGCAGACCGAACGCCCCCGCGCCCACGGCGGCGGTCCTGGCGATGGTGGTGGCACTGTCGCCGTCGGGCGACTGGAGCCGGAAGTCGGGCAGGATCCCCGCGAGCACCAGCATCGTGAGCGTGGAGACGCCCCACACCGCGACGCTCCGACCGGCCTGACTGACGGCCCGCCGCCACCGCACCCCACGCACGCCCCGTACACCTCACGTTCCGGCCCCGACGCCCGGGGGCCGCCTTCCACCCTGTCATACCCCGGTGACGGGCACCCCGCGGCTACCGCCCGTCGTAGCCGGCCGTCGGCATCGACAGACGCCGGTGCACCCGGGCCTTCATCTGCGCGTCGTAGGCGGGCTCGGCGGTACCGACCGTCTCCACCCGCACACCGCGCCGCGCGCACTCCGCGGAGAACTCCTCCACGGAACTCAGCGCGCTCTCCAGCACCCGGCGGCTGGGCGCGACGAACAGGTCGACGCCGGCCCGGATGCCGTCCCACAGCACGCAGTGGTCGGCGCGCAGCCCGCGGACCAGCAGTTCCCGGCTGACGACGTAGCCGCGCTCGGCGGCCCACCGCGCGCACATCGCGTGCTGGCTGCGGGAGTCCACCAGGAAGGGATCGGAGTCCAGTTCCTCGAGCGGCGTCAGACTCGCGATCGCCGTGACCCGCACCGGTCCCATGGCGTCCCCCTCACCTCCGGGTTTCGCCGCCGACCCTACTCCTGCCCGTAGGCTTCGGGGAGTCGCGCGAAGGAGGCAAAGAGGTGGCGGTGGAGATCACGTGGTGGGGGCACGCCACCTGCACGGTCGAGGATTCGGACGTACGTGTCCTCACCGACCCCCTGTTCGCGCGCCGCCTCGCGCATCTGCGCCGCCGCCGGGGCGCGCTGCCCCCGCCCGGCGCCTGGCGCGCGGACGTGGCGCTCGTCTCCCACCTGCACGCCGACCATCTGCATGTGCCCTCGCTGGCGCGCCTTGCGCCGGGCACGCGCCTGCTGGTGCCCCGGGGCGCGCCGCGCGCCGTCCCCGGGCTGCGCCGCCTGCGGCATCTGCGGCTGAGCGAGATGGCGCCGGGGGACGAGACCACCGTCGGCGACGTGCGGATACGGGCCGTGCCCGCGCGCCACGACGGGCGGCGGCTGCCGGTCGGACGGCATCACTCCCCCGCGCTCGGGTACGTCGTCGAGGGCGAGGCCCGGACGTACTTCGCCGGGGACACCGGCCTGTTCGACGACATGGCCAAGGAGGTCGGGCCGGTCGACGTGGCGCTGCTCCCGGTGGGCGGCTGGGGACCGTATCTCGGCGAGGGACACCTGGACGCGGGGCGCGCGGCCGAGGCACTGGTCCGGCTGGCGCCGCGCACCGCGGTGCCGGTGCACTACGGCACCTACTGGCCGATCGGCATGGACGCCGTGCGCCCTCATGAATTCCATGCTCCCGGCGAGGAGTTCGTCCGGCTCGCGGCGGAACGCGCGCCGGGGGTCGTGGTGCACCGGCTCGGGCACGGCCAGAGCGTGCGCCCGGAGGTCTCCCGGTGAAGTGGTGGCTCGCCGCGACCGTGACGGTCGTGCCGACGGAGGCCACGCAGCAGGCGCTCGGCTATCCGTCGCTGTTCCTGCTGGTGCTGATCGGGGCGCTGGTGCCGGTGGTGCCGACGGGGGCGCTGGTGAGTACGGCGGCGGCGGTCGCCGTCCACCAGACGGTGCCGTACGCGCTGGCGATGGTGTTCCTGACGGCGTCGCTCGCGGCGTTCTGCGGGGACGTGGCGCTGTACTGGCTGGGGCGGCGCGGGATGCGGTCGAAGAACGGCTCGCGCTGGCTGGAGGCGATCCGCTCGCGGGCTCCCGAGGAGCGGCTCGAGCAGGCGCAGGACAAGCTCGCCCACCACGGCACGGCCGTACTGGTGCTGTCCCGGCTGGTGCCGGCGGGCCGGATACCGGTCATGCTGGCCTGTCTGATGGCGGAGTGGCCGCTGCGCCGCTTCGCGCGGGGCAACCTCCCGGCGTGTCTGGCCTGGGCGGTGACCTACCAGCTGATCGGGATCCTCGGCGGCTCGCTGTTCCCCGAGCCCTGGGAGGGCGTGGTCGCGGCGATCGTGCTGACCGTGGTGATCGGCGCGGCCCCGAGCCTGTGGCGCCGGGCCCGGGGAACCAGGGCCGCGTAGCCCGGGGGCCAGAGCCGCGTAACCCGGGGAACCAGGGCCGCGTAGGGCGGGAGTCCTGCCGGTCCGGCGTCCCTGCCGGTACTGCGGCCGCGGTGTGCCGGACCGCTGTCACACCAGCGTGCGGGCCACACCGGTGCGCGAGCCACACCGGTGCGCAGGCCCCACCGATATGCGTGCCGCTCCGGCACCCGAGGTGCTCCTGTAGGCGTACCCCTCCGGTACCCGTACGACTTCGGGCCCGAGTACCCGTACGGCTCGGGTCCCGGGGTCACTCCGTACCGGCGTCACTTCATACCGGCGTCACTTCTTACCGGCCTCACTCCGTACCCGTGTCACTCCAGTACCCGTGCGCCTCCCACCGGGAGGTCCCACAGGTCGTCCCGGTCCAGCGCCGCCTTCTCCCAGGCCGCACGCACGCGCGTGAGGGGCTCGAGGACGGGCTCGGCGGACAGCACGAACGTGCCCCAGTGCATCGGCGCCATCCGCCGCGCCCCGAGGTCGAGGGTGGCGCGGACCGCCTCCTCCGGATCGCAGTGGACGTCGCTGAGCCACCAGCGGGGGTCGTAGGCGCCGATGGGCAGCAGGGCCAGGTCGATGCCCGGGTAGCGCTGTCCGATCCGGGAGAACCAGTGGCCGTAGCCGGTGTCACCGGCGAAGTAGACGCGCCGGCCGTCGGGGGCGGTGAGCACCCAGCCGCCCCAGAGGGAATGGCAGGTGTCGGTGAGGGACCGCTTGGACCAGTGGTGGGAGGGCACGAAGTCGAATCGCACGCCGGAGAGTTCGGCAGCCTCCCACCAGTCCAGCTCGGTGACCCGGGTGAACCGGCGGCGCAGGAACCAGCGTCCGAGCCCGGCCGGCACGAACACGGGTGTGTCGCGCGGGAGCCGGCGCAGCGTGGGGGCGTCGAGATGGTCGTAGTGGTTGTGGCTGATGACGACGGCGTCGACGCGCGGGAGCGCCTCCCAAGGGACGCCGACGGGAGTGATCCGGGCCGGGGTGCCGAGGATCCGGCGGGACCAGACCGGGTCGGTCAGGACGGTGAGGCCGCCGACGCTCACCACCCAACTGGCGTGCCCCGCCCAGGAGACGGCGACGGTACGGGCGTCCACCCGGGGCAGCGGGGCGGGTGCGAAGGGCAGCCGGGGAATGTCGGCGAGGCCGTCCCTGCCGGGCCGCACGGAACCCTCGCGGGCGAACCGGGCGAGGGCCTTGAGGTTGGGCAGGGGTGAGGTAAGCCGGTCGTGGAAGGTCCGCGGCCACACGCGCCGCTCTCCCAGGGGGCGGGGCTCGGCGAGCGGCGGGGCGGCGGGCGCGAGCGGGGCCAGGGGGGCCGGGGCTTCGGCGTCCTCGGTGGTCACCGTGCCGGCGGTGGTCGACTCGGACTGCTGCGTCATCGAGGAGGCTCCCATCGCTGAGCGTCGTCACGGAGATCGTCGAAGACCGACCTCAAGAGCGTCAACGCGCGTTGCACGTGAGGCAGTTCCAACGGTGTGGGTGACGTGAGGCATTCCGTGCGCTGCGCGTCCGTACCGTCCAGCAGCATGCCGGTGGACAGCCGGACGCGCAGGGCACCGAGCTCGTCCCCGAAGCGGTGTCCGCCCGGCGCGGGCATCCCGAGCCGGGCGGCGAGGAAGTCCTCCAGGTCCTGTGCGTCGCCGACGCCGTGCGCGGCGAGCGCGGTGCGCAGCGGGCCGAGATCGACGTACAGGTGACGGCCGGCCCGGGGCGGGAGGGCGAGGCCGCCCGCGGCGACCACGGTGGCGTGCACGGCGTCCGCCACACGCGCGTGCAGGTGCACCGCGGCGGCGACGCGCGCGGTGACCGGCTCGGGCTCGGTCAGGGCGTACGCGGCCGCGGCGGCGACCGGAGCGGCCACGCGCGCGCCGAGCGCGGTGAGGACGTCGAGCACCCGCGCGTGCAGATCGTCGCCGACGGCCGTGGCGGGGAACCGGGCGACGGCCGCCGGCCAGCCGGTGGGCAGCAGCGCACCGGCGAGGTCGCTGACGACGGTGACCTGCTCGGGCAGCATCTCGGCGGGGCTGACCAGCACGGTGTCGTGCGGGGCGTGCAGCGTGTCGCGCCAGGTCTCGTCGCTGACCAGGTGCAGGCCCTCGCCCGCGGCGGCCTCCACCGCCTCGTGCAGCACCTCGGGCGGCACGACGGTCCCGGTGGGGTCGTCGGCGACGGACAGCACCAGCAGCCGCGGGTCGCCGCCCTCGGCGCGCACCCGGCGCACGGTCTCCAGCAGGGCGTAGGGGTCCGGGACGCCGCCGCACTCGGCGGGTGTCGCCACATGGAAGACGGGTCTCCCCAGCAGGCGGGCGTAGGGCGCCCACCAGGCCGCGCAGGGCCGGGGCACCAGGACGTCGCCGCCCAGTGCGGCGGTCAGCGCGAGCAGCAGGGCCGGGGCGCCGGGCCCGGCCACGATGCGTCCCGGCTCGGCGGGGGTCCCGCGCCGCTCCCAGTAGCCGTGCGCGGCGTCCAGCAGGGCGCGGCCGCCGCCGACCGGCTCGGCGTCGGCGCGGCCGGCGGCCCCGGCGAGCACCGAGACGAGTTCCGGCAGCACCGGCAGGCCGTCCAGGGGCAGTGGCGGGCCGTAGCGGACGGGCCCGTGGTCCTCCACTGCCGTCCGCCGCATGCCGTCCTCCGCGCAGTCCGTCCCCGATGCCCTGCCTGGTCCTGGTGCCGTGCCCGGTGTGGTGCCGTGCACGGCGTGGTGCCCGCCGCGCTGTGCCGTGCCCGGCCGCCGGACGTCGTCGTGGGCCGGGCGGGGCCTCGCGTCCCGTGCGGGGCCCGGCGGCCCTGCGGGGCCGGGCACTCGTACGGGGCCGGTCGTGCCCCTGCGCTCTGAGTACCCCGTGGGGCCGCACCCCATGGCCGTCGGGCACGTTGCGCCGGTCACAGCGCGGGCCGGACCGGCTCGTCGGCAGGTCAGACGCCGCCCTCGGGGTCCCGGCGGCGCAGCCGGTGCACGGCGGCGCCGAGCGCGCCGGCGATCAGCAGGCCACCGGCGGCGAGCGCGGGGACGGAGTCGGTGAAGGCGCCGCCCTCACCGGCCTGCACCCCGTGCTCGACGGTGGCGGGGGCGCAGCCGGGCTCGTGGGACGCGGCGGCCCGGGGCTGGGGCTCGGCCGGGGCGCACGGCTCGACGGTGCGGCAGATGTCGGTGTGCCCCGGGGAGGTGCCCTGCGCCGGCGGACACGGCCGGTCGGTGGCGCAGGACGCGGCGGACGCCGACCCGCACGGCTGTGGGACGCCACGGGCGACGTCCAGCGTCGCGCTCCACGGCTTGCCCTGTCCGCCGGGCGCCGCCGGACAGCTGCCGTCGACGGTCCAGGCGGCGTCGGGTCCGACCGCCTCCGGGCTCACCTCGAGATCGGCGGCGGGCGCGATACGTGCGGTGCCCCGGTAGGCGGGCCCGGACGGTGCGCCGTCGGCGCCGGGGACCTTGCTCAGTTTGACGGTGCCCTCGGCGAAGGCCTGCGAGGTGGCGTCGAGGCTATCGGGCGCGGCGGCGCCGAGGGGTCCGCAGGAGACGGACACGGTGACGCTGCCGCCCGGGGCGACGCTGCCCGGGCTGACCTCCGCCGCCGGGTCCGCGTACGCCGCCGGACCGACGGCCACCAGGACGGCACCGGCCACGGCGAGGGTGGAGAGGAGGTGAGCGGTGCGACGCATGGGGCGGTTCCTTCGGCCGACGGCTGCGGGCGGGGCGTTGCCGCCCCACAGCCATCAGAGCCCGAGGACCCGCCGGCCGCGCGCGGCCGGACGCCATTGGCGGGACACAGACCACCAACCGGGTGACCGGCGTCGCCCCCGCGCCCCGCGGGTTCCTGCTACGCAGCGTCGTTCAGGACCTGTTCCCGCAACCGGTTGCAGCACCGGTTGATCAGCCGTGACACATGCATCTGCGAGATGCCCAGACGTTCCGCGATCCGACTCTGCGTCATGTCCTCGAAGAACCGCATGTACAAGATCGCCCGCTCCCGCTCGGGAAGCGCGGCGAGCCGTGTCCTGACGGCCTCCCGGTCCACGACCGTGCCCAGCGCCGGGTCCGCCGCCCCCAGCACGTCACTGAGCGAGTAGCCGTCCTCGCCGCCCGCGAACTCCGCGTCCAGCGACAGCGCGGTGAAGCTCTCCAGGGCCCCCATCCCGATGCGCACGTCCTCCTCGCTGAGCTGCGCGCGCTCGGCGATCTCGGCGACGGTGGGCCGCCGCCCGGAGACGGTCTGGGCCAGCTCCTGGTCGGCGAAGCGCACCCGGTTGCGCAGTTCCTGGACGCGGCGCGGCACGTGCAGGGTCCACATGTGGTCGCGGAAGTGCCGCTTGATCTCGCCGGTGACCGTGGGGACGGCGTAGCTCTCGAAAGCGTTTCCGAGTTCGGGGTCGTAGCGGTCCACGGCCTTGACCAGGCCTAGGGCGGCGACCTGACGCAGGTCGTCGAAGGCCTCGCCGCGGCTGCGGAAACGGCCGGCGAGACGGTCGGCCATGGGCAGCCAGGCCTCGACGATCTGGGAGCGGAGCGTGTCGCGCTGGGGCCCCGGGGGCAGGGCGGCGAGCCTGCGGAAGGCGTCGGCGGTGTCGGGGGCGTCGTCGTGCGGATGGCGCTTCGTGTTCGCTCTGTTCGGCATGGGGTGGGGCAGCTCCCTTGGAAGTGCTCTGGGTTGGCCGGTCACCGGGGAGGCGCGACAGCGGCCCGACCGGGCCGCCGCGAGGCGCGAAGTCGCTGCCTCCCACGGACGTGCCTCCGGTCCGAAGCACTGTGGCGCGCCTGCCCCGGACTCCCCCCGCCAAACACCCGCCGAGGTTTTCCGGCGGCCCCAGGGGTCACACGGGACGGGACACGGCCTTCACCTCGTGTCCACGTCCCCTGCCCAGGAGGTCACTTTCCATGAGCGTCAAGGTCTCCGACCATGTCCTTCAGCGGCTGCGGGAGTGGGGGGTGGAGCAGGTCTTCGGTTATCCGGGCGACGGCATCAACGGCCTGCTCGCCGCCTGGGGCCGGGCCGGGGACGAGCCGCGTTTCGTGCAGTCGCGGCACGAGGAGATGTCCGCGTTCCAGGCGGTCGGCTACGCCAAGTTCAGCGGCCGCCTCGGGGTGTGCGTGGCGACCTCGGGGCCGGGGGCGATCCACCTGCTCAACGGCCTGTACGACGCGAAACTCGACCATGTGCCGGTGCTCGCGATCGTCGGCCAGACGCACCGCTCGGCGATGGGCGGCTCGTACCAGCAGGAGGTGGACCTGCACACACTGTTCAAGGACGTCGCCTCGGAGTTCGTGGAGACGGTGACGGTCCCCGAGCAGTTGCCGAACGTGCTGGACCGGGCGATCCGCACCGCCTACGCCCGGCGCTGTCCGACGGCGGTCATCATCCCCGGCGACGTGCAGGAACTGGCCTACTCGGCCCCCACCCACGAGTTCAAGATGGTGCCGTCCAGTCTCGGCCTGAGCGGTGGGACGACGATCCCGTCGGAGGAGTCCCTGCGCTCGGCCGCCGACATCCTCAACTCCGGTGACAAGGTGGCGATCCTGGTCGGTCAGGGCGCCGCCGGGGCCCGGACCGAGGTCGAGCGGATCGCCGAACTGCTCGGCGCCGGCGTCGCCAAGGCGCTGCTCGGCAAGGACGCGCTGAGCGACGAACTCCCCTACGTCACCGGCTCGATCGGCCTGCTGGGCACCCGGCCGTCCTACGAGCTGATGCGCGACTGCGACACCCTGCTGACGATCGGCTCGTCCTTCCCCTACACGCAGTTCCTGCCGGAGTTCGGCAAGGCGCGGGGCGTCCAGATCGACATCGATCCGCACATGATCGGGATGCGCTACCCGTACGAGGTGAACCTCGTCGGCGACGCGCGGGAGACCCTGCGCCGGCTGATCCCGATGATCAGGGGCGAGGAGCGCGGCCGGGAATGGTTCGAAACCGTTTGCGACAACGTACGGCGCTGGGACGACGTGCTGGACCGGCGGGCCGGGCTGTCGGCCGACCCGATCAACCCGGAGTACGTGGCCCGCGCGCTGTCCCCGCTGCTCCCGCCGGACGCGATCGTCACCTCGGACTCGGGCTCGGTGGCGAACTGGTACGCCCGCCACCTGAGGCTGCGCCCCGGCATGCGCGGCTCCCTCTCCGGCACGCTGGCGACGATGGGCTGCGGCGTGCCGTATGCGATCGGCGCGAAGTTCGCTCATCCGGACCGGCCGGTGATCGCGCTGGTCGGGGACGGGGCGATGCAGATGAACGGACTCGCGGAGCTGATCACGGCCGCCAAGTACCAGGACCGCTGGGCCGACCCGCGGCTGGTCGTCGCGGTGTGGAACAACCGCGACCTGAACCAGGTGACATGGGAGATGCGCGCCATGGGCGGCGCCCCGTCGTTCCTGCCCTCGCAGGAGCTGCCGGACGTGCCGTACGCGGCGTTCGCCCGCTCCCTCGGGCTGACCGGGCTGCGGGTGGAGACACCGCAGGACGTGGAGCCGGCCTGGCGTGCGGCCCTGGAGGCGGACGGCCCGGCGGTCGTCGAGTTCCTCACCGACCCGGCCGTGCCTCCGGTCCCGCCGCACGCCACCTGGGAGCAGATCGAGGCCACGGTCGCCTCGGCCCTCAGGGGCGACGCCGACCGGAGCTCCATGATCAAACAGGGTTTCCGGGCGAAGGTGCAGGAGTTCCTGCCGGGGCGGCAGGAGAAGTAGCCCGGCGACCCCGTGTCGGCTCCCTGTCCTCGGGTACGCGGTGGCCACCGACACCGACGAAGACCCGGAGGGAGAGACATGCAGCGAGGCAGCGACCGGCTGAGCGTGCACCGGGACGACGAGATGAAGCACGAATTGCAGGGTCTGCTGAGGTCCGGCCACCCCACGCGGGTGGAGGAGTGGCACGACCCCGAGCCGTCCGCCGAGGACGACCCCGAGGTCTGGGGCGGGCCGGTGGTGCCCGGGAGTCCCCGGGCGACGCTGGAGACCGTGCGGCTGGAGCTGGCACGGACCCTGGGACGGACTTCCTTCCCCGCGGGCGCGGGCGCGCTGGCCGTCGGCCTGCGCCGCAAGAACGCGCCGGACGCGCTGGTGGATGCGGTGCGGCAGCTGCCGGGCAAGGACCGCTACACCAATGTCCAGGAGCTGGCCGAGGCACTGGTCGGGAGCGGCCGGTGACGGCGCGGGACCCGGCCGACGGGACAGGGCCCACCGACGTAAGGGCCGCAAGGACACGGAAAGGACGTTGACCCTCATGCGCATCGCGTTTCTGACGGCACCCGAAGGCGTCGAGCAGGTCGAGCTCACCGACCCCTGGCAGGCCGCGGTGGACGCGGGCCACGAGCCCGTCCTGGTCTCGACCGACTCCGGCGAGATCCAGGCGTTCAATCATCTCGACAAGGCGGACACGTTCCGGGTGGACGAGGTCGTCGGTGAGGCGTCCGCGGAGTCCTTCGGCGGGCTGGTCCTGCCGGGCGGCGTCGCGAACCCCGACTTCCTGCGCACCGACGACAAGGCCGTGGCGTTCGTCAAGGACTTCTTCGAGCAGGGCCGGCCGGTGGCCGCGATCTGCCACGCCCCGTGGACCCTCATCGAGGCGGACGTCGTACGGGGCCGGGTTCTGACCTCATGGCCGAGCCTCGCCACGGATCTGCGCAACGCGGGCGCCACCTGGGTCGACGAGCAGGTGAAGATCTGCGACCACGGCCCCGGCAAGCTCGTCACCAGCCGCAAGCCGGACGACTTGAAGGCCTTCTGCGAGGCGTTCCTGGACGTGTTCACCCAGGAAGCGCGCTGACCGCCGACCGCAACCGTTAGTCGACAACCGGTCGTCTGCGGTCTGCGGTCTGCGGTCTGCGGTCTGCGGTCTGCGGTCTGCGGTCTGCGGTCTGCGGTCTGCGGTCTGCGGTCTGCGGTCTGCGGTCTGCGGTCT